>NZ_CP065915.1:1212222-1515277 GCF_016134045.1 Pelagovum pacificum | reverse complement strand
CGTGAGGCTCTGACCGAGTCTCTCGAACCATCCGGACGTCACCATGTCGTCGGCCCCGACCATGGCGCGCGAGATGACCTAGGTGTCCGCCCCTCTTCCACCATCCAGACGAAATGGCGCAGCACGCCGGCCGTGGTGACGGGCTCGCTCCGGGCGGTCTCGACCTGTTGCGATACAAAGACCTCATTAGAAGTCTCGGCCAAATGCACCCGCGTGCAATTGCCTGAACGACGTCAGGCCAACAGGGAACAGCGCTGCCCGTTGGCCAAGGACTCATTTACCTCGATGGGACAAAGGACTAGAGCCTGAAGTGGTCAGAGAGAGGCCCAAAGCCCTCCGCCTGCGCACACAAGCTCTCGCAATATTGTTTCGCGCCGATACCGCTTGCGGCAATTTTCTCCACAAACGCGGTTGACCCTGTCCGAGTCGGGGTGCATATAGCGCGAACACGCATGAGGCTTCCGATGAACAGCATTCTCGTACTTGTAGGAACGTGGCGCATGGGCCGGTAACGGCAGACCATAACGGTTCCCCATGCGCCCCCGATGACCTCGGGGGTTTTTTTATGCGTAAACGACGGACGTCAGCGAACGGAGAGACAGATGACACGTCAGATGACCGGAGCGAAAATGGTGGTTCAGGCCCTGCGGGATCAGGGTGTGGACACGGTATTCGGATATCCCGGCGGTGCCGTTCTTCCGATCTATGACGAGATCTTCCAGCAGAACGACATCCGCCACATCCTGGTCCGCCACGAACAGGGCGCGGTTCACGCAGCGGAAGGTTACGCCCGATCGACCGGCAAACCCGGCGTCGCCATCGTGACCTCCGGCCCCGGCGCGACCAACGCGGTTACCGGCCTGACGGACGCGCTGATGGACAGCATCCCGATCATCGTGCTCTCGGGTCAGGTCCCGACCTTCGCGATCGGCTCGGACGCGTTCCAGGAGGCCGACACCGTCGGCATCACCCGCCCCTGCACCAAGCACAACTGGCTGGTGAAGGACCCCGACCGCCTGTCGGAAACGATCCACGAGGCGTTCCACGTCGCGACCTCGGGCCGTCCCGGCCCGGTGCTGATCGACGTTCCCAAGGACGTCCAGTTCGCCGACGGCACCTACAAGGAGCCGACGAAAGGCCCGAAGAGCCACTATGCCCCGCAGCTGAAAGGCGACATGGCGGTCATCACGGCGCTGGTCGAGGCGATGGAGACGGCGAAGCGTCCCGTCTTCTATACCGGCGGCGGCGTCATCAACTCCGGCCCGGCGGCCAGCCAGCTGCTGCGCGAACTGGTCGAGGCGACCGGCTTTCCGATCACCTCCTCGCTGATGGGGCTGGGCGCCTACCCGGCGTCGGGCGACAAATGGCTGGGGATGCTCGGGATGCACGGTCTCTACGAGGCCAACATGGCGATGCATGACTGCGACCTGATGATCAACGTCGGCGCCCGCTTCGACGACCGGATCACCGGGAGGATCGACGCTTTCTCGCCCGGCTCGGTCAAGGCGCATATCGATATCGACCCTTCGTCGATCAACAAGGTGATCCATGTCGAGCTGCCGATCATCGGCGATGTCGGCCACGTGCTCGAGGACATCCTCAAGGTCTGGAAGTCGCGCGGTCGCAAGACCGACCGCGAGGGGCTGTCGCTCTGGTGGCACCAGATCGAGCAATGGCGGAAGGTGAACTGCCTGTCCTACAAACGCAGCAAAACCTCGATCAAGCCGCAGTACGCACTGGAGCGGCTCGAGGCACTGACCAAGGACTACGACCGCTACATCACGACCGAAGTCGGTCAGCACCAGATGTGGGCCGCGCAGTTCCTCGGCTTCGAGGCGCCGAACCGCTGGATGACCTCCGGCGGGCTCGGCACCATGGGCTACGGTCACCCCGCCTCGATCGGCGTTCAGCTGGCGCACCCCGATGCGCTGGTCATCAACGTCGCGGGCGAGGCCTCGTGGCTGATGAACATGCAGGAGATGGGCACCGCGGTTCAGTACCGCCTGCCGGTCAAGCAGTTCATCCTGAACAACGAGCGGCTCGGCATGGTCCGCCAGTGGCAGGAATTGCTGCATGGCGAGCGCTACTCGCAAAGCTGGTCCGAGGCCCTGCCCGATTTCGTGAAGCTGGCCGAGGCCTTCGGCGCGAAGGGCATCGTCTGCTCCGACCCCGCCGACCTCGACGACGCGATCATGGAGATGCTGAACCACGATGGTCCGGTGATCTTCGACTGCCTCGTCGAGAAGCACGAGAACTGCTTCCCCATGATCCCGTCGGGCAAGGCCCACAACGAGATGCTGATGGGCGACGCAGAGACCCAGGGCGTCATCGACGCCAAGGGCTCCGTGCTGGTCTGACATTGCGACGGCGGCCTGTTGGCATATACTGCCAACAGGCCCTGCCGGAGGATCGCCCATGCCCACCCGCAACGTCGTGCTGACCGATCACCAGTCCGAGCTTCTCGACCGGCTCGTCGCATCCGGCCGCTACCAGAACGCCTCCGAAGCGATGCGGGCGGGGCTGCGGATGCTGGAAGAGGATGAGGCTCGGATGGCGCGGCTTGCCGATCGCATCGACGACGTCATCGCCGACTACGAAAAGCATGGCGCGTTGGATGAACCGGCCGAAGTAACGATCCGACGCGCCTTTGCAGAGGCGCGGGCAAAGTACGAGGACAAGACGGGCGGCAATGGCACTTGAGATCAGCTTCGCTCCGGCAGCCGCACGCAGACTGACCGAGATAGCGAACTGGACCACGGACACATTCGGAACGGAGCAGGCACACGCCTACGAAGACATGCTGAACGAGAGAATAACCGCGCTGGCCGAAAGCCGTGTCCACGTCAGGAACCTGACTGCGATAACCGGCCTGAACCGGCACGCGGACTATGACACTGTCATCGCAGGTCAGCACCTTCTGGTCTTCAAGCGCCTGACTCTTCGCATTGACATCATCGACATCCTGCACCGGCGGCGCGATCTGGCCGCCTGGTCGCCCCAACCTGACGAGGCCTGACCCATGTCACCGCTCAACATCCAGCAAGGCTCCACCAGCCACTCCGCCTACAATCTCCGGCCGACCTTCTCGGACGTGCAGGAGAAGCACACGCTCGCGGTGCTGGTGGAGAACGAACCGGGCGTTCTGGCCCGCGTGATCGGCCTGTTCTCGGGCCGGGGCTACAATATCGAAAGCCTCACCGTGGCGGAGGTGGATCATACCGGGCACCTGTCGCGGATCACCATCGTCACCACCGGCACGCCGCAGGTGATCGAACAGATCAAGGCGCAGCTCGGACGGATCGTCCCGGTTCACGAAGTGCAGGACCTGACCGTCGAAGGCCGCGCGGTCGAACGCGAACTGGCGCTCTTCAAGGTCGCCGGCAAGGGCGACGCGCGGGTCGAAGCGCTGCGTCTGGCCGACATCTTCCGCGCCAACGTGGTGGACAGCACGCTCGAAAGCTTTGTCTTCGAGATCACCGGCACGCCGGAGAAGATCGACGCCTTCGCGGAGCTGATGCGCCCGCTCGGCCTGAACGAGGTGGCCCGCACCGGCGTCGCCGCGTTGAGCCGCGGCGCCACCTGACCGCGTTCCCATAACAAAAAAGGCCCGTGCCGAATGGCACGGGCCTCTCCCCGGGAATGCAAAACGGGGAAGATCAGTCGTCGTTGTCGCCGCCGTCGACGTCGTCATCGTCGTCGATGTCGAGCTCTTCAAAGTCCTCGAACTCGGCTTCGTCGAGCATACCATCACCGTTGGTGTCGACAGCCGCGAATTCCGTCATCTCGACGTCGGGATACATTTCGCTGACCTGTTCGAAGGTCATCGGTCCGTCCATCTCGATCTCGTTCTCGAGCGCGTCGGTCTGCGCGAACGCAGCGGCGGGCAGAGTTGCGATCAGGGCGGCCATAGTCGTCTTGAGATAGGTCATGTGATCCTCCTCATTTCGTTTGCGTGTCTGCCCCACCAACCGACGCCCCCCCGATCACCGTTCCCTCACGGTTTGGTGAGCGGCGCGGCATGACCGCTCTGGACCTCACCCGCGCTTGCTGATCTTGTCGCCCCAACATGACACAGAAGATCATCATAGATACCGATCCGGGACAGGACGACGCGGTCGCGATTCTCCTCGCCCTCGCCGCACCGGAAGAGCTCGACGTGCTCGGCATCGTCGCCGTTGCCGGCAACGTCCCCCTGCCACTGACCGAGCGCAACGCCCGCATCGTCTGCGAGCTTGCCGGCCGCACCGACGTACCCGTCTATGCCGGCTGCGACGCGCCCATTTCGCGCCCGCTCATCACGGCGGAGCATGTGCACGGCACCACCGGCCTCGACGGGCCGCCGATGGAAGAGCCGACGATGCCGCTGCAGGACAAGCACGGCGTCGACTACATCATCGACACCTTGCGCGAGGAGCCGGAGGGCACGGTGACGCTCTGCCCTCTCGGGCCGCTGACGAATATCGCGACGGCATTCCAGCGGGCGCCCGACGTCGTGGGCCGGGTGAAGGAAATCGTCCTGATGGGCGGCGCCTACTTCGAAGTCGGCAACATCACCCCGGCCGCCGAGTTCAACATCTACGTCGACCCCGAGGCCGCCGATGTCGTCTTCAAGTCGGGCGTCGCGATCACCGTGGTGCCGCTCGACCTCACGCACCAAGCGCTGACCTCGCCCGAACGCATCCGCCCGTTTCGCGAGATGGGAACGAAAGTGGGCGACACGATCGCCGCCTGGACCGACTTCTTCGAACGGTTCGACAAGGAGAAGTACGGATCGGAAGGCGCGCCGCTGCACGATCCCTGCGTGATCGCCTACCTGATCGACCGCTCGCTGATGTCGGGGCGTCATATCAATGTCGAGATCGAGACGAGCTCCGAGCTGACCCTTGGCATGACCGTCGCCGACTGGTGGCGCGTCACCGACCGGCCCGCCAACGCGACATTCCTCAAGGACATCGATACCGACCGTTTCTTCGCCCTGCTGGCGGACCGGATCGGCAAGCTATGACCCCGATCCGCCTCGCCTCCGCCGACGACGCGCCCGCGGTGCTGTCGCTGGTCGCCCGCTTCCACGAGGAATACGGGATCGCCGCGGACGATGCTCACCGGGAGGCCGCGCTCATGCCGCTGCTCGAGGGCTCGCCCCACGGGGCCGTCTGGCTGTTCGGCCCGGCGCGCGCGCCGCTCGGCTACATGATCGTCAGCTTCACTTGGTCGATCGAGCTTGGCGGCATGGATGCATTCCTCGACGAGATCTACGTCCGCCCCTCCGTGCGCGGTCGTGGTATCGCCACGCAGGCGCTTCATGCGCTGTCCGTCAGCCTGCGCGATGGCGGCGTGAAGGCGATCCACCTGGAGGTCGACCGCGAGAACGAGGCGACGCACAGGCTCTATGCCAGGGACGGCTACAAGCTTCGGGACCGCTATTGCCTCATGTCGCGCTGGCTGTAGCCGGCGGCCGCGCGATCAGCCCGTAGAGCGGACGGCGGCTCATTCCGTCAGCCCCACGTAAGGGAAGCCGTGCAGAAGGACCGTATAGGGCCGCGCGCCGTCGGGCTCTGCGCCCTGCCGGGCGAGCTCCATCTCCTTTGCCTCGGCCAGCAGCGCATACATCCGCTCATTCAGATCCTTCGCCTCCGCTGCCGTCAGCCGCACCGTGGCGTCGCTGGAGGTCGAAGCCTGCCACCACTCCGCGGGCAAGGTCGGCGCCACCTCCATCGCGCGCTCGATCTGCGCGATATGAAGCGTCACGATCGACCGGATCAGACCGAAGCCCGCCTCCGCCTCGGGCGTTCCGAGGGGGCTGTCGACGTCGAGCACCGTGCTGTCATGCGCGGCCATCCACCATCGCTCGCGCTTGTTGCCGCGCTCGGTGTCCTGCTCAATCAGGCCGTGCTTCTCGAGCTGGCGAAGGTGATAGCTTGTCGCGCCGGAGTTCAGGCCCATGCGCTCGGCCAGTCCTGTCGCGGTGTCCGGCCCTTCCAGCCGCAGCAGGCCCAGCATCCGGAGCCGGACGGGATGGGCCAAGGCTTTGAGCGTGGCCGCATCGGGCCGGACCTTGCGCAGTTCGGGCATGTGTTCACCTCCGGGATTGGCACCCACCTAAACCACAAAGAAATCTCCGCAAAGGATTCTTTGTGGTTTGTGCGGAGTTGCGCCCGGTCGAGCAGCACTTAGATAAGACGCATGACCCTCGCGATCCCCTTCGACAATTCCTATGCCCGCCTGCCGAAGCGCTTCTTCACCGCGCTGAACCCGACGCCCGTGACCGCGCCGGAGGTGTTGGCGTTCAACACGTCACTCGCGGAAGAGCTCGGCATCAACACCGGCGGCCTGACATCAACAGAGCTCGCCAAACTGTTCTCAGGAAATGAAATTCCCGACGGCGCCTCGCCCCTCGCGCAGGTCTATGCCGGACACCAGTTCGGCAACTGGAACCCCCAGCTGGGCGACGGTCGGGCGATCCTGCTGGGCGAGATAGCGACGCTGAAGGGCCGGGTCGATCTGCAACTGAAGGGCTCTGGCCCCACCCCCTATTCCCGGATGGGTGACGGGCGGGCGGCGCTTGGCCCGGTGATCCGTGAATACGTGATGAGCGAGGCGATGGACGCTCTCGGCATTCCCACGACCCGTGCGCTCGCCGCTGTTCTGACGGGGGACGAGGTCTACCGAGAGACGACGCTGCCCGGCGCAGTCCTGACGCGCGTCGCGGCCTCGCACATCCGGGTCGGCACCTTCCAGTTCTTCGCCGCGCGCGAGGACACCGAGGCGCTCTCTGCGCTTGTCACCCACGTTATCGAGCGGCACTACCCGGCCGTGAAGTCCGTCCCGGAACTCCTTGAAAAGATGATGGAACGTCAAGCACGCCTGATCGCGCTCTGGATGTCCGTCGGCTTCATCCACGGCGTGATGAACACGGACAACATGACGATCTCCGGCGAGACGATCGACTATGGCCCCTGCGCTTTCATGGACACCTATCACCCGGATACGGTCTTTTCCTCCATCGACCAGTTCGGCCGCTACGCCTATGCGCAGCAGCCGCAGATCGGCGTCTGGAACGTCGCGCAATTCGCGACATGTCTGATCCCGCTGATGGAGGATCGAGATGCCGCGATCCGGGACTTCACCGACATCGTCCACCGGTTCCCCGAAGTCTACCAGGCCGAATGGCTACGGCTGTTCGGCCAGAAGCTCGGTCTGCCGGCGCTGGAAGAGCCCACGCTGGTCGAGGACCTGCTGACCTTGATGGCGACGGACGGCGCGGATTTCACCAATACCTTCCGCCGCCTGCCGCACGAGGATGCACGCGACCAGTTCATCGAGCGCGAAAAGTTCGACGAGTGGAAGGTACGTTGGCAGTCAATGTCGCCCGATACAACGCTGATGGCCGACGTGAACCCGGTGGTCATCCCACGGCTCCACAGGATTGAAGAAGCCATTCAGGCGGGTCAGTCCGGCGACTACTCGAAGTTCGAGAAACTTCTGAAGATCGTCGTCCAACCATATGATCCAAATATAGAAAACTCCGACTGGACACATCCGCCAGCGGAGGATGAGCGCGTCACCCGAACCTTCTGCGGCACCTGAGCACCCGCGTCAGAGCATCGCCATCATCCGGGCCTTTTCGCCAGAGCCGCGCGGGTCTGCCAGCGCTTGCGCCAGCCCTTCGAGCGCGGCGATGTTGTGACCGGCCCGAAGCTGGTCGACATGGGGCAAGATCGCCCGGATCCCCTCGGCGCGTGGCGCGAAACCGTCAAAACGCAGCAGCGGGTTCAGCCAGATGACCTCCCGCGCGGACAGGCTCAACCGCTCCATCGCGGCGGAGAGGCCGCTGTCGACGTCCCGCTCCAACCCGTCGGTGATGAGCAGCACGACCGCGCCCTGCCCCATGACCCGCCGCGACCAGTCGCGGTTGAAGGCGGTCAGGCACGCGCCGAGCCGCGTCCCCCCCTCCCAGTCCCGCGCCTCCTGCCCGGCGGCTGCGAGCGCGGCATCGACATCACGCGTGGCGAGGTGCCGGGTGATGTTGGTCAGCCGCGTTCCGATGGTGAAGGCATGCACGCGCGCCCAACCCTGCCCGCGCCGGTTGGCGACGGAATGGACGAAGTGCAGAACGGCCCGAGAATAGTGCGACATGGACCCGGATATGTCGCACAGCACGACGAGGTTCGGCATCCGCGTGCGCCGCTTTCGTCGGGCGATGTCGCGTATGTCGCCGCCGGTGCGCAGCGAGCGGCGGATCGTGCCGCGCCAGTCGACCCGATCGCCGCGCGGCGCGCCGACCAGCCGTCGGGTCGCGATCGGTCGCACCGGCAGGTCGAGCGTCGCGAGGATGCGGCGGGCGGCGGCCATCTCGTCGACGGACATCTGTTCGAAATCGAGCGAGCGTAGCTTTTCCTGCGCGGAGGCGGTCTGCGACGCGTCGATCTCGATCTCGACCTCCTCCGGCTCTTCCTCCTCTGCCGGCGGCTCGGGTCCGCGTCCGTCGAGCAGCGCCTCGGCGGCGCGACGCTCCGCCGCCCGCGCCTTGCGCTCTTCCTGCGTGCCGCGCACCATCGGCAGCATCATCGACATCATCTGTTCGAGAAACCGCGGATCGCGCCAATAAAGACGGAAGATCTGCGCGAAGATCGCACGATGCTCGGGCCGCGAGACGAAACAGGCGTGCAGCGTCCAGTAGAAGTCGGCCCGGTCGGTGAAGCCCGCCGCCTCGACCGCGCGCACCGCATCAGCGACACGGCCCGATCCGATCGGCACACCGGCCCGGTTCAGCGCCCGCGCGAAGTGGACGATGTTGCGGACCAGCTTGCCATCTGGCGGAATATCGAGCACGGAGATGTCAGGCATATCTCCCCTCCCGATCAGTTGTTAACGTGCGAAAATGAGCGAAGTGGTCGATCGCGAATGGCCCCCCGGGTGGGGTCCGGTTACTGCGGACAGCGCGGAAAGGGCGGTGCGCCAGCTTCGCCGTCAGCGCGATACCCGCGATCCGATCTTCCGGCATCCGATCACCTGCATCGGCGCCGCGCGCAACGGCAACGAAGCGGTGTTCGAGATCGACGGCTGGGGCGCCCCGTTCTTCGTGATCGAGCTCGACTGGAGCGAGCCGCCGCGCCGCAGTCCCCTGCGCGGATTGCTTCAACGCCTGCGCCGTCGCCCGAAACGCACCGAGCGCGCGCCGATGATCCGCGCAATCCGGTCGCTGGCGGAACTCGAACGGCTGTTCGACCCAAGCCGCGACATGCCCCACGACCTCGACGACCAGCCGCTCCCCGAGGGCTGGACCGTGGTCGAAGGCGTCGTCGCGGCCCGCATGGTCGGTCAGGTCCGGCGCGAACAGCCCGCGACCTCCGTGCTGCGCACCGGGCGCTTCAACGTGATCGGCATCGCCGAGCCGGTGAAACCGGACGCCGACCATGTCCTGATCCGCCTGCTCGGGCCGGAGCCCTACTACTACGTCATCCGCCTGACCTACGGGTCGGGAACGCCGGAAGAGCCGTGGGAAGTCGCGACGGTCGAGGACCTCGTCGACTACGTGGAGCGCCTGCGCCGCCAACGCTAGACGGCCGCGGCGGTCCGCGCCTCCTCCAACAGCTGCTTGGTCACCGACGTCTCGATCCGCTGGATGTCGTCCTGGTACTTCAGGATCGCGCCGAGCGTGTCGCTGATGACCTCGGGCGACAGGTCGATGACATCGAGGGCGAGCAGGCACTTGGCCCAGTCGATCGTCTCCGCCACGCCCGGCTTCTTGAACAGGTCCTCCGTCCGCAGGCGCTGCACAAAGGCGACGATGTTGCGCGACAAAGCGTCCGCCGCCTCTGGCACACGGGCGCGCAGGATCTCGATCTCACGCTCCGCGCTCGGGTAATCCACCCAGTGATAGAGACAGCGCCGCTTGAGCGCGTCGTGCACTTCGCGGGTGCGGTTGGACGTCAGGATCACGATCGGCGGTTCGGGCGCCTTGATCGTGCCGAGTTCCGGGATCGTGACCTGGAAGTCGGACAGCGCTTCGAGCAGGAACGCCTCGAACGGCTCATCCGTGCGGTCGAGTTCGTCGATCAGCAGAACGGGCGGGCCGCCGGGCTGGGGTCGCATCGCTTCCAGCAGGGGACGTTCGATCAGGAAGTCCTCGCCGAACAGCTCGGATTGCAGGCCGGCGCGATCCGTGCCACCCGCCGCCTCGGCCGTCCGGATCGCGATCATCTGCGCCGCGAAGTTCCACTCGTAGACGGCAGAGGACGCGTCGAGCCCCTCGTAGCACTGAAGCCGGATCAGCCGCCGGCCGAGCGCCGCCGCCATCGCCTTTGCGATCTCCGTCTTGCCGGTCCCCGCCTCCCCTTCGAGAAACAGCGGACGGCCAAGCCGGAGGGCGAGGAACAGCACCGTCGCGAGCGGCCGGTCGCAGATGTAGTCCTGACCGGCGAGTGCGCTCTCTACGTCTTCGATCGTGTTCATGGGCGGCCTCCTCAGGCCATAGCTGCACTTGGCGCAGCAGGGGTCAAGGTGGCGCTGTCCGGCGGCGACTCTTCATGGCGCGAGATTCTCCCATGGAGGGAAACAATCGGCTGTCCCTGTCCCGACCGTCACAGCATGAGCCATGAATGGCGACAACATTGTGAAACCACTGGTTCAAATCTGTCATTTGTGCGGCGGCGGTTAAGCCTTGATTAACTGGCATTTCAGCAATTCCGCAGGGTCCGGGCGCTTGCGGCACCGCGGCGTCGAGGGTTGCGCGGTGCCTCGCGACGAGCCATTTTCGCTGCCGAACCGCCGGCCACCTTGGCCGGACAGGACCTGTCGCGAGGCGTGGGGGCGATGGTCGAAGAGACGATGGAATTCGATGTGGATCTCTCCGAACTTTCGGGGAAGGCGTGGCTCGACGCAGTACGCGAGGCCGGCTGGGACTTCGGGTTCCACGAAGCGCTCGGCCCCGCGCACGACGCCGTCCTGATCGAGGGAAACCGCAACCTGATGGTCGCGTTCGAGGTGATACCGCGCGTCCAGGAGGCGAACCCGGGCCGCGAGCCGCGGGGCTGGCGTCTCGCCCGCTCCGAAGGATGGACCTCGCTCACCCTGTTCAGCGCGTCCGAGACATGGTTCCGCAATCCGGCGGTCTACGACTTCATCGACCGGATGACCGACGACGGTTTCTTCGACAGCTACGACAACGTCCTGTTCTACGGCGCGGGCTCTGGCGGCTATGCGGCGGCGGCCTATTCGGTCGCGGCGCCCGGCGCGGCGGTCGTGGCGCTGCGCCCGCAGGCGACGCTGACGCCCGACACGACCCGGTGGGACCGGCGCTTCCTGCCCGCTCGGCGGCTGGAGTTTGAGAGCCGCTACGGCTTCGCGCCCGACATGCTGGACGCCGCGCGGCAGGCCTACGTGCTGTTCGATCCCGAACTGACGCTCGACGACATGCACGCCGCCCTGTTCCGGCGGCCGAACGTGCTGCGCCTGCCCTGTCCCCACCTCGGTGACGAGCTGGAGCGCGCGCTTGAGGGGATGCACATCCTCGATGATGTCCTGCGCGGGGCGATGCTTGGCACGCTGGATGCCGCCGGGTTCCGGTCGCTCTACCGGGCGCGGCGCCGCTACATGCCCTACCTGCGCAGCCTGCTGACCCATACGCAGCAATCCGGGCGCATCGACCTGACCGAGCGCGTCTGTCGCTGGGGGATCGAGCACACCAACCGCCCGGTGTTCCGCAACAAGCTCAAGGCGCTGGAAAACCGTGGCGACGTGACCGCGGCGGAGTGATCAGTCCTCGGACCGGCTGTCGATGCCAGCGCGCACGGCGGCGACGATCCGGTTGGCAAACCAGCCGAGCGTTCCGCCAAGCATGAAGCCGACCGGCGAGTCCCAGTCGAAGATCGCCAGCAGGATCGCGACGATCAGCATCGTCAGCATGAAGGCCAGCAACTTCATCTCGCCCGGCTCGACCACGATACGGGGCGCGAGCGCACGCGCCACCGGGCGGGCGAGCGTCTCTTCCATGTTGGTTGCGATGAAACCGCCAAGCAACGCGACCAGGAACCCCAGCATCTTCGTACCCCTTTCGGATCAGCCTGCCCGCAATATCGGAAGCCTGACCCGACCGCGCAAGGACTTCGGGGATCTGGTCTGGCCCGGCGGGGAGTGCTATCGGACCGCATGACAGATCGCCTCACGCTGCGCCGCCCCGATGACTGGCACCTCCACCTGAGAGACGGGGAGATGCTGAAAGGCGTCCTGCCCGGCACAACCGCCCATTTCGCGCGGGCGATCGTGATGCCCAATCTGGTGCCGCCGGTGGTGACCGCCGCCGATGCCGTCGCCTATCGGGAGCGTATCATGGCCGCCCTGCCCGAGGGCGCGCGCTTCGAGCCGCTGATGACGCTCTACCTGACCGAGCAGACCGACCCCGACGACGTGGAGCGTGCGTTCCGCGACGGGATCGCCACGGCGGTCAAGCTCTACCCCGCCGGCGCCACGACGAATTCCGCCTCCGGCGTTCGGGACATGACCGCCGTCCGCCCGGTCCTCGAACGTATGGCCGACATCGGCATGCCGCTCTGCATGCATGGCGAGGTGACGAACGCGGACGTCGACATTTTCGACCGCGAGGCCGTGTTCATCGAGAAGGTGCTTCACCCGCTCAAACGCCAGCTGCCCGAGCTGAAGGTGGTGATGGAGCACGTGACGACGGCCGACGCCGTCGAGTACGTCCGCGACCACCCCAAGCGGCTCGCCGCGACGATCACGACTCACCACCTCATCATCAACCGCAACAACATCCTCGCCGGGGGGATCCGGCCGCACTATTACTGCCTGCCGGTCGCCAAGCGCGAGAAGCACCGCGTGGCCCTGGTCGAGGCGGCGGTCTCAGGTGACGGGCGTTTCTTCCTCGGGACCGACAGCGCGCCGCACACCGATCCTGCGAAGCTGCAGCCCTGCGGTTGCGCGGGCGTCTATTCGGCCCCGGTCACGATGTCCTGCCTTGCGGAAGTGTTCGACGTGGCCGGAAAATTGCAGGAGTTGGAGCGTTTCGCCTCGCTCAACGGGCCGCGCTTCTATGGCCTGCCCGCCAATGACGAGACGATCACGATGGTGAAGGGCGAACCGCTCGACCTGCCGAAATCGGTCGAGACGGGGGAAGGCCCGGTAACGATCTTCGATCCGGGCTTTCCGCTGCACTGGCGCGTCGAGGACAGCTGAGCGCCGGGCTACTTGCCCATCTTGTTCAGCTTGTCCTGCAGTTCGGAGAGCTGCTTCTTGATCGCGTCGAGGTCGTCACCCCGTTCGCCCGGCTCCATCGCCGGGCCGGACGTGCCCATCATTCCGCCGGTCATCGCCTTCAGGAAGGTTTCCTGCTGCTTGCGCATGGCGTCGTAGCCCGGCATCTGGCTTAGCGGATTCATCGCCCCCATCTGCGACATCGGGTTGATGGTGCCCATGTTCTCCATCATTTTCTCCTGCCCCTGCCGGAGCATGTCGAAGCTCATCGAGAGAAACTGCGGCACGACGGACATGGATTGCGTCGTGTAGCTGCGCACCAGATCGGTCAGCACTTCGACGGGCAGCATGTTTTCCCCCCGGCTCTCATGCTCGGCGATGATCTGAAGGAGGTATTGCCGCGTGAGGTCGTCGCCGGATTTCAGGTCGACGATCTGAACTTCGCGACCTTCGCGGATGAACGTCGCGATATCCTCGAGCGTCACGTAATCCGAAGTCTCGGTATTGTAGAGACGGCGGCTGGCATATCGTTTGATCAGCAGCGGTTTGTTCGTGCTTTCGGCCAAGCCCAGTCCTCCCAGACACTTTGCGGCATCGCAGAATTCGATGCTACGCCGCGTAGTTCTAACGCACAACCCTCGGTGATCGGTTGCATGAAATGGGTGCTTATGACGGGTTTCCGGGCATCTTCGTCAAACTGGCACGCTCTTGCGCGTGCAGCAGGAAGGCGGTGTGCCGAAAAGCGAAACGCGGCCCGGTGGGCCGCGTTGCGATTGTCCCTCCCCGAGATCTTTCCTTCACCTTCCCGGGCCACATGGGTGTGACGATCCGGAAAGACGCGGGCGGCGGACCGGCAGGGAGGGTCCCGATCCGTCGCCCGTTCTGCTCGAATTATTTCGAGGTCGCGGCCTTCTTCGCGGCGGAGGACATGTCCTCGGTCGCCTTCTTGGCGGCGGCGGTCATCTCTTCCGACATGTCCTTGCCGGCGGCGAGCATCAGTTCCATCGTCTCGGTCTGAACCTTCTTCGCGATCTCGGCGAAGGCGGCCATGTGCTCGGCAGCGGACTCGGCGGAGGCGGACGCGAACTCGGTCATCGCCTTGGCGTAGTCGGCGGGCTCGGACTTCGATTTGGTCAGGGCCGACATCTTGGTGAAGGTGTCGGAGGCCCATTTGGCGGACAGATCGGTGCTCTTCTGAGCGGCGTCGATCGACACGCCGGAAAGCTTCTCGGCGAGCGTGGTGTGCGTTTTGAAAGCGTCTTCCATGGCTTTCGTGTCAACCGGGAACGAACCCATCATGTCCTTGAACATGGTGGTCAGGTCGGGCGTTTTGGTCGTCGTGGCCATTGGAGGTCTCCCTTAAGTGGCAAAAAGTTTGCTGCGACACGACGGAATATGCATGCTGCACCGCAGCAAATCAAGGGTTTCTCTGCACTGCGGCGAAAAATAGTGCATCGCAGCAAGAAGCCTGCCGCCTTTTCAACGACTTGAGAAAGGCTCAAGCTTCCTTAGAGGAAACCACGTAGGTCCCGGGTGCGGGCGATAGCGGCGGATGCGCCTCGTCTCCCGGCTCTCGCGCGGGAATCATCTTCCCCGAACGGCCCGTCAGCCAGGCGATCCAGCGCGGCCACCAGGAGCCTTCGTGCTTGTCCGCCGCCTCCAGCCACTCGTCCGGGCCAAGCGTCAGGTCCGGGTTCGTGTAGTGGCCGTATTTCTTCTTGGACGGCGGATTGACGATCCCGGCCACGTGTCCGCTTTCGGACAAGATGAAAGTCTTGTCCTTCGCCCCCATCCCCGCGATGCCACGGTAGGAGCTGCGCCACGCGGCGATGTGGTCCGTCTGGCAGGCGATGGCGCAGAGCGGCACGTCGACGTCGCGCGTCGTCACCGTCTCCCCCGCCACCTCGAAGCCGACCGTGGCGAGCTTGTCCTGCTGGCAGAGGCCGCGCAGGTACTCGACCGCCATCTTCGCGGGCAGGTTCGTGCCGTCGCCATTCCAGTAGAGCAGGTCGAAGGCCGGCGGCCGCTCGCCCATCATGTAGTTCCGGATCGCCGGCGCATAGATCAGGTCGTTGCTGCGCAGGAAGCTGAAGGTCCGGCTCATGTAGAAGCTGTCTAGGTAGCCCGACCGCGTGACCTCGGCCTCGATCCCATCGACGAAGTCGTCGTCGAGGAAGACGCCGACCTCCCCCTGATCGGAGAAGTCGGTGAGCGTGGTGAAGAAGGTGGCGGAGTTCACCGACCGATCCTTGCGCTTCTTCATCACGCCGAGCGTGGCGGCGAGCGTTGTGCCGGCGATGCAGTAGCCGACGACGTTGACTTTCTTGACGTCGCAGATCGCCTTCACCTCGCGGATCGCGGTCAGGTAGCCCTCTTCCACGTAGTCGGTCATCGACGTGTCGCGGTAGGTCGCGTCGGGGTTCACCCAGCTTACCACGAACAGCGTGTAGCCCTGATCGACGATCCACTTGATGAGGCTGTTCCGCTCAGACAAATCGAGGATGTAGAACTTGTTGATCCACGGTGGGAAGATGATGAGCGGCGTCTCGTGCACCTCTTCCGTGGTCGGGCTGTACTGGATCAGCTCGAACATGTGGTTGCGCCAGACAACCTCGCCCTCGGTCGCGGCGATGTTCTCGCCCACCTTGAACGCGTCGCGATCGGCGAGCGAGACGACCATCTCGCCCTCGTTCGCCTCAAGATCGGCGACGAGGTTCTCGAGCCCCTTCACGAGGCTCTCCCCCTCCGTCTCGACCGCGCGGGACAGCGCCTCGGGGTTGGTGCCGAGGAAGTTGGTCGGGCTGAACAGGTTGATGATCTGGCGCGAGAAATATTCGAGCCGCTGCTTTTCGCGCGGGTCCATCCCCTCGATCTGCTGCACCGCGGAATCGATCGCCTCGACATTCAGCATGTACTGCTGCTTGACGAAGTTGAAATAGGGATGGGTCTGCCAGAGCGGCGAGGAGAAGCGCCGGTCGGTCGGCGTCTCGTCCGGCGGCGCGACGAGGTTGCCGGTCGCCAGAGCCTGCTGTGCCTCGACGTAATGCTTGAGCGTCTTGCCCCAGTAGCCGACCTGATGTTCGATCAGTTTCGCGGGGTTGTGCATCATGTCGGCCCAGTAGGCCGTCGCCGCCTTCATGTAGAGTTCGCCGCTCGGCGCCTGCAGGGCTTGCGGAACCGATCGCTTGCTGGACAGGGCGGTCACCAGCCGTTGGCTGAGCTCCTCGATCCGCGCGATATTCGCTTCAAGATTGGCGAGGGCGGGCGTGCCCGCTTCACCATTTCCGGAACTTTCGGTTGTCATATCGCTGCTCCCCCCCTAACTTTGCAGTTGCAGCATCCGTCGACGGCCCGCTGAGCAACAGGCGATTGAATAGTGCCTCGAGCCGGATGCGCCAACCCCGCGATCGAGGCCCCTCGCATGAAGAGCATGTTCACCTACGACCTGATGGAAACGGCGCGGAACACGAACCAGTGGCTCGGCGCGACGGCGCGGGCGCTCGGCTCCTACCCTGCCATGGCCGCCGTACCGACCCCAATGACGACCTGGCTGCAGGCCTGGGGCGAGGTGACGGAGCGCACGTTCGAACGTATGGTCGTGAAGCCCGACTGGGGCATCCCCTCGATCACTGGTGACGACGGCAAGGACCACGTCGTCCAGATCGAGACGCTCGTCGACCATCCGTTCTGCAACCTGATCCATTTCAACGTCGTCGACCGCAAGCCGCGCAAGCGCCGGGTTCTGCTCGTCGCGCCGATGTCGGGCCACTACGCCACGCTCTGTCGCAAGACCGTGGTCTCGCTGCTGCCTGACTGCGAAGTCTACGTGACCGACTGGAAGAACGCCCGCGATATTCCCGTCTCCTGCGGCAAGTTCGATATCGAGGACTATACCCTTTATTGCGCCGAGTTCATGCGTCATCTCGGCCCCGATCTGCATCTGATCGCGATCTGCCAGCCCGCGCCGCTGGTTCTGGCCGCCACGGCATTCCTCGCGCAGGAAGAGCCGGACGCGCAGCCGCGCTCGCTGACGCTGATCGGTGGCCCCGTCGACCCCGAGGCGAACCACACCGAAGTCACCGACTTCGGCAATTCGGTCACCATGGGTCAGCTCGAACAGACGATGATCCAGCGGGTCGGCTTCAAGTACGACGGCGTCGGCCGCATGGTCTACCCGGGCCTGCTGCAACTGTCGTCGTTCATCTCGATGAACATGGGCACCCACTCCAAGGCCTTCACCGACCAGATCTTCCGGGTCGCCCACGGTGAGGCGTCCGAGCAGGACCGCCACAACGTCTTTTACGACGAATACCTCGCGGTCATGGACATGCCGGCGGAGTTCTACCTCTCCACAGTCGAGCGGATCTTCAAGAACCGCGAAGTGGCGCGCAACGCCTTCACCATCGACGGCGTGCCGGTCGACTTCTCCAAGATAACCACGGTCGCCGTGAAGACCGTCGAGGGCGAGGAGGACGACATCTCCGCCCCCGGCCAGTGCCGCGCGGCCCTCGACCTGCTGACCGGCCTGCCCGATGCGAAGAAAGCCTGGCACATCGAGCCGGGCGCGGGTCACTACGGCATCTTCGCCGGCGGGTCGTGGCGGAACAACATCCGGCCGCTGGTGCTGGGCTTCATCGACCAGAACGCGGCCGCGCCGAAAAAGGCCACTCGCCCTGCGTCGGCGCAGGCGGCGGAGTAGACGGCTCGCCCAAGAGCCGTCCGGGCGTCCCGCTCAGGTCCGGTCGTCTTTCGGGGAACCCATCACGATATAGCTGGTGATCGACCGGACATGGGGCACCGTCCCCAGCCGGTCGGTGTGAAACGCCTTGTAGGCGGCGAGGTCCGCCGTTTCCACGCGCAGAAGATATTCGAACACGCCGGTGACATTGTGGCACTCGACCACCTCGGGCGCGGCGCGCATCGCACGCTCGAACCCTTCCTGCGCCTGCTTGGTATGTTCAGCCAGCCCGACCGTGATGTAGGCAAGAAACCCCCGCCCCGTCTGCAACGGATCGAGCCGCGCACGGTAGCCGGTGATGACGCCCCGCCGCTCGAGCTCCTGCACCCGACGCAGACAGGCGGAAGGCGACAGCCCGACCTCGGCGGCGAGGTCGAGGTTGCTGATCCGCCCATCGCGGGCCAGAACACGCAATATCCTGCGGCTTATATCGTCGATTTCGCTCATTCATTGCGAGAAATGCGCCTTCAGCACCCCACTTTGCAAGCACATTTCGCCGCGATCGCGCGATCCTGCCGCCATGACACCTGAAATCGTCCTCGCCATCTTCGCCTTCGCCTTCGTGATGACCGGCACGCCCGGCCCGAACAACGTGATGCTGATGGCCAGTGGCGCGAACTTCGGCCTGCGCCGGACGCTGCCGCATATCGCGGGGATCGCCTTCGGGGTCGTGTCGCTGATCCTGATTGTCGGCCTCGGCCTGTCGCAGCTGTTCGACGCCTACCCGGCCGCCTTCGACGTGCTCAAGATCGCGGCGCTGGTCTACCTGCTCTACCTCGCATGGAAGATCGGCGCGGCAAAGCCGCCCTCAGCCGACGGTCCCGCCGCCGAGGCACGCCCGCTCACCGCGCTGCAGGCAGCGGCGTTCCAATGGGTAAACCCGAAGGCCTGGGCGATGGCGCTGACGGTCTCGACGGCCTACCTGCCCGACCGCACCCTGCCCTCGCTTATGGTTGCGGCCGCGATCTTCGGGCTGGTGTGCCTGCCACTGACGGCGATCTGGACGACGCTCGGCCAGCAGATGCGCCGGTTTCTCACCAATGCGCGGCGCCAGCGGGTCTTCAACGTCACGATGGCGTTGCTGCTCGTCGCGACGCTCTACCCGATCCTGACGCACTGAACGCTCAGTCCACGACCTTGCCGTCGATCACGCGGAAGGTCTGGCCCGTCGGGTGGGTGAGCGTCACAGAGCTGCCGCCCGACGGCATGCCGACGCGGTCGAGCCACGCCCGCCCGTCGTCCTGCTCCAGCCCGTCGAAGGCACCACCATCGAGCAGTTCCCGGAACTCGGCAGTCGAGGGCACTGCCCCCCGGTCGAAATGCGTCGGCGATCGGTCGAGGAATTCATCGAGGTCGAAGGCGCCGACGGCGCCGAGTCCGACCGCGCCGCACAGCGCGAGCGCGCCTGCGGTCAGGTAAATGGACGTCATGGAAATACTCCGGTCTGTTGCCTGTTTCGGCCTGACCGGGACATGGCCCAAGGTGCCCGCGCTATCCAAGTTCGGCGCTTTGGTATCGGATAACAAAGGGTGAAATCAGGCTTTCTGGACCGCGCCCGACCGGCTAGAAAGCTCGGACAGGACAAAAACTGGGCCAGGCGATCCATGGGAGCAGACCTTCCCGACTATTATTTCCGGGTGCGTGACAACGGCGCCCTCGTCTTCCGGGTGGATACCGCCAACCGGCAGCGCCGGATCGAGATGGACCAGATTGCCGTCGTCAATCTCAAGAAGGGCGAGATCAAGCCGCACGGCGACCGTGCCCTTTCGCCCGAGGACCTCGCCGAGATCGAAGCGTGGATGGCCGAGCGGGCCGAGATCCTCGCGCAGCGCGACATCGACGACATCTTCCGCGCGGTCGACTACATGAACGCGACCACACAGTGGGCCCAGTCCACCGCAGCCGACGAGCAGCTGGAGGCGGTAACGGACACGTTGCTGCTTGCCATGCACGACCTGCGAACTGTGCTGGTGCGCAAGAAGGCCGAGCGGATGCTGAAGGAGCGCGGCGCGCCGGACGAATGACGCCGCGCTTTGCCTTGCAATCCCGCCCGCCCCGCGCCATCTGACCGCCGATGGCAAAAGGCTTGCGCAAATATCTCGAGAAGGCGGAACGCGACTGGCGTCGCGGCTTCGGTCAGGACATCACCGGCGACCTCGAGCGGCGGCAGTCGTTCTGGCATTACAACTGGCTCGACCACGCCCACTGGCGGCGTTTTCTGCACAATCAGGCCGAGATCGCCCCGGGGATCTTCCGCTCCAACCAGCCGACGCTGCGGCGGCTGCGCAACCTGCAGCGGCGCCACGGGCTGAAGACGGTCGTGAACCTGCGCGGCAAGGATGTCTTCGCGCATTACCTGTTCCTGAAGGAAAATTGCGAGCGCCTCGGGCTCGATCTGATCGACGTGAAGATGCGGGCCACCCGTGCCCCCCTCGTCAGCCAGATCGAAGAGCTGATCGCCGCGCTGGAAGTCGCCGAGCGTCCGCTGCTGCTGCATTGCAAAAGCGGTGCCGACCGGACCGGCATGGCCTCGGTCATCTACATGCACCTCCATGAGGGCGTGCCGATTTCCGAGGCGAAGCGGCACCTGAGCTTCCGCCACCTTCATATTCGCCGCTCGAGCGCGGGGATCCTCGACTACTTCCTCGACCTCTACGAGTACCACCACCTACAGACCGGCATCGGACTGCTGGAGTGGGTGCGCACCGGCTACGATCCCGAAGCGCTGACAGCGGGGTTCCGGAACGGTTGCCCGATCCCCTGTCCGCCCGTCCCTAAGGGCTAGGCGACGAGAGGACGCGTCGCGAAGCGCCTCGTGTTGCGCCAGAACCGCCACGACAGCGCCACCGCCGCCGACATGAGGCCAAGCGCCATGCCGAGCCAGACTCCGATTGCGCCCATACCGAAGGTGAAGGCGAACAGGTAGCCCGCAGGCAATCCGATGCCCCAGTAGGTGACGATCGCGATGACCATCGGCACGCTCGTGTCCTGCACGCCCCGGAGAAGCCCGACCGTCATCACCTGCGCCGCGTCCGCAGCCTGGAACAAGGCGGCGACCGCCAGCAGCGTCACGCCCGTGGCGAGGATCTGGTCCCGCAGCGGATCGTCCGGATCGACGAACAACCCGACCAGCGGCGCCGGCAGCAGCAGGAACAGGCACATCGAAATCGCGACCAGCCCGCCCGTGATCGCCAGCGCGACTGTCGCGCCGGAGCGAAGCTGCGCTTCATCCCGTCGGCCATAGGCGCGCCCCGCCCGCACGGTCGCGGCCTGGCTGAAGCCGAGGTGGATCATGAAGGCCATCGAGGTGAGCTCCATCACGATGCCATGCGCGGCGAGCGGCACTTTTCCGATCCAGCCCATCATGACGGCCGAGACATTGAACAGTCCCGCCTCGGCCAGCGTGGTAAGCCCGATCGGCACACCCAGCCGGAACACCCGGGCGAAGATCGGCCAGTCCGGCTTCCAGAGCCGCGTGAAGAGATCGTATTCCGGCATCCGAACGAGCGCGTAGACGGCGAAGAGCAGTGCTCCGGCGATCTGCAGGATCAGCGTCGCGATCGCGGCGCCCCGGATGCCGAGCTCGGGAAAGCCGAGGTTGCCGAAGATCAGGACCCAGTTGAGGCCCGCGTTGAGCAGCGCCGCGACAATCGTGCCCCAGAGGATAATCCGAGTATGCTCCGTCGCCGTCAGGATCGCCCTGAGCGCCATGATCGCCATCGCCGGAAACATGCTGAAGCCGTGGATTCGAAGATAATCCTGCGCCAGCGCCGCAACGTCGGGCTCCTGTCCCATGGCGAGGAACAGCGGCTCCGACCACCAGAATAGCGGCAGGCACGGCAGGGCGAAGAGCAGGCTCAGCCAGAGCCCCATCCGCGTCACCCGGCGGACGGTGACGGCGTCGTCTTCCTCCAGCGCGGCGGCGACGAGCGTCATCACGGCGTTGGAGAACCCGGCCCCCAGCAGGAACAGCAGGATCCACAAGGACACCGCGAGCGTCGAAGCGGCGAGCGCCGTAACGTCGTACCAGCCAAGCATCAGCGTGTCGGCCATCGCCATCATGATCTGCGCGACGTTCGAGCCGACCAGCGGCAGGCCGAGCGTCAACAGCGCGCGCGCATGACCGCGCGCACCGGTCGCCATGGGGCCTTTGGGGTCTTTGGGCAGCAGAACGGTCATGCTCCGGGCTTTAGTCGAATGGGCGACGAAAGGTCCAGTGCGTACGAGGGGGCTATCGTCCGAGCGGCCCGCGCCTTATCCTTGGTCCCGACCGCGCCCGTCCCCGGCGCCAGACCGGACCACATCCCGCCAGAGGATGAGACCATGAGAGCAGAGACATGAAACTGACCCGACGCCACGCCACCCTCGGACTTGCTGCCGGACTGCTGACCGCCTGCGGCGGCGCGCCGCGCGTCGGCGGCGGCGGCGCCTCGAGCAGCGGAGGCGAAGTTCCGCTTACCCCCGACCTGATGCCGCAGGCCAATGCGGGCTGGGACGCTTGGGTCGCCAGCTTCAAGGGCCGCGCCGCGTCGCGCGGGATCTCGTCCTCGACCCTCGATACCGCCTTCCGGGGCGCCGGCTTCCTGCCCGGCGTCGTCAGCCGCGACCGCAACCAGGCCGAGTTCACGCGCACGCTGGAAGATTACCTCGCCATCGCCGCGAACGACGAGCGTGTCTCCAACGGCCGTGCCCGGTTCGCCCAGCACCAGTCCGCCTTGTCGGCGATCCAGTCGCGGTTCGGCGTGCCCGCCAATGTGGTCGCTGCTGTCTGGGGGATGGAGAGCAACTATGGAAACCGCAAGGGCCTGATCCCGGTCGTGTCCTCCACATCGACGCTGGCCTACGACGGCCGGCGCGGTGATTTCTTCGAAAGCCAGCTCCTTGCCGCGCTGCGTATCCTGCAAAATGGCGACACCTCGCCGGCGAACATGACCGGAAGCTGGGCCGGGGCCATGGGCCACACCCAGTTCATCCCCACGACTTACCAGGCCTATGCCGTGGACTTCACCGGCGACGGGCGGCGCGACATCTGGTCTGCGGATCCGACGGATTCGCTTGCCTCGACCGCCAACCACTTCGCCGAGAACGGCTGGCGGGCGGGACAGCCCTGGGGGATGGAAGTGCGGCTTCCCCCCGGACTTTCCGGGATCGGTCGCGGCAACCGCCGCGCGACGGGCGAGTGGAACGCGGCGGGCGTGCGCACGCTCGGCGGACAGCCCCTGCCCGATCACGGTGCGGCGGCGATCCTCGTGCCGCAGCCAGGCGGGCCAGCCTTCGTCACATGGCGAAACTTCGAAGTCATCGGCCGCTACAACAATGCCGTGAACTACATGATCGGTGTCGGACACCTGTCCGACCGGATTGCAGGCGGCGGTCCGCTGCAGGCCGCCTTCCCGCCTGATGCCAACGGGCTGACGCTCAACGATCGCAAGGCGCTGCAGGCCGGCCTGAACCGGGCCGGGTTCGATGCCGGAACGCCCGACGGCGTGGTCGGCGACAACACGACGTCGGCAATCGAGGCGTACGAGCGCGCAAACGGCTTGGCCGTCACGGGAACCCCGAGCCGGGCGCTACTGGCCCGCCTCGGTTAATTTTCCGTACAATTTTTCGCCGAAAAATCGATATCGGATTTTCCTTGAAAATCCGTTTACGCGTTCGGGTCGTCGAGGACCTCGCGCCACGAATGCTTGGGCGAGAAGCCCAGCAACCGCTGCGCCTTGGCGATGGCGTAGAACGTCTCGTCCGCGCCCATTTCGCGTCTTACCTCGACACCCTTGTAGAATTCGCGAATGATGTCGTCCGTCTTCGCGGCGGTCGACATGTCCGGGTTCGCCACGTTGAAGACCTCGTAGCCAAGACCATCGGTCTTCAGGCAGCACTCCACCATGTGGCCCAGATCGCGTGCGTCGATATAGGCGAAGATGTTGCGACGGCGCTTGCCCGGATTGTTCAGGAATTCCGGAAAATTCTGAGCGTATTCATGCGGCTCGATCACGTTGTTGATCCGCAGGCCGTAAACGTCGTCGCCCGTGCGCTCGTGGAAGGACCGCCCCGTCACCTCGTTCACCACCTTGGACATCGCGTAGCTGTCCTGCGGCACCGTGGGGTGCTCTTCGTCGACCGGCACGTACTGCGGCTTGATCTCGCCGTCCCGGAAACAGATGCCGTAGGTCGTCTCCGACGAGGCGAAGATCACTTTCTTGATCCCGGCATTCGCCGCCGCTTCCATGATGTTGTAGGTGCTCATCACGTTATTGCGGTAAGTCTCCCCTTCGGAGCGGAAGAGGATCGCGGGGATCGCGGCGAAATGCACGATCGCGTCGTACTTCGGCACACCGTTGCCTGACTCGAGCTCTTCGAAACCGCCCCATCCGTTGATGGCGGAATAGACCTGTCCGGCGTCGGTTAGGTCGACCTTCAGGTTCTGCACGCCGGGGTGATCGAGCGGCACGAGGTCCGCGTTCACCACCTTATGCCCCTGCTCGATCAGGTAGGGGACGACGTGCCGTCCCGCCTTGCCGCTGCCGCCTGTGAAAAAGATGCGCATCTTGTCCTCCCGTTTGTCAGGCTGCGGAGCCTAGCGCCCCCGCAGGCGAGGACAAGCCGGGCCACGCGCGTTCTTCCCGCTGCGCCGCGCGTCAGCCCGTCGCGGCCGCGAATTTCCCCATCAGGTACGGCCCGGAGGTCACAGCGTCGGCGCGTCCCTCGAACGGCCGGATCGCGGCATGCCAGTTCGGTTGATGGAAGAAGGCGAGCGAGCCGCGCCGCTGGCCGGCCAGTTCCGGCGGCACCACGACCCGATGCAGGGTCGACCGCCACCGCCCCCCGGTCCAGAGCTCCATCAGGTCGCCGATGTTGATCACGAAAACGCCTTCGGGGGCGTCGACAGGCACCCAGTCTCCGCTCTGCGCCAGGATCTCGAGGCCGCGGCTGCCGGAGTCGGGCAGCAGGATCGTCAGCGAGCCATAGTCCGTATGCGCCCCGGCGCGCTGCTGCCCGGCCTCGGCCGGACCTTCGGTCGCCGGGTAGTTCAGCGCCCTCAAGGCGGAGATCGGGCTGTCGATATAGGGCTGGAAGAAGCCCTCCGGCTTGCCGAGCGCGACCGCGAACATCGCCATGATCCGCGCGGCGAGGTCCTCCATATGGGCGTAGTACGTCTCCCAGGCGGCGCGGAACCCCGGCACCTCGGGCCAGGGCGTCGGGGCATAGCAGAAGGCGAGCGCGTCGCGATCGGTCTCGTCTGCCGGGCAGGTCAGGGGACCGCCGTTGAAACTCTCCTTCAGGTCGGGTGGAGTCTCCTCGCCCCGCGATCTGGCCAGCGCTTCCGAGCCGACGCCAAGGTAGCCATAGGGCCGCCCGGGCCCCGGTCTGAGCGCGACTTTCGCCTCGGCCGGACCGTCGAAGAAAGCACGGACCGCAGCTCGCACGGCCGCGATGTCCGCGTCCGGCACCCCGTGGCCGGAGATCGTGAGGAATCCGGTTTCGCGGCAGGCCTCGTCGACCGCGGAGGCCAGAGAACGGCGCTCTGACGGCGTGCCCGCTTCGAATGCGCCCAGGTCGATGACCGGGACGTTCGTGACGACATGCGACATGGTCCTGACCCCTCGAACGCTTGCCCGACCTTTTTCCCGAATCCGGCACACCGTCAATCGCGAGGGGCGAGCGGACCTGCCGATCAGGCCGAGATGCCGCAGCAGGCGCAACGCGACTGCACCGGACTGCCCGCCGAATGGGCGGAGCCGGAATCCCGCAGGCTCGCCCGCGGCTCTCGGCCCGGAGTTGGCTGTGGACAAGCGCGACGCAGCCATTGCCCTGCCCTGTCTGGCCTGCCACAATATCTGGCAATCAAAACGCCAGAAAGAGCAGCGAGCATGCCTGACGATCTCCTGACCGGGAGCGGTCCCGACAGCTACGACGCCTCCTCCATCGAGGTCCTCGAGGGGCTGGAACCTGTGCGCAAGCGACCGGGGATGTATATCGGCGGCACGGACGAGCGTGCGCTCCATCACCTCGTGGCGGAGATCCTCGACAACTCGATGGACGAGGCCGTCGCCGGCCACGCCAACCGGATCGAGATCGAGCTTCAGGCCGACTATTCCGTTGCCGTCTCGGACAATGGCCGGGGTATGCCGTTCGATCCGCACCCGAAATTTCCCGGGAAGTCTGCGCTCGAGGTGATCCTCTGCACGCTGCACGCGGGCGGCAAGTTCTCCGGCAAGGCCTACCAGACGTCGGGTGGCCTGCACGGCGTCGGCGCCTCGGTCGTGAACGCGCTGTCGGACAGCATGGTCGTTCAGGTCGCGCGCGACCGGAAGCTGGTGGAACAGCGCTTTTCCCGGGGCATCCCGCTCGGCCCGGTGGAGGAGATCGGCAACGCCCCCAACCGGCGCGGCACGACGACCACCTTCCACGCAGACGAGGAAATCTTCGGCCACCACCGGTTCAAGCCCGCGCGGCTGTTCAAGATGGTGCGTTCCAAGGCCTACCTGTTCTCGGGGGTCGAGATCCGCTGGAAGTCCGCGATCGACGACGGCGAGACACCGCAGGAGGCGACGTTCCACTTCCCCGGCGGTCTTTCGGACTACCTGCAGGAGACGCTCGGCTCCGCCTCGACCTACGCCGACAAGCCGTTCGCGGGCACGGTCGATTTCCAGTCCCGCTTCTCCGTCCCCGGCAAGGTCGAATGGGCGATCAACTGGACCCCGGCGCGCGACGGGTTCCTGCAGAGCTACTGTAACACCGTCCCGACGCCGGAGGGCGGCACCCACGAGGCCGGCTTCTGGGCCGCGATCCTCAAGGGCATCCGGGCGTATGGCGAGCTCGTCAACAACAAGAAGGCCGCGCAGATCTCGCGCGAAGACCTTTTGACGGGGGGCTGCGCGCTCGTCTCCTGCTTCATCCGCGAGCCGGAGTTCGTCGGTCAGACCAAGGACCGCCTCGCCACGACGGAGGCCGCGAAGCTGGTCGAATCCGCCGTGCGCGACCATTTCGACAATTGGCTGGCCGCCGACACGAAGTCCGCTGGCGCGATCCTCGACTTCCTCGTGCTGCGCGCCGAAGAGCGTCTCCGCCGCCGGCAGGAGAAGGAGACGGCCCGCAAGTCCGCCACCAAGAAGCTGCGGCTTCCCGGCAAGCTGGTCGACTGCTCCAACGGGGCGCGGGACGGCACCGAGATCTTCCTCGTCGAGGGCGACTCGGCGGGCGGCTCTGCCAAGATGGCGCGAGACCGCAAGACACAGGCGCTGCTGCCGCTTCGGGGGAAAATTCTGAACGTTCTGGGGGCTGCCTCCTCCAAATTGTCATCGAATGCCGAGATCAACGACCTGTCCCAGGCCCTTGGCTGCGGCCTCGGCACGCGGTTCAACATAGACGACCTGCGTTACGAGAAGGTTATCATCATGACCGACGCGGACGTCGACGGGGCCCATATTGCCTCGCTTTTGATGACATTCTTCTACACCCAGATGCGCCCGCTGATCGACGCCGGCCACCTCTACCTCGCCTGCCCGCCGCTCTACCGGCTGACCCAGGGGGCCAAGCGGCTCTATGTCGCCGACGACCGGGAAAAGGACATCTGGATGGCGAAGGGCCTTGGCGGCAAGGGCAAGATCGACACCCAGCGGTTCAAGGGCCTCGGCGAGATGGACGCCAAGGACCTGCGCGAGACGACGATGGACCCCGCGACGCGCAAGCTGATCCGGGTCTCGCTGCACGACGAGGAGCCGGGAGAGACCGCCGACCTCGTCGAGCGCCTGATGGGCAAGAAGCCCGAACTGCGGTTCCAGTACATCTCGGAGAACGCGCGGTTCGTCGAGGAGTTGGATGTGTAGGACGCGCAGCTGACGAGCCGGGAATTTCACCTCTGCAACTCTTTCGGGCCTCAATTAACTGACCAAGTTAATTGCGGGTCGAACGACCGGTGCCTCGAACTGCGCTATCTCGAACGGATTGCCGACCTGTCCTACTGACTCCGTAGGGTGCGCACCAAGGGCGCACCCTACGGGTCGCAGCCGACTGCGCATCTAGCACGTCCCTACGGATACCCTGACTTGCCGGGGCGCCACCCATCCGGCCACGCTGGCTCCATTCGTCAACCGACATGGAGTGGCCCGATGCGCCGCCTTCTTCCCCTGATCGCCCTGCTCGCGACGCCGGTCGCGGCGCAGGACAACAGCTCCGCCGTCCTGCAGGCCATCGACGTGGCGCGCTACGCCTACAACCAAGGCGATCTCGACACGATGATGAGCTATTACGACGACATGGCCTTCTTGATCCCGCCCGGAGAGCGGATCCTGATCGGCTCCGATATCATCGCCGAATATTACGCAGACGCGATGTCCGACGGGTTCGAGGACCTGCGGCTCGACCCGTTCGACGTGCGCGACGTGGGCGACACCGGAGTCGTGGCCGTCGTCGACATGACCTTGCGCCAGGACGGCGCACTGGTCGGGGCGCGGCTGTTGCAGGTCTGGAAGGTGCAGGACGGACAGCCGCTCATCCAGCGCGAGATGCTGCAGGTCATCAGCGTCGAGGACGCGACGGAGCTCTAGATCACCATTCCGATAGCGCCCCGATTTATGCCGCCATTCCAGCGGCTTGCCGTCACGCCAGCCGGCGCGCGGGATCTTCCCTCCGCCGTGCGGCCCGTTATGCTGCCGACATGCGACTGCTGATCCTCTGCCTCCTTTTCCTGTCCGCCTGCACCCGGCCCCTGACACCGGCGGAGCAGGCCTTTGCCGCCCAGATCGTCGGGGAGGAGACCGCTTATGGCCGGGTCCGCCTGACCGAGGCCGGGCCGGTCGGCGCCTTCGCCTTCACCTACCCTACCCGGCCGCGCACGACCTGTCGCGAACGCATCCTGCCGCCGAACGACGGCCCGACCTACGAGGCGCGAACGGCGGGGATCACCCTGTTCGACCACGTCATCACCAATCCCGACTGGTATCTCGCCGACTACCTCCAGGACTGGCCGGAGCGGATGAACCTCGTCGCGGCGATGTTCTTCGCGCATGAGCTGACCCATGTCTGGCAATGGCAGAACCGCGAGCAGACGGGCTACACCCTGTACGGCGTCGCGTCCGAGCATGCGATGGTCGATGACCCGTATCTCTTCGACAGCGACGCCCTGCCCCGCTTCGCCGACTACGGCTACGAACAGCAGGGCGCACTGGTCGAGGAATATGTCTGCTGTCAGGCCCTCGCCCCCGAAGCCTCGCGGACACAGCGGCTGCGGGCGCTGCTGTCGCAGGAGATGCCGATCGGCGAGTGGCGTGCGCCGCAATCGGTGCTGCTGCCCTACGACGAGGTCGAGCTCGCCGGCATCTGCGACTGAAGCGCCGTCTCGAACAGTTCCGAAACCCCTGACCAAAGCGGGTAGGAGCTGGCCGCGACGAGCTGACCCTCCGTCGTGAAGGGCCGATAGGGCTGACCGCCCATCATCGCCGCGAAACCGCCCGCCTCGCGCGTGATGAGCGCGCCGGCTAGGTGATCCCACGGCTTGAGCAGTCCACTGATGAGGTAGTCCACCGCGCCGGAGGCGAGCAGCCGGTATTCGTGGCAAGAGCAGCGCAGCGACCGCGCGCCGCCGGTTCGGAACGTCGCCTGCGAGACGGCCATGCGCAGCTCTTCGGGGTAGAGATTTACGGGCACGTAGCCCGACGCCTCCGACACCGGCATGGTGCCGTCGATCGTCAGGGGCCGGTCCACGCGCCCTGCCCCGCCGGTCCATGCGCCGCCGCCCCTGCGGGCCGCGAACCAGTCGTCGAACACCGGGTCGTAGAGCAGGCCGAACACTGTCCGCCCGTCCTCCACCACGGCGAGGATCACGCCGAAGACCGCCAGCCCGCGTGCGAAATTCCAGGTGCCGTCGACGGGGTCCACCACCACGACACAGCCGCTGCCCGACAGCAGGTCGAGCCGCGACGGATCGGCGGCCACGCCCTCTTCGCCGACCACTTCGGCGTCAGGCATTATGCGGGCGATCCCCTCGACCAACTTCGCCTCGGCGGCGAGATCGGCGGCGGTGACGAGGTCCTCCGGGCCGCTCTTGGTGTCGATCTCCGTCGCGTCGAGCCGCCGGAAGCGGGGCAGGATCTCGGCCTTGGCAACCTCGCGGACGAGCTCGATCAACGCCGTCTCGGCGGAGCGGTCGATCATGGCGCAGGCGGTCCGATGAGGTGGGACAGCGGCGTGAGCCCGTCCACCGAGGCCCGCAGGAGGTCGCCCGGGTAGACCGGTCCGACGCCAGCGGGGGTGCCGGTCATCACGATGTCACCGGGAACGAGGTGGTAGAGCGCGGACAGATGTTCGAGCACTTCCGGGACGGACCAGACCATCTGGTCGAGCGTGCCGGACTGCCGTTCGGTATCGTTCACATGAAGGGTAATCGACTGCTGTCCGGGTCCGGGCCAGCTGTCAGACGCCGTGACCGTGCCGATCACAGCACTCCCCTCCACGTCCTTGGCGACATCCCACGGCAGCCGCGCCGCCTTCGCGGCCGCCTGAAGGTCGCGCCGCGTCATGTCGAGCCCGACCGCCCAGCCACAGATCGCGTCGGCGACGTCGCTCGCTTTGGCGTTCCAGAGCGGCTTGCCGATAACGGCGACGAGCTCGACCTCGTGCTGCCAGTCGGAGGTGCCGGGCGGATAGGCCGCCTCGCCCCCGGTAGAGATCGCGCTGTGGGACTTGGTGAAGAACCAGGGCGCCTCGCGCGAGACGTCGGATCCCATCTCGGCGGCGTGGGCGGCGTAGTTGCGACCGACGCAGAAGATACGACCGACAGGTATGCGGCGGCTGTCGCCGGCGATTTCGAGCGTGGGGATTTCGGCGGGCGGGAAGAGGTAGTCGGGCATGGAAACCGGGTCATGTGGACGGGAGTTACACCCTGAGTGCCGCCGCGGGGCGCGTCAACATCGCCCGTCATCATAAGCGAAGCCTACAGAACGACGTCGAACCGCCGGACTTTCACTTTTCCAACATTCGGACGGCAGAATTCTGGCGTGCTACGTATCTGCACTTGTCGGAATCGAACCAGACTTCGGAATACTCCGTGTCCACGCCATCAGCGCTGCGTGCGAGCCGGTTGTAGAAAGAACAGGTCGATCCGATCTCGGGCGCGAAGGCGTCCGGTGCCCAGTCAGGGACAACAGCCTGGCCGATCCTGTCCACAGCGGAAACCAGCTGCAGGTTGAAGGCCGTCAGGTAGTGGTAATGCAGGCTTTCGAAAATAGTCTCGCGCTTCAACTGCCAGGCCTGCGCCGCGCAGACCCACGTCTCCTCGATCGAGACCGGAACGTCGTCCAGATACCTCAGCCGCCGGATCCGGTGCGCTTCGTCCGACAGGCCGAAGTCTGGCAGATGCCCGGGTTTCTTCATGCGTTCGACATCCAGCACCTCTGCCCCGGGAAGGCCGCCGCCATCGAGCCGCTCGAGCCTGAAAAGCGCGTAGATCGACTGAACCTCGGCAATATTTCGGATGTAGTTGCCCGACCCTTGAACCCGCACCAGCATACCCTGCCGCTCCATCACCTCGAGCGCCTTGCGCAGCGTGCCGACCGAAACATCGAGGTCCGCCGCCATCGCGCGCTCGGGCGGAAGCCGAGCGCCGTCGCCGAGCCGGCCCGCCAGGATCTCGCGGATCAGGTACTCCGATATCTGAAGATACCGGGGAATAAGCCGGCGGAGGCCAGCATCGGGCATGGTCCAATATTCCTTGTCTCAATCGTTAACATCTTTTCTGCACGGACTCGCTTTGTCGATGCAAGTCACGAAACCCGCCCTATACCCAGAAAGGTGGGCGCGCAAAGTTCTTTAAAATCATAATCTTAAAGAAACCTTTTGTTTAGAGACAACTGGCAGCCTCTCTCCGGTGCGAACGTTAAGGAGGCACATAAACATCAAAGTAGAATATATGTTTATCGTTCCGGTGCCGGTTCGGCGGCCCGTGCACAGCGGTGTCGCCGGTCGCGCACGCAGGCGCCCCTGTGCTCCGACAACGGTCTGTGGCATTTAGAGGGCGACCGAAAAGCCATGGAGACACCCTTGACCGACGCCCCTGCCGAACGGATGGAGCTTATCGATCCGAAGTCCGACAGCCGCGCTTTTCGCGCCGCGCTCGGGTCCTTCGCGACCGGGGTGACGGTGGTGACCGCCGCGGGGCCGGACGGGCCGTTCGGCATCACAGCCAACAGCTTTGCCTCCGTATCGCTCGATCCGCCGCTGGTCCTCTGGTCACCGGCAAAGGACTCCCGCCGGTACGAGCTGTTCTCGACCGCCGAGACCTACGCGATCCACGTCCTTGGCGGCCATCAGCAAAAGGTCTGTGACGCCTTCACCCAGTCGGCAGACGCATTCGACGATGTCGACTGGGAAGAAAGCGCGGACGGCGTGCCGCTGATCCACGGCTGCCTCGCCGTGTTCGAGTGCCGGCGGGTCGCGGCGCACGATGCCGGCGATCACCTGATCATTGTCGGACAGGTGGAGCGTGCGGCGCGGCGCGATGGTCTTCCGCTCCTGTTCCAGGGCGGGCGGTTCGTCAGCTTCAAGGGCTGACCATTAACCATCTGTCGAGCCGCCCCCAAATCGCCATGATGAGTCCCGCTTCACGCCGCCTCTGCCTGCGACGACTGCGTCTCGATTGCTCAACCGGGGACATTCGATGCGCAGATATCTTATCGTGGTGACGCTTCTTGCGTGGGCCGCCCCGGCCGCCGCCCAGGAGCTGCGAACGGAGTTCTACGCCCTGTCCCGGCAGGATCGTCAGGCGCTTCAGGAACAGCTCGTGACGCGGGGGCTCTACGCGTCGACGGTGGACGGGCTCTGGGGGCCGGGCACCGCCGCGGCGGTCGATCAGGCGCGCGCCACGCTGGCTTATCCGGGCTTTGCCGAGAATGCGCGCGAGGCCGGGATCGTCAACGAAATCGAAATCATTCGCATCTATCTCGAGTCGGCATTGATGGAGGCGAGCTCCGCGTCACTGCGGCCGCGAAGCTAGCCCCGCCAGAGAATGCCGAGGTCGGCGACGTTCGTCCCCGTCGCCCCGATCTTGAGGAGATCCCCCGCCGCGTCGAGCGCGCGGTAGGAATCATTGTCGGCGAGCAGAGCCTCGGGGTCGAGGCCGGCCGCGCGGATGCGGTCGAGCGTGCCGGCATCGACAAGACCGCCGGCGGCGTCGGTCGGGCCGTCGCGCCCGTCGGTTCCACCACAGAGGCACGCCCAATCGGTCCAGCCTTCCACTTCCGCCAGAAAGGCGATGCGCAAAGCGAGCTCCTGGTTGCGACCGCCAAGGCCGCTGCCACCAAGACGCACCGTCGTCTCCCCGCCCCAGAGGGTCAGGCCGGGCGTGGACTGCGACACGACAATGCGGGCAGCGTCGGCGACATCCCCTTCGAGGGGGCGCGACAGGACGGCGGCCTCTTCCGCCGCGCGGGCCATGGCGGCGAGGCTCTTGCCGTTGGATCCGATAAGGCGATTGGTCACCGCCGGCATGGGATCGGGGGCGCGGGCGGTCTCAAGGTGGGATCGCACCGCCTCGGGAACGCGGGACCAGAGATCGAATTGCGCCAGCATGGCGCGGGCCTCTGTCGGGGTCCCAAGCGGCGCAACCGTGGGGCCGGAGCCGATGACGGAGAGCGTATCGCCGATGACGTCGGACAGGATCAGCGCTTCGACCGTCGCGGGCGCGGCTCGTCGGGCAAGGCCACCGCCCTTCAGGCCGGAGAGCTGCTGGCGGACGAGGTTCATCTGCTCGATATCGGCGCCGGAGCCGAGCAACAGGCGGCTGACCTCGATCTTGTCGGAAAGGGTCAGGCCGTCGGCAGGCAGCGGCAGCATTGCCGACGCCCCGCCAGAGACGAGGACCAGCAGGCGGTCCCCCTGCCCCAACGCGCCGGCGCGGTCCCAGACCTCCTGCGCGGCGGCGGCTCCACCGTCATCGGGGACGGGGTGGCCCGCGACCATGACCGTCGCGCCCTCGACCGGGGCATCCGCCCCGGCAACGGTCACGACCAGGGCCGGCGTCCCCGGAAACCGTTCGAGGGCGGCCTCCGCCATCCGGCGGGAGGCCTTGCCGACCGCGATGATGGCGGTCGGCGCAGTGTCGGGCAGCGCGGCCTTCGTCCCCTCGTAGGGGTCGGCGGCGGCCACGCCCGCCCGGAAGAGATCGGATAGCACCTGCCGGGGACCGGCCGGTGCCATAGCGTCAGACATAGCGGTTGACGATGTTCTCGAGCCGCTCCTGGCGTCCGGACTTCGGCTCGGGTTCGAGGCCCTCGGCCTCGACGCGGGCAGCGGCGGACTCGAGGTCGCCGGCCAGCATCGACTTCGCCGCATCACTGTCCCAACCGGCGTAACGGTCGGTCAGCGCCTGCTCCAGCAGTCCGTCCTCGAGCATCTTCGCGGCAGCTTTCAGGCCGGCCGCGCAGGTGTCCATGCCGCCGACGTGACCAAGGATCAGGTCCTCGGCGTCGAGCGACTGGCGGCGCAGCTTGGCGTCGAAGTTGGTGCCGCCGGTGGTGAAGCCGCCCATCTTGAGGATCTCGTAATAGGCGAGCGCGACTTCGGGGACATTGTTCGGGAACTGGTCGGTGTCCCAGCCGGACTGGTAGTCGTTCCGGTTCATGTCGATCGAGCCGAGCACGCCGAGGCTGCGTGCGAGGTGCAGTTCGTGCTCGAAGCTGTGACCGGCGAGGATCGCGTGACCCTGCTCGATGTTGAGCTTCACCTCGTTCTCGAGGCCGTAATCCTTGAGGAAGCCGTAGATCGTGCCGACGTCGTAGTCGTACTGGTGCTTCGAGGGCTCCTGCGGCTTGGGTTCGATCAGGATCGTGCCGTCGAAGCCGACCTTCTTGGCGTATTCCACGACCATCGTCAGGAACCGGCCGTATTGCTCGCGCTCGCGGCCCATGTCGGTGTTGAGCAGCGTCTCGTAGCCTTCGCGGCCGCCCCAGAGGACGTAGTTCTGGCCGCCGAGGCGCTTGGTCGTGTCGATACAGGCCTTCACGGTCGCCGCGGCATAGGCGAAGACGTCCGGATCGGGGTTGGTCGACGCGCCGGACATAAAGCGGCGGTTGGTGAACATGTTCGCCGTGCCCCAGAGGCAACCGATGCCCGTCTCCTCCATCTTGGGCAGCACGTAGTCGGCCCATTCATAGAGGTTGTCGCGGCTTTCGGCGAAGGTCGCGCCCTCGGGGCGCACGTCGGCGTCGTGCCAGCAGAAGTAGGGCGCCCCGAGGAGCGAGAACATCTCGAAGGCGACGTCGGCCTTGAGCTTGGCCAGCTCCATCGAATCCTGCGGATACCACGGACGATCAAAGGTGCGGCCGCCGAACGGGTCGCCGCCTTCCCACGCGAAGGAGTGCCACCACGCGATCGCGAAGCGCAGATGCTCCTTCATGGGTTTGCCCATGACGACTTCGTCCGGGTTGTAGTGCCGGAAGGCGAATTCGTTGGTGCTGTCGGGGCCCTCGTACTTGATCTCGGGGATGCCCTTGAAGAAATCGGTCATGGTTTTCAGAGTCCTTTCACGGCCTGGTAGGCGGCACGATACCTTTCGTGTGCCTCGGCAAAGTCATCGGTCAGGGTGGAGTCCGGTTCGACCGTGCGGTCGATCGGCGGAGCGGAGGCCACTTCGGCCCCTGCCCCGGTCGCGGCCATCAGGGCGAGCCGCGCGGCGCCGAAGGCCCCACCGAAATCGCCCGAGACCGGAAGCTCGACGGGCATGTTCAGCGCCGTCGCAATGGCCTTCAGCCAGTAGTCGGAGCGCGTACCGCCACCGACGGCGATCAGGCGCTCCATCTTGGTGCCCGTCGCGGTGAGCGCGACGAAGCTGTCGCGGATCGCGAACGTCACCCCCTCGAGCACGGCGCGCGTCAGGCTGTCCCGGTCGCTGGCGTGGTCGAGGTTGAGGAACTGCGCGCGCACCCGCGCGTCGTTGTGCGGCGTCCGCTCGCCGCCGAGATACGGCAGGAACAGCGTCCGCCCCGGCGCCTGCAGCGTGCCGAGCCGCCCGGTCAGGTCGGCGGCGGGTTCTCCGGCGAGCTTGCTGTACCAGTTCAGCGCATCCGCCGCGGCAAGGATCACGCCCATCTGGTGCCAGGTGCCCGGCAGGGCATGGCAGAAGGTGTGAACGGCGGTCGCGGCGTCCGGTTGGTAGGCGTCCGAGGCGGCGAACAGCACACCCGAGGTGCCGAGCGAGACGAACGCCTCGCCCGCCTTCGCGACGCCGACCCCGACGCCGGAGGCCGCGTTGTCGCCGCCCCCGCCCGCGATGACCACGCCCTTGGGCAGGCCCCACTTGTCGGCGAGCTCGTCCCGCAGGGTGGCGGACACTTCCGAGCCTTCCACGAGCCGCGGCATGTGATCGCGCGACAGGTCCGTCCTGGCCAGCAACTCGTCCGACCAGTCACGCTTGCCGGTGTCGAGCCACGAGGTTCCCGCAGCGTCCGACATCTCCGCGACGTAGTCGCCCGACAGCCAGAGCCGGAGGTAATCCTTCGGCAGCAGCACCTTGGCGACCTTGGCGAAGATCTCCGGCTCGTTGTTGCGCACCCAGGCAAGCTTGGGCGCGGTGAAACCGGGGAAAACGATGTTGCCGGTGAGGTCGCGGAACAGCGGCTCGGAATCGAGCGCGGCGGCCTCTTCGTGGCTGCGCGTGTCGTTCCAGAGGATGCAGGGCCGCAGCACCTGATCCGCGGCGTCGATCAGCGTCGCGCCGTGCATCTGGCCCGAAAGCCCGATGCCCTTCACGCCGGAGAGGTCCACCTTGCCCTTCAGCGCCTCGAACACTGCCTCGCAGGCGGCGATCCATTGCGCGGGGTCCTGTTCCGACCAGCCATCCTTCGGGCGGGAGACGGTCATTTCCGCCGTCGCCTCGCCCAGGATCTTCTGGTCGTCGTCCATGACGAGCGCCTTCAGGCCGCTCGTCCCGAGATCAAGTCCGATAAACATCAGGCTGCTACGTGCTCCGGTTTTTTGCCGAGGATGATCATGGCGAGCAGATCGTCCTCCGTCACCTCGTCGACCTTTACGACGCCGACGAGCTTGCCGTTCTTCATCACCGCCGCGCGGTCGCAAAGCTCCTTCACCGCGCGAACGTCGTGGTCGATCAGGAAGATGCCGAGGCCGTCCTTCTTCAGCTCCTGGATCAGTTCGGCGACCATCTGGGTCTCCTGCGGGCCGAGCGCGGCGGTCGGCTCGTCCATCACGAGGATCCGGGCGTTGAAGTAGACCGCCCGGGCAATGGCGACCGACTGTCGCTGACCGCCCGAGAGGGCGCTGACCGGCGCGGCGAACTTCTGGAAGTTCGGGTTCAGCCGGTTCATGATCTTGCGCGTCTCGGATTCCATCTTCGCGTCGTCGACCATGCCGAAGGGCGTGACCAGCTCGCGGCCGAGGAACAGGTTGGCGGAAGCGTCGAGGTTATCGGCCAGCGCGAGGGTCTGGTAGATCGTCTCGATATTGTACTTCCGGGCGTCCCGCGGGTTGTTGATCGTGACTTTCTTGCCGTTGATCCGGACTTCGCCCGTGTCCATCCCGTAGGCGCCCGACAGCACCTTGATGAGCGTCGACTTCCCCGCGCCGTTGTGGCCGAGCAGGCCGACCACTTCACCGGGGTAGAGGTCGACCGAGACGTGATCGACCGCGTGGATGCCTCCGAAGGAGACGCAGATGTCGTCCATTTCGACGAGTGGCGTGGCCATGGCTCAGTCTCCCGTGCGGCGGCGGTAGAGGATGTCGACGAAGACGGCGAGCACGAGCACCGCGCCGACGACGATGTTCTGGTAGGGCGCATCGACCCCGACCATCGCCATGCCCGACTGCAGCGACTGCATGATCAGCGCGCCGAGGATGGCGCCGTAGATCGTGCCGATCCCGCCCGAGAGCGCAGTGCCCCCGATGACGGCGGCGGCGATCACGCGCAGCTCGTCCAGCGTGCCGATGTCGTTGGAGTGGAACGACAGGCGGGCGGAGGCGACCACGGCGGAGAGCCCGCAGAGGAAGCCCATGATGGCGAAGACCTTCACGGTCAGCAGGCGGGTGTTGATGCCCGACAGCTCCGCCGCGTCCGGGTTGCCGCCGGTGGCGAAGATGTAGCGGCCCAGCCGGGTGCGCTGCGCGACGATGGTCATCACGATGGCGACGCCGATCAGCAGCAGGACCGAGATCGGCAGGCCGTAGCTCTCGCTGTAGCCCTCCGGCATGGTCTCGCCCCGTGCCTCGAATTGACGCTCGAGCACGCGACCGGGAATCTCGTAGGAGGTCAGGACTGCGACGAGGCCGAGGATACCCACGGCAATGACGCCGGCGACGACGTACTCGGCCCACATCGGTTTGACGTGGAAGCCGTGGGCGATCTTGGTACGCCGGGCGTTCCACAGCGCGGCGAGCGCCAGCGCCGTCGCGACGAGGCCGACAATCCACGACCATGTCGATCCGAGCGTCCCGGTGATGCCCCCGAAGGCCTGGAAGGTCTCGTCCAGCGGGCCGATGGTCTGCCCGTTGGTGAGGTGCCAGGCCACGTTGCGCCAGACCAGCAGCCCGCCGAGCGTGACGATGAAGGCCGGGATGGTGAGATAGCCCACCAGCCAGCCGTTGAACGCGCCGATCGCGGTGCCGACGATCAGCCCGCCGACGATGGCAAGCCAGGGCAGCGCATCGGCGCCGAGGTCAAGGCCGAACCAGTCGAGCAGCCAGCGGGTCTGCAGCATCGCCATGACGGCGGAGCAGGTCGCCAGCAGCGAGCCAACGGAGAGGTCGATATGGCGGGTGACGATGATGAAGACCATGCCGGTCGCCATGATGGCGACGCTGACGGTCTGGATCGTCAGGTTGAAGACGTTGCGCGCGGTCAGGAAGCGGCCGTCGGTGAGGACGTTGAAGACGATCGCGACGATCACGAAGGCGCCGATCATGCCGAGCAGCCGCGTGTCGATTTCGAGCGATTTCAGGAAGCTGCGCTTCGGGGGCGCGGAAGAAGTGCCGGTGGTATCGGTCATGTGGGGCGATCCGCTGAAAGCAGATGTAGGATGGGGATCATCCCCATCCTACTGGTTTGGGTCAGGCCGGGGAGCTGCCTCCCCTGCCGGTCACTCGCAGGGCGACGGGCCGCCGGAAACACCCTGGCAGAGCGCTTCCTGGGTGATCCAGCCGGCGTCGACGACGACGTCGAGGTTGTCGGCGGTCACCGGAACCGGCTCGAGGAACTCGGCCCAGAGCGTCGTGCCGGCGGGGGAGGTCCACTCCTCGGCGCCTTCGATGTCGCTCATGGCGGTGCCTTCGGCCATCGCAACGGCGATCTCGGCCGCACGGCCGCCGAGTTCACGGGCGTCCTTCCAGACCGAAACGGTCTGCGTGCCCTGCGCGATGCGGTTGAGCGCCGCGTGGTCGCCGTCCTGCCCGGAGACCGGGATGCCGTCCATGCCCTGTGCCGTAAGCGCCGCGACAGCGCCGCCGGCGGTGCCGTCGTTGGAGGCGACGACCGCGTCGACCTCGTTGTCGGCCTGGGTCAGGATCTGTTCCATGTTGCGCTGCGCGTTCGCCGGCAGCCAGCCGTCGGTGTAGGCCTCGCCCACGATGGTGATCGCACCGCTGTCGATGGCGTCCTGCAGCACTTCCTGCTGACCGCCGCGGAGGAAGTCCGCGTTCGGGTCGGTCGGCGAGCCCTTGATCATGACGTAGTTGCCTTCGGGCTGCGCTTCGAGCACAGCGCGGGCCTGCATCCGGCCGACTTCGACGTTGTCGAAGGTCAGGTAGAAGGCGCGGTCGTCCTCGATCAGGCGGTCATAGCCGACGACCGGAATCCCCTCGCGGGCCGCGGCCTCGACCGCCGGGCCGATCGCCTGGCTGTCCTGCGCGAGGATGATGAGCGCGTCCACGCCCTGCGCGATCAGCGACTCGACGTCGGAGATCTGCTTGGAGGACGAGGATTGCGCGTCGGCGGACAGGTATTCGGCGCCAGCTTCGTCGAGCGCGGCCACGATGGCGGCCTCGTCCGTTTTCCAGCGCTCTTCCTGGAAGTTCGACCAGCTCACGCCGACCGTAAGATCCTGCGCGAGCGCTGCCGAGCTGAAACCGACCGTCGCGACGACGGCAGCGATAATTGTCTTGTTCATGTGGACCTCCCAATCCGTTCATGGCCCCCTTCGGGACCGTCGAGTCGACGTGAGCGACCCAACGTTGCGGAGAATGGCAATGTTTGTTCAGATGTCAAAATAAATTTGACAGAATGCCGCCGCGAAATGCAGCATATCCCGCGGAGAACAGCTGATGACGCCGCTGCGTCGCAGCAATATGTTCAGGGAGCAAACTAAAGTGACGGACCCGGTGCTACTCGACCGGTCGGGGGAGACCGGCCCGGTCGGATGCGGCCCGATCCTCCCCGCGAGCGGGGCGGAAACGAAGCCTTTGCGCGTGCAGGTGTTCGAACATGTCCGCGCCTCGGGGCGCGCGGCACGCGCCGACGTGACCCGTGCGCTCGGCATCTCGCCCGGCTCCGCGTCCGCCGCGACGGCGGACCTGATCGCCGGCGGCTTCCTGCGCGAGGTCGAGGATCACCCCCGCGAGCCCGGCCGCGGCCGCCCGCCCGTCGCGCTCGAAGTCGTGCCGGAACGGGCTCTGGTGATCGGCATGAAGCTCGCCGAGGACCGCTTCTCCGCCGTGCTGACGGACTTCTCCGGCCGTCACCTCGCCGAGGCCGCGCAGCCTTCCGCCCCGCACCGGCGCGAGGTGGACGAGATGGTGGACGAGATCGAGGCGCTGGTGACCGCGCTGCTCGACCGCGCCGGCGTGGCGCTGTCGGAGATCAGTGCGCTCGGCATCGGGGCGCCCGGCATCATCGACCACGACAGCGGCGTTGCGGTGTGGTCGCCGCTTTTCACCGAGCGGGACGCCGCCATAAAGGGCCCGGTCGAGGCGCGGCTCGGCGTGACGGTGGAGGTCGACAACGATACCAACATGCTGACCCTCGCGGAGCTCTGGTTCGGGGCGGGTCGCCAGACGACCGACTTCGCCGTCGTCACGATCGAACAGGGCGTCGGCATGGGGCTGGTGCTCGGCTCGCGCCTGTTCCGCGGCAGCCGGGGCATGGGCATGGAACTCGGCCACGCGAAGGTCCAGCTCGACGGCGCGCTGTGCCGCTGCGGCCAACGCGGCTGCCTCGAGGCCTACATCGCCGACTATGCGCTCGCCCGCGAGGCGGCGACGGCACTGGAGCGTCCGACCCGCAACATGGCGAGCGCCGAGACATTGCTCGAGTCGCTCTATGCCCACGCAAAGTCGGGCGACCAGGGTGCGGCGACGATCTTTCGGCGGGCCGGGCGCTACCTCGCGCTCGGTCTCGCCAACGTCGTGCAGCTGTTCGACCCGTCGCTCATCATCCTGTCGGGCCAGCGGATGCGCTACGACTACCTCTATGCCGACGAGGTGCTGGTCGAGATGAACCGCCTTGTCCTGCCATCGGGCCGCCTCGGCGCGCCCGTCGAGATCCACGCCTGGGGCGACGATGCCTGGGCACGGGGCGCCTCCGCCCTCGCGCTCGCCGCCGCGACGGCCAACCTGCTGGAAGCGCCATGATCCGCCTGACCGCCCTGCTCGGCCTCCTGCCGGCCGCCCTTGCGGCCGATCCGGCGTTCGAGGACCATTCCGATCAGCTTGGCGGCCATCAATACACCGGGGGCTGGGAGCATTTCGTCGGCGGCGGCGTCGCGATCTTCGACTGCAACGGCGACGCGCTGCCCGAGATCTTCGCCGCCGGTGGCGAGACCCCCGCCGCGTTGTTTCTCAATGAAGGCGGGTTCGACTTCCTGCCCGGCGACATGCCAGAGCTCACAGGCGTCACGGGCGCCTACCCGCTCGACCTCGACGGGGACGGCACGCTCGACCTCTACGTGATGCGAGCGGGCCCCGACGTGGCGTTGCGCGGGCTCGGCGACTGCCGGTTCGAGGACGCGACCGAGGCGCTCGGCCCGCCGACCACCGACCGCTGGACCACCGCCTTCACCGCGTGGTGGGAGGACGGCGCAACCCGGCCCACGCTCGCCGTCGGGCACTACGTCAATCGCGATGACCCGGACGGCCCGTTCGAGGCGTGCGACGACAACGCGATCCTGCGCCCCACCGGGACCGGCTGGACGGAGGAACCGCTCACCCCCGGTTTCTGTCCGCTGTCGATGCTCGCCGCCCGCGACGCGCGGGGGCGGCCGACGCTGCGCCTGTCGAACGACCGCCACTACTACGTGCGCGGCGGGCATGAGCAGATGTGGGATATCGGGGAGCGTCGCTTCCTGACGGAGGACGACGGCTGGGACGGGCCGATGCTTTGGGGCATGGGGATCGCGAGTCGCGACCTGACCGGCGACGGGCGGCCCGAAGTGATGCTGACCTCGATGGGCGACCAGTTGATGCAGCTCGCCACCGAGGACGGCACTTACGAGGCCGCACCGTACGAGAAGGGCACGACGGCGCACCGGCCCTTCACCGGCGATGACGGGCGCCCCTCGACCGGCTGGCATTCGGAGTTCGCCGACATCGACAACGACGGGCTGGCCGACCTCTTCATCGCCAAGGGCAACGTCGACCAGATGCCGGGGCTCGCGGTCTACGATCCCAACAATCTGTTGATGCAGCAGCCCGACGGCACCTTCGTGGAACGGGCCGACGTCGCGGGCATCGCGACGACCGACCGGTCGCGCGGCGCGGGGCTGGCGGATTTCGACGGCGACGGGCGGCTCGACCTCGTCGTGGTGAACCGCCGGGCGCCGATGGAGCTCTACCGGAACGTCACCGAGAACACCGGGCACTGGCTGGCCCTCGCCGGCTTGCCGCCGGGCGCGTTGGCGACCGTGACGACGGCCTCCGGCGCGCAGGTTCAGGAAGTCACAGTCGGCGGCGGTCACGCCGGTGGCAGCGCGGTGCCGCTGCACTTCGGCATGGGGGCGGAAACGCGGGCCGAGGTGGAGGTCACCTGGCCCGACGGATCCGTCACCCGGCTGGAGGCGGACGCCGACCGGGTGGTCACGCCCAGCCGCTAGAGCTCATGAGGCGGGCCCACTTCGGGCAGGCCACATGCGTCAACCTCTGCTCCGGTCGCGCATCAGCAGGTCGACATCCTCGATTGCCGCACCGTCCAGCCGCCCGGCATGCGCAGCACGGGCGAGGCGATCGCGCCGCGGCTGGCGAGCACGCGACAGCGCAAGGCAAGGCAGAGGCCGGCCTGCGTCTGGTAGCGGATCGGCGGCAGGTCTGCCCCCGGCAGGTCCTGCGCCCGGTCGCGGTCGCCCGCGTCGGACAGCGCGACGGCTTGGACCTGTCTCGATGCGCCTGCGGACCCGTAGTCATTGCAAGCGATGCGCGTCCGAACACCCGATCCGCGCCGCCTCTGACGGCTCAGGGAGTCGGCACCGCCAGTCCGCTCGGCACGCTGTCGGGCACGCCGAGCCGCCCGTCCGCCATCGTCGGGTCGGTCAGCGTGTCGAGGAAGGCGACCAGAGCCGCGACATCGGCATCGCTCAGGGTCACGGGCGCGACCCCGACCGCGTCGGCGATCGCGGCGAGTTCTGCCTCGTCCTGAAGAATGTGCCAATCCTCCTCCCCCGGCTCGACAAGACGCGCCTGCGTCCGGTCGTAGGTCGCGATCGCCGCGACCGGGTTCGCGTGGTGGCGAATGTAGGCGGCGAGGTCGCGGTAAGCGCCCGCGTGACCGTAAGGCCCGGTCGTCGCCACGTTGCGCAGTGACGGCGTGCGGAAGGCGTAGGCATCCGCCGCGGCCCCGGTGACGCCCATCCGCCCGACGTCGCGGAAGTGGCTTTCGAACCGCGCCTTCTTGCCGGGGCCGATCTGCATCTCGCCCATCGCATGGAAGTCGTGGTCCGTCAGGAACGGCCCGGTATGGCAGCCGCCGCAGCCCGCGTCCCCGTAGAACAGCGCGGCCCCCTGCAACGCCTCGGCGGGCAGGTCCGCCTCGTCCCGGAGCCACGCATCGAACGGCGCCTGATCGGAGCGCCACTCGAACGCGACGAAGGCCGCGATGGCGTTGGAGATGTCCGTGAAATGGATTTCATCGGGCGCGAGGCCATAGACCCGCTCGAACCGGGAGGCATAGTCGGGGATGGCGGCGATGCGCCGGCTCAACAGGTCCCACGCCCCGCCGGGGCCGGTGATGAAACCTTGCCGCGTGGCCTGGGCGACCTCGTTCTCGGAATAATGGCCTGCCATTTCGTCCGCGCTGAGGACCGGGAACATCGTCTGCGCCGACAGGACGGAGGCGAAGCCGGCCTCCATGTCGGGGCCCATCGGCGTGCGAAGGCCGGTCTCGCGCGTCGGGTCGGCCTCGATCCGGCCGTCGTGGAACAGGACGGTGAACTCCGTGGCGCCGAGGTTGAAGAGCGCGGTGGCGTTGCGCGGGATCCGCTCCTCCGGGAGGTTCTCCGGATCGAACGTCCGGTCGGGGCCGAGCCCCCTGCCCCCGTCCCCGATGCCCAGCGACAGACCGTCGGACGTGCCGAGATCCGGATGGTGGCAGGTGGCGCAGGCGACCTCCCGGTTGCCCGACAGGATCGGGTCGTAGAACAGAAACTGCCCCAGCTCCGCCTCCTCCAGCCGGACCGGCGAGTAGGCGTCGTCCGTCACCGGCGCGGGCCGGTCGATGGCCTCCGCGAAGGCCGCGGGGGCCAGCAGAAGCAGGAAAACAAGTATCCGGTGCATGTCTTATCCTCCCTCGTCGCAGGCTCTTCCGGGGCGGCGGAAAGCGCAACAGGGATTTGACGAATCCCTCCGCCCGGAATAAGAACAAAAGAAGAACATTCAGTGAAAGGAGTCCCGGTGCAGTGCGCCCCGCCCTCCCCGATATCCCCGACGGACCTCCTGCGTGCCCGCGCGACGCCGGCGGAGCCGCCGCCCGCCACGCTGGCCGAGGTTTTTGCCGAGGCCGCCTCGGACGGGGCGGCGACGGGCTTCGTCATCGCACAGCTTCCCGCGGACCGGCCGGTGCTCTGGATACAGGACCGGCTCTCGCGTCGGGAATGCGGCATCCCCTATCTCGCCGGCTTTCCGCGCAGCACGGAGATGCTGCGCCTCGACGTCTCCCGGCCGGTGGATGTGCTCTGGGCGATGGAACAGGCGCTCGGCTGCCCGTCGCTCGGCGCGGTGGTGGGAGAGGTCTGGGGCGATCCGCCGGTGCTCGATTTCACGGCGACGAAGCGGCTCGCCCTGCGGTCGGAGGCGCATGGCGTGGCCTGCTGGCTGATGCGTCGCGCGGCGCAGCCCGCACTCAGCGCGGCTCGGGAACGCTGGCGCCTCGCATCGCTGCCCTCGGCCACCGACCCTTACGATTCCCGCGCGCCGGGAACCGCCTTCTGGCGGGCGGAGCTGTTCCGCTCCCGGTTTCGCCCGCCGACGACCTGGGTGGCGCGCCATGACGACACCGGCCTCGCCCTCGACCACCCGATGGCCCTGCAGGACGCGCCCGCCGGCATTCGTGCCACCGGCTGACGGCCTCTCGCGCCACGCGGGTCTTCTTCGGGCGTCAAATATTCCCGCCGGAGGCGGCATGACCCCACCACGCGCGGAACGCCGGGATCGGCGTCCGCCCGGTGACATCCGCCCCCGCGAACATCCGCGACGAAGGCGCCCCGGCCGATGAAGGGCGAGGACAAGCTGCCGGTCCTCGCCTTTCCCCGGCCTCCCGCCGAACCGTCCCCACCGCAACCGTCCCCGCCACGGGCCGACCCGGACGACCTCGCCCGGGCGATGGAGGCGCTCGCCCGGGCCATGGCGACGGAGCGCCAGCGCACCCCCGGCCCGGAGCCGGAGCGGCGCGAGGATCCCTTCACGCCCGTCGGCCGGCCCCGCTGGCGGGCGGGGCGGGACGGCGACCTGCCGGGACGTCCTGTGGCCGGGCGGGCGGGTGCCGCCGCCCCGGGCGGCGCAGTCGCCCCCCCGGCAGAGCGCGATCCGCTGGCGCGACGCATCACCTGCATCCACCTGCCCCGGCTCTCGATCGAGCGCTGGCAGCGCATCCTCGCCGCCCGGCATGAGGCGCCTCCGGAAGAGCTGCCAGCCGCGCTCGCCGTCGAGGGGACTCACGGGCCGGTGATCCACGCCACCAACCGTGCCGCCGAGCAGGCCGGCATCTCGCGCGGGGCACGGGTCGTCGACATGCGCGCGCTCTGCCCGGAGATGCACCTCGACTATGCCGACCTGCAGGGTGACCGGATGGCGCTGCAGAAGCTGATGCTCTGGGCGCGGCGCTGGTGCCCGTGGACCGCGCTCGACGGCGCGGCGGGGCTGGTGATGGATACGACAGGCTCGGACCACCTCTGGGGCGGCGAGGCTTTGATGCTGCGCGACATGGAGGAGAAACTCTCGCGCCTCGGCCTGTCCGCCGGGCTCGCCACCGCGCCGACCCACGGCGCGGCCTGGGCCTTCGCGCGCTTCGGCGGGGTGCGCGAGACCTGCCCGCCCGAGGCGCTCGACGCCCGTGTCGCGCACCTGCCCGCGCGGGCCCTTCGGGTCGACGCGGACACGGTGCTTCTGCTCGACCGGCTGGGGTTGAAGACGGTCGGGGCGCTGGCCGGGGTGCCCCGCCTGTCCCTCGCCCGCCGCTTCGCCCGCGCCGACCTTGCCCAGAACCCGCTGATGCGGCTCGACCAGATGATGGGCCGCCTGCCGGAGCCGGTCCAGCCGCCCGAGGACCCGCCGCGCTTCGGCGTCACCGCGCGGCTTCCCGAACCGGTCGAGGATCCCGCGCCGCACATTCCCGCGCTGGCGGAGGAGCTGTGCGAGGGCCTCGCCGCCGAGGGGTTCGGCGCGCGGCGTGTGACGCTGACGGTCTACCGCACCGACGGCGAGGTCTCGCGCGTGGAGGTTGCGACATCCCGCGCGACGCGGGACGCGCCCCACGTGGCGAAACTGTTCGAGGGGCGGCTCGACCGGCTCGATCCCGGCTTCGGTTTCGACCTCGTCACGCTCGACGCCTCGGTCGCCGAGGAGATGGACCAGGTGCAGACCCGGCTCGACGGCGGCGCCGACGACGGGGCGGAGGTCGCGCGGCTGACCGACCGGCTGACCGCCCGTTTCGGCGCACCCGCCGTCCGCCGCCCGCTGCTGCGCGAGAGCCACGTGCCCGAGCGGCGCGAGCACTGGCTGCCTGCGCTCGCCCCCGGCCGGCGCCGGCCCGAGCCGGAGCCCCGACCGCGCCCGGCCCGGCTGCTGGAGCCGCCCGAGCAGATCGCCGTGCTCTATGCCGTGCCCGAGGGGCCACCGGCGCAGTTCGCCTGGCGGCGACTGACGCACCGGGTGGTGCGTTTCGCGGGACCGGAGCGGATCGCGCCGGAATGGTGGGCGGACCGGCCCGGCGTGCGGCTGCGTGATTACTACCGGATCGAAGACCAGCACGGGCGGCGCTACTGGCTCTACCGGGACGGGGTGCTGGGGGACGGGCGAGGCGATGAGCCGCGCTGGTTCGTTCACGGGATCTTCACCTGATGCGTGTTGTCTTCGAAGAAGGATTTTCGGCGAAAATCCGATATCGATTTTTCTCCGAAAAATCGGGCGCGCGCGATGCCTGAGACGGAAGAACGCCACCCGAAACACAGCCTGCCCGACGGCGAGGGGTTCACGAAGAACGCCCGCGCGCCCTTCGTCGAGCTCGGCCTCGTCTCCTGCTTCTCCTTCCTGCGCGGTGCGTCGGATGCCACCGATTTCGCGCTCGAGGCCTGGACACAGGGCTACGACGCGATCGGCATCGCCGACCTCAATTCCTTCGCCGGGGTCGTGCGGCTCCATACCGAGGCGAAAACCGCGAAACTCCGCCCGGTGATCGGCTGCCGCATCCGGCTGGTCACGGGCGAGACCTTCCTCGCCTACCCGACCGACCGGGAGGCTTACGGCCGTCTGTCGCGCCTGATCTCGAAGGGCCGTCGCCACGACCCGGACGGCAACTGGCAGGCCAAGGGCATCTGCGACCTGACGCTCGACGATCTTGCCGCCCATGCCGAGGGCACGAAGCTGATCGTCATTCCCCCGACCGACCTCGAGGCCTTCAGCCGCGCCCTGCCGCACCTCTGCCGCCACCTCCCGACGCTCGGCCACGTCGCGGCGGCCTATCTCTACCGGGCCGACGACCGGGCGCGGATCAACCGGCTCGACGCGATCGCGACGGCGACGGGGCTGCAGATCCTCGCCACGAACGACGTGCTCTACCACGCGCCATCGCGCCGGCCGCTGCAGGACGTGATGACCTGCATCCGCCACAAGTGCACGCTCACCGAAGCCGGATGGCGACTCGAGCAGAACGCGGAGCGCCACCTGAAAGCGCCGTCCGAGATGGTTCGCCTGTTCAACGAATGGCCCCACGCCATCGCCGCCGCCCGCGCGGTGGCCGACGCCTGCAACTTCGACCTCGAGGAGCTCGCCTACGAGTACCCGCGCGAGGTGATCCCGCAGGACATGCCGCCCCAGGCCTACCTCGAGCAGCTGACCTGGGAGGGCGCGGCGACGCGCTACCCGGAGGGCATCCCCCTCGCGACCCAGGCCACGCTGACGAAGGAGCTCGCGATGATCGAGAAGCTCGACATCGCCCGCTACTTCCTGACGATCCACGACATCGTCCGCTTCGCGCGGGACGAGAGCGAACCGCCGATCCTCTGCCAGGGACGCGGCTCGGCGGCGAACTCGGCCGTCTGCTACGTGCTCGGCATCACCGCGGTCGACCCCGCCCAACACCAGCTCCTGTTCGAGCGCTTCATCTCGGAAGAACGCAAGGAACCGCCCGACATCGACGTAGACTTCGAGCATGAGCGCCGCGAGGAGGTGATCCAGCACATCTACAAGAAGTACGGCCGCGACCGCGCCGGGCTCTGCGCGACGGTGATCCACTACCGGCCGCGCTCGGCGATCCGCGAGGTGGGCAAGGTGATGGGCCTGTCCGAGGACGTCACCGGGGCGCTCGCCAAGACCGTCTGGGGCAGCTGGGGCACCGACGTCGGCGAGAAGCACGTCGGCGAAGCCGGGCTCGACCTCACCGACCCGGTGCTGCGGCGGACGATCATCATCGCCCGCCAGCTGATCGGCATGCCGCGCCACCTGTCCCAGCATGTCGGCGGCTTCATCCTGACCGAACGGCCACTGACCGAGACGGTGCCGATCGGCAACGGCGCCATGCCCGACCGCTCCTTCATCGAGTGGGACAAGGACGACATCGACGCGCTCGGCATCCTGAAGGTCGACATCCTCGCCCTCGGGATGCTGACCTGCATCCGCAAGTGCTTCGACCTGATCGAAGCGCATTACGGGCAGACATGGACGCTCGCCACCGTCCCGAAGGAGGACAACCGCGTCTACGACATGCTCTGCAAGGGCGACAGCATCGGCGTCTTCCAGGTCGAGAGCCGGGCCCAGATGAACATGCTGCCCCGCCTGCGGCCGCGGCAGTTCTACGACCTCGTCATCGAGGTGGCGATCGTCCGCCCCGGCCCGATCCAGGGCGACATGGTCCATCCCTACCTGCGCCGCCGCTCGGGCGAGGAGCCGGTGCAATATCCCTCCCCCGGCGCGCCGCACGACCCGTCGGAGCTGAAGAACATCCTCGGCCGCACCCTCGGCGTGCCGATCTTCCAGGAACAGGCGATGAAGATCGCCATCGAAGCGGCGGAGTTCTCCCCCGCCGAGGCGAACGAGCTGAGGAAGGCGATGGCCACCTTCCGCAGCCGGGGCACGATCGAGCTTCTGCAGGACAAGATGGTCGGCCGCATGGTCAAGCGCGGCTACGAGGAGGACTTCGCCCGCCGCTGCTTCGACCAGATCAAGGGTTTCGGCGAATACGGCTTCCCCGAAAGCCACGCGGCGAGCTTCGCACAGCTGGTCTACGTCTCCTCCTGGCTGAAGTGTCATTTCCCCGACGCGTTCTGCGCCGCGATCCTCAACAGCCAGCCGATGGGCTTCTACGCCCCGGCCCAGCTTGTCCGCGACGCCAAGGAGCACGGGGTCGAGGTCCGCCCTCCGGACGTCAACTTCTCGGACTGGGACAACAGCCTCGAGCCGACCTACGAGGGGTTCTTCGCCGTCCGGCTCGGCCTGCGGCAGGTCGGCGGCATGAGGGAGGACATGGCCCGCAAGCTGGTCGATGGCCGGGATGTGCCGTTCCGCGACATGAAATCCCTGCAGGAACGCGGCGGGCTGACCGTCCCCGTGATCCGCCGTCTGGCGGAAGCGGATGCCATGCGTTCGATGTTCATCGACCGCCGCCAGGCGCTGTGGGACGCGAAGGGGCTGCGCGACGCGCCCGACCTGCCGCTGTTCCGCGACTCCCGCGACGAGGGCGAGGAACGGCCCTTCGGCCTGCCGCCGATGCCGGTCTGCGAGCAGGTCGTGGCCGACTACCAGACACTGCGGTTGTCACTGAAGAAGCACCCGATGGCCTTCCTGCGCACGAGCCTGTCGAAACAGGGCTACGCCTCGACGGCGCAACTCGACGGCACCCGCCCCTGGCAGAAACTGAAGCTCGCCGGGCTCGTGCTGATCCGCCAGCGGCCCGGCAGCGCCAAGGGGGTCTGCTTCATCACGCTCGAGGACGAGTTCGGCAGCGCCAACCTCGTCGTCTGGCCCAAAGTGCTTGAGCAATTTCGCAAAGTTGTGATGCAGTCCCGTCTTTTGGTCGTCCACGGCTACGTGCAAAGAGACGTCGAGATCATCCACGTCGTCGCACAGAGGCTGGAGGACCGTTCCGATGCGCTCTACCGCCTCGCCCCCTCCGGGCTTCTGCCCGCCCGGTCGCATGCCGACGAGGTCGACCGTCCCGTGCAGGGATCGGCCCGATCGCCGAACCAGACCCACCCGAGAGATGTGCGCATCATCCCGAAAAGCCGGGATTTCCACTGACGACGGCCCGCCCGTGCCGCAACCCATGCGGGCACGGTGCGAGTGCCGGCCTTCACCGCGTCCACCGCATCACAAGGCGAATCAAGCGCGTCTCGAAAGTGCCACAAGAATAGCTCTCCACGAACTTGCGGAACCAAAAACAACCTGAAATTGTTTCCGCAGTGCAGAAAAGCCTGTTCTTAAGTGCAGGCTGCCCCATGCAACCGTTGCGTGTCCCTCGTCTACGTGTTGCAAACACAACTAGGATAACCTCGCGACTGGCTCCCTCCCCCGGCGCGGCAAAAAGAAAAAAGGAAATTTGGAAGATGAAGCATCCCGTAGATGTTCATGTCGGCAAGCGCATCCGGCACCGCCGCTGGATGAACGGCACGACTCAGCAGCAGCTGGCGGAGAGCGTGGGTATCAAGTTTCAACAGATTCAGAAGTACGAGACCGGCACCAACCGCGTCAGCGCCTCTCGTCTGTGGGACATCGCACATGCGCTCGGCGTCGGGATCGACTTCTTCTTCGACGGGCTCGAACAGTCGGACAAGGCCGCCGGCGCCAACGACCTGCCCGGCGACATCCTGAACGACCGCGAAGCGCTGGAGCTTCTGCGCTCTTTCTACGCGATCCCCGAGAACCAGCGTAAACGCCTGTTCGAACTGGCCCGCGTCCTGAGCGAGGCCGCCTGACCATCGCTTGACGCGGTGCGAGACCCTGCGATACCCGCCGTCTGGTCACTCCCACCCGGATCAGACGGCGGAGACTTCCTATGCCCGACACCCCGATAACGTCGCCCGCCGAGGCCGACAGCATCGTTGCGACCGCGCACGCCTGCGCCGATGCCGCGCGCGTCGAGACATTGCGCCACTTCCGCTCCACCAGCCTCGAAGCCGACAACAAGCTCGACGCCGGCTTCGATCCGGTGACGGAAGCCGACAAGGCCGCCGAACGCGCCATGCGCGCGATCATCAAGGCGCAGCGACCCGACGACGGCATCCTTGGTGAGGAATACGGCACCGAACCTGGGACGTCCGGTCTGACCTGGGTGCTCGATCCGATCGACGGCACGCGGGGGTTCATCTCCGGCACGCCGACATGGGGCGTCCTGATTTCCATCGCGAACGCCGACGGCCCGATCTACGGCATCGTCGATCAGCCCTTCATCGGCGAGCGGTTCGAGGGCGGCTTGGGCCGCGCCACGGTGACCGGCCCGTCCGGCACGCACCCGCTGCGCACGCGCGCCGCCCGACCGCTGTCGGAGGCGACGGTGCTCACCACTTTTCCCGAAGTCGGCTCTCCCGAGGATGGCCGCGCCTTTCACGCGGTCGCGGGCGCCGCACGGCTGACCCGGTACGGGATGGATTGCTACGGCTATGCCCTCGTCGCCACTGGTCAGGTCGACCTCGTGATCGAGGCGGGGCTTCAGGTCTACGACATCCAAGCCCCGCTCGCGGTCGTCACGGCAGCCGGCGGCATCGTCACCGACTGGACCGGCGGCAGCGCCAAGGATGGCGGGCGCGTGATCGCCGCCGCCAACCCCGAGGTCCACGCAGAGGCGCTCGCCATCCTGCAACGCGAGATCGGGAGCTGATTGCCGTCGCTCCGGCCTTGGCGCATGATCGCCGGATGAGAACACGAGTCTGCAGCGGCGGCACGCTCCGGTGACCGCGACCCTGATCCGCGGCGCGACCGCCATCCTGACGATGGACGACGATCGCAGCGAGTACCCGGGCGACATCCTGATACGCGATGGCGTGATCGTCGAGGTCGGCACCGTCACCGAACCCGGCGACGCAACCGTGCTCGACGCGACTGACTGCGTCGTGACTCCGGGCCTCGTGAACACGCACCATCACCTCTACCAGTCGCTGACGCGGGCGGTTGCCGGCGGTCAGGATGCGCTGCTCTTCGGCTGGCTGAGAACCCTCTATCCGATCTGGGAGAGGTTCGGCCCCGAAGAGATGTTCGTCTCGGCCCAGCTGGGGCTTGCCGAACTCGCGCTGTCGGGTTGCACGATGACGTCGGACCACCTGTATCTCTATCCCAACGGCGCGACGCTCGACGACACGATCGCCGCCGCCGGGGAGATCGGACTGAGGTTTCACCCGACCCGTGGCTCGATGAGCATCGGCGAGAGCGCGGGCGGCTTGCCTCCCGACAGCCTCGTCGAGGCGGAGGCCGACATCCTGAACGACTGCATCCGCGTCGTGGACCGGTTTCACGATGCCTCGCCCGGTTCGATGCTGCGCGTCGGCCTCGCGCCCTGCTCGCCGTTTTCGGTCAGCCGGGAGCTGATGCGGGACACCGCCGCGCTCGCCCGCGACAAGGGCGTGATGCTGCATACTCACCTCGCCGAGAATGACGAGGATGTCGCCTATTCACTCGCCACATTCGGTTGCCGGCCCGGCGACTATGCCGAGCAGGTCGGCTGGACCGGGCCCGATGTGTGGCACGCTCACTGCGTGAAGCTCGACCCGGACGAGATCGGGCTCTTCGCGCGCACGAAGACCGGCGTCGCCCATTGTCCCTGCTCGAACTGCCGACTTGGTTCGGGCATTGCCCCGGTGCGGGCGATGCTCGACGCCGGGGTGCGGATCGGGCTCGGCGTGGACGGCTCGGCCTCCAACGACCGGGGAAACCTCGTCAACGAGGCCCGGCAGGCCATGCTGTTGCAACGTGTCGCCAACGGCGCCGATTCCATGTCTTCGCGCTTGTCCCTTGATATTGCTACACGCGGTGGGGCGGAGGTCCTTGGTCGGGGTGGTGAATGCGGCAGGATCGTGCCGGGCTACCGGGCGGACCTCGCGATCTGGGACGTCTCGACAATCGAAAGCGCGGGCAGCTGGGACGCCGCAGCGCTCTTGCTGGCTGGTCCCCAGCGGGTTCGCGACCTTTTTGTCGAAGGCCGCCAGATCGTCGGAGACGGCCGTCTGCTGAGCGCCGATCTTGGTGAGATCGTGTCCAATGCGCGGCGCCTCGCACTTAATGTTGCCCGTTAACTATCCCTATCGCGTCCCGAATTGATCCAATTGCGGTGGTGTAACTGACTTGAACGAAGTCAGGGAACTAACCGTAAATGCGACTAAAACCGCTGAGCGCCCTCACCTTCCTCGCTGCCTGCAGCACTGGAAGCAGTGACGGGAGCCCCATACAGCCGTCCCTCCCGGCTGTTGCCGGGGTCCAGTCCACCTTGTCCGTCTCGATGCCGGAAGTCGACCGAACCGAGTTCGGACTTGTCCTGAACGATGCCCGTGGAGAACTGACGCCCGTCATCTCTCACAGAACCCTCAACAACGTAGCCCAGGATTACAGCGGCGCGATCGTCGCCAGTGGTCTCCACATCGACAACGGCGACAACCTGCATGTCGATGTCGATGGTCGTCGGGTCGGTGACCGGGTGCTGGAAGCCGGATACGACTATTCCTGGGTCGGTGAGAACATCGCCGAAGGCTACCAGACCAGTGCCGGAGTCGTGCGCGCCTGGATGAACAGCACCACGCATCGGGAAGTCATTCTTGCCCCGCAGGCCGAGGATTTCGGCATCGGCCGGACCGATGACACGTGGGTGCTGATCCTGGGGACCGAACGCTAGGTCACCGTTGGCCCGCACAACCATGACGCTATCCTCTTCTCTGGGTGGGGCACTCGGACTGAAGAGGAGAGCGCCATGAAAGGCCGGAAGACTCTCGCTGCCGCGATGCTGGGCACCTTGTGTGCCTGCACCACGGCAGCACCAACACCCCCCTCGAACGAGGGAAATGCGACGCAGGCACGGATGTCGACCTCCGACGTGCGGCGGACGCTGAACTCCATTCGGGCGTCGGCTGGGCTGCCGCCGATGACGGAAGACCGACGGCTGAGCCGTGCGGCCGCGAGACATGCCGCCTACATGGCGAGGAGCGACACGCGCACGCACATCGGCCCCCGCGGCGGGTCGTTCGCGCAGCGCGCCTCCGCCGCAGGCTATTGCTACTCGGTGCTCGCCGAGAACATCGCCTGGGGGATACCGGACGACAGTACGGTTTTGGACGGCTGGATGAATTCGGCCGGGCACCGGCGGAACATGCTCCACCCCGACGTCACGCACTACGGCATCGCTGGCGTGGACGGCTACTGGGTTCTCGACGTGGCGGCGCCCTGTTAGCGCCGGCCGGAGGCGACGAGCGACAGGATAAGCAACAGCGCCCCTGCGCCGACATAGACCCAGACGCCCTGCCCGATCACCTCGACCAGACGGCCCGGCACATCGGGCACCTGTCCGAGAAGGTCGCGCACCCGGTCGCGCAGGCCGAACACGGCGCCGATCGCACAGATGACCGGAAACAGACCGGTGACCAGCGACAGCAGGCGTCGATAGCGCGTGACGTTGAACATCACCGATGCCAGGGCAAGCGGGAAGCTCAGCACGAACAGCCACGCCAGCGGTGAGACGTTGCCGGATGTCAGGCTGTCGACCACCTGTCCGGGATCCTGGCGAACGACGTCGAACAGCGTCGCCTCGTAGAGCGGGCCGAGCGCGAGCCACGGCAGGAAGCCGCTGCCGATGATCGCGCCGGACAGGATCGCGGCAATGAACCCGAGCATCAGGGACCTCATCGCGGAACCTCGGCGCCGTTGACCCAGACCGCGCGGATCGCCCTGTCGTCGCCCATCATGATCGTCGGGAACAGAAGCTCCCAGAACGCCTCGGCCCTCGCGGCTCGCTGCGCGATGGCGGGTGTCGAGGCAAGGTCGATCACCGCAAGGTCGGCCTCCGCACCGGCGCCCAGGTGACCGATGACGCCCTCGAGATGCAGCGCCTTCGCCGACCCCTCGGTGGCCAGCCACATGAGCTGCGCCGGGTGCAGCGCGGCGCCGCGCAGCTGGCCGATCTCGTAGGCTGCCGCCATCGTGCGCAGCATCGAGAACGACGACCCGCCGCCGGTATCGGTGGCGAGGCCGACCGAGATACCCCGCGCCTTGAGCCCCGCCATGTCGAACAGGCCCGAGCCGATGAAGGTGTTCGACGTCGGGCAATGCACAACGGCCGCGCCGACGTCGGCCAGCCGGTCGATCTCGCGCGGCTCGAGGTGGATGGCATGACCATAGAGGCCACGTTCCCCCAGAAGGCCGGTCTGCTCATAGGTGTCGAGGTAATCGCGAGCCTCGGGATAGAGTTCGCGCACCCAGGCGACTTCGTCGACCTGCTCCGACAGGTGGGTCTGCATCAGAGCGTCGGGATGCTCCGCCCAGAGCGCGCCAAGTGCCTCAAGCTGTTCGCGTGTCGAAGTCGGCGAGAAGCGCGGCGTGATCGCGTAGACTGCGCGACCGCGACCATGCCACTTTGCCAGCAGCGCCGCGCTCTCGTCATAGGCGCTCTGCGCATCGTCGCGCAGGCCGTCGGGCGCGTTGCGGTCCATCGCCGTGCGTCCGGCGATGGTGCGCATGCCCCGCGCCTCCGCCGCGCCGAAGAAGGCGTCGACCGAGTGGGAATGGATCGTGCAGAAGCTGCAGAGGCTCGTCGTGCCGTGCGCCAGCGCGAGGTCGAGAGTCGTCGCCGCCGTCTCGGCCGCATAGGCCGGATCGCCGAGGCGCATTTCCTCCGGAAACGTGTAGCTGTTGAGCCAGTCGATCAGCCGCTTGCCCCAGCTCGCGATCATGCCGGTCTGGGGATAATGCATGTGTGCATCGACGAACCCGGCCGTGATCAGCGCATCGCCGTAGTCGGTGACGGCAACCTCCGGATTCGCGGCGCGCAGCGCATCGCCCGGCCCCACGTCCGCGATCAGCCCGTCACGGATCAGGACGCCGCCGCGACGTTCGTGGCGGACACAATCCTGCCAGGGCAACGTGAATGGATCGGCGATGAAGGAGAGGGTCTGACCCAGAAGGAGATGTGAACTCATGGCGGGCAAGTTAGGCGCGGCTCCGCCCGGCGTAAATCTGCGATTGTTGCCCGGTCGAGGTTGTAGCCACCGTGATCGGCTCTATGCTCCCGAAGCGGTATCCAAGGGGGCGAAATGGCCGAAGACGTCATCGAGATCGGAGAAGACGCCTACGCCTTGAAATCGGAGCTCTTCCAGAAAGTCAGGGACGCGATCGAAGCCGGTAACGGCGAAGATATCGACATGCTGATGGAGCCGCTGCACGCGGCCGACATCGCCGACTTTCTCGAACAGATCGAGCCGCACGAACGCCGCGACCTGCTGGAAATCTGGAAGGGTGGCCTCGACGGCGAGATCCTGTCGGAGATCGAGGATAACGTCCGCGAGGAGATCCTCGGCTACCTTACCCCGCAGGAGCTGACAGAAGCGGTCCGCGAGCTCGAATCGGACGATGTCGTCGACCTCGTCGAATATCTCGACGAGGACCAGCAGGAAGCGGTCCTCGAACTGCTGGGCCCGATGGACCGGGTGGCGGTAGAAAAGGCCCTCGCCTACCCCGAGGAATCCGCCGGCCGCCTGATGCAGGTGGAGACGGTCCGCGCGCCCCAGCACTGGACCGTGGGCGAGATGATCGACTTCCTGCGCGCCCATCCCGACGAACTGCCCGACCAGTTCTACCACGTGATCCTCGTCGATCCGCGGATGAAGCCGGTCGGCAACGTCACGCTCGGCCGGCTCATGTCGTCCCGGCGCGACGTGAAGCTGTTCGACATCAAGGAAGAGATGTTCACGACCATCCCCGCCGAGCAGGACGAGGGAGAGGTCGCCTATGCGTTCAACCAGTACCACCTGATCTCCGCCCCTGTCGTGGACGAGGACGGCCGGCTCGTCGGCGTGATCACGATCGACGACGCCATGATCGTCCTTGCCGAGGAGAACGCCGAGGATCTGCTGCGCCTCGCCGGCGTCGGCGAGAACACGGTCAACGACCGGGTCGTCACCACGACGCGGCAGCGCTTTCCTTGGCTCGCGGTGAACCTGGTGACCGCGATCCTCGCCTCGCTCGTCATCTCGCTGTTCGAGGACGTGATCGCCGGGCTGGTCGCCCTTGCTGTGCTGATGCCGATCGTGGCCTCGATGGGCGGCAACGCGGGCACGCAGTCGCTGACCGTCGCGGTGCGCGCCATCGCGACGAAGGACCTTACCGGGTCGAACGTCTTGCGGGTCATCCGGCGGGAGGTTCTCGTCGGGCTCATCAACGGGCTGATCTTCGCCGTGGTGATGGGGATCATCGGGATACTCTGGTTCGGGGAACCGTTGCTCGGCGTGGTTATCGCCGCCGCGATGGTCATCAACCTCGTGATCGCCGGGCTCGCCGGCACGGTCATTCCCGTCGTGCTGGAGAAGCTCGGCATCGACCCCGCGCTCGCCTCGGGCGCTTTCGTTACCACCGTGACGGACGTCGTCGGCTTCTTCGCCTTCCTCGGCCTCGCCGCCGTGGTGCTGCTGTGAGCGATCTCGCCCTTCGCAAGGCGGAACTCCGCCACAACGCGCTGAAGCACCGCCGCGCCGCGCACGAGATGAGCGACGGCGCCGCCGGTGTCCTGTCCTCGGTCCTCGCCGGACACCGGGGGGTACCGCTCGCGGGCTACATGGCGATCCGCACGGAGATCGACCCCCGCCCCGCGATGGAGGAGGCCGCCGCGCACGGACCGGTGGGCGTGCCTGTCATCCTCGGCAATGGGCAGCCGCTCGACTTCCACAGGTGGGAACCGGATGCGGAGATGCAGGCCGGCCAGTACGGCGCGGAGATCCCGATTCAGCCCGAGCTGATGACGCCTGAAATCCTGATCGTCCCGCTTGTTGCCTTCGACCGCGCCGGGCGACGGCTCGGCTACGGCGGCGGCTTCTACGATCGCACGATCGCCCTGCTTCGGGCCAATGGCGCGGTGCTGGCCATGGGGTTCGCCTATGCCGCGCAGGAAGTCGACGAAGTCCCGACAGAGCCGACCGATCAGCCGCTCGACATGATCGTTACCGAAACCGAGGTGATCGAGCCCTGAAGGCCGCTCACCCCGCGATCGCACGCAGCGCGCGCGCCCGGGCGGGAGGCACCGACGCGATCTCGAGCCCGGTGAAGACGTGCAGCGTGTTCATGTCGCGATCCACGACGGCGTGGTCCGACACCCACCCCCCCATCAAGAGGTAGGTCTTCAGCAGCGGCGGCATCCGGTCGAGTGCCGCCTTTCGGTCTGGCTTCGGGTTGCGGCGCAGCCGCTCGGCGAAGCGAAAGACGTCTTTCGCCTTCACGCGCGGCAACCACCGCTTCGGCGCGAGATGCCGGGCCGCAAGCATGTCGAACACTTCGAGGTAGCTCGACGCCTCCGTCCCCCGGAACGACGAGCAGCCGAACAGCAGCTCAACCCCGTTGTCGTCGACGAACCGCGTCATCGCGCCCCAGGCGACGCGGAGCACGTCGGCATCGCGGGCCTCGGGGTGGATGCAGAACCGGCCCATCTCGACCATCGGCCCCTCGAAGCTGCGCAGCGCGTCGAGGCCGTAGAACTGCGCGCTGTAGCTGTCGCCGATCTCCGCGCCGCCGGCGAGCGGCATAAGGCGGAAACAGCAGGAGAGACGCCCGCTGAGCGTATCCTCGACAAGAACATGATGGCAGAGCGCGTCGAACCGGTCCGCGTCCAGTCCCTCGCCGCCACGGAAGCAGAGGTGACGCAGGGTCTGCGCCGCACGAAGGTCTTCGGCGGTCTCGGCGAACCGTGCCCGGTAGCGCCCCCTCGTCAACATCCGCGCCTCCTTTGCGTGCGCCGCTTCACTACCTAGATAAGGACGGAACGTGACGAAAGGATAGACGCCAGAATGGACAAGGTCATGAAATCCGACGGCGAGTGGCGCGAACAGCTCTCACCGTTGGCCTACAAGGTGACGCGCAAGCATGGCACCGAGCGTGCCGGCACCCACGACGATTTCCCGAAGGAAGACGGCGTATTCCGCTGCGTCTGTTGCGGCGCGCCGTTGTTCGACCAGGCCCACAAGTTCGAAAGCGGCACCGGCTGGCCCTCGTTCTGGCAGCCGCTCGACGGCGACATGGTGGGTGAAAAGGAAGACCGCTCGCTCTTCATGCGGCGCACCGAAGTGCACTGCAACCGCTGCGAGGCGCACCTCGGGCACGTGTTCCCGGACGGGCCGCAGCCCACGGGCCTGCGCTACTGCATCAACGGGGTCGCGCTCGACTTCGAGGCGAAGGACTAGTTCTCGCCGAGCAGCGTCGAGGCGTCGATCTGCCCGATGTTGCCGATGAGCTGACGGAGGAAGGTCGTGTCGCGGATGCCGTCATCGGTCACGCGCCGGGACAGCGCCACGACGCGGCCGTCCTCCAGCCCGAACCGCTCGACATTACGCAGCACACCGCCGCCATCGAAGTTCATCGCGACGATCTCGCGGTCGATCTCTTCCGGCTCGAGCGGGCCGAAATGGCGGAACCGGCTCTGGACGTAGTAGAAGCCGCTGTTGTTCAGAACGCCGCCGGCGGTCGGCTGGCCGATGCGGTCGGCGACGGACTCCCGGGTGTCGACGCCGGGCTCGAGGACCGAGAGGTCCGATTCCGTCGGCACGAAGCCATGTGTGCGATAAATCGGCGAGCAGGCCGTCGCGAGGAAGAGACCGGCAACAAGTGCGGCGCGTCGCAGGTTTCGTCCGTTGGCCATGCTGGTGTCGCCCCCTTGTGCTGGCTTTGCCCGGCAATTAGGCCGATTACATCAGGATGTGTAAACATTACAAGGAGCATCCGCCATGAGCGACCTCCCGACCGAGGCGGTGCGGCTGGCCGATCTGCCTGGCCGGAAGACGTCCAGATACAGGCTTGAGCCCGATGCGGCCGGTCGCGCGGCGATTGCGGACACGCTCGGTATCGAAGGTGTGAAGAAGTTTCGCTTCGAGGCGGAGCTTTCTCCGCTCGGCAAAACCGACTGGCAGCTGACCGGCAAGCTCGGGGCGACGGTCGTGCAGGCCTGTGTCGTGACGCTGGACCCCGTGACCACGCGAATCGAGGAGAGCGCCTCGCGCAGCTACCTCTCCCGGATGTCCGAGCCCGAGGGCGGCACAGAAGTCGAGATGCCCGATGACGACACGAGCGAGCCGCTTCCGGCGACGCTCGACCTCTACACGGTCGCGCTCGAAGCGCTCGCGCTGTCCCTGCCCGCCTACCCCCGGTCCGAAGGTGCGGCGCTCGAGGAAGCGAATTTCGCCGAACCCGGGGTCGAGCCGCTTTCGGATGAGGATGTCAAACCCTTCGCCGGTCTGGCCGCGCTGCGCGACAAGCTGTCGAACGGTGGTGGCGACGACGGCAAAGGCGAGTGACCGCCGGTGCGATACGGAATTTTGCGTATTTTTCGTGATCCTTGTGCGAACCCGGCTCGACACGGCACAGGGAATCCTCTATGGCCCGCCGGTATCGCTCTGACGAGCTTCTCCGAACACGTGGCCATGACAGGCCCCTAACAAGCCCGAGGTTGAGACATGGCTGTACCTCAGAATAAGGTATCGAAGGCCCGCCGCAACTGGCGCCGGTCCCATCACGCGCTGTCCGGCGCGAACCCGAACGAATGCGACAATTGCGGTGAGCTGAAGCGCCCGCACCACGTCTGCCCCTCCTGCGGGCACTATAATGATCGTGAAATTGTCGCGGCTGCCGACGAGGTCGAGCTGGACGACGACGCGGCGTAAGTCTGCGGGGTCGTAGTTCTATGACCAACACCGATCCAGAGACGAACAACCCCCTGCCCGCGGCAGGGGGTATCGTCATTTCTGTGGACGCGATGGGCGGGGACCAGGGCCCTGCGGTCGTGGTCGCCGGCCTTGCGCGGTTTCTCGAGAAGGAACCGGAAGCCCGCATCCTCCTGCACGGACCGCAAGACACGCTCGCGCCGCTGGTCGCCAAGCGCAAGATCGGCGATCGCGTCACGATCCGCCATGCCGAGGGCGTGGTCGACATGACCGACAAGCCGAGCCACGTCATGCGGCATGGCAAGGGCACGTCCATGTGGTCCGCCATCGACGCGGTGCGCGACAAGGAGGCCCAGTCCTGCGTCTCTTGCGGCAACACCGGCGCGCTGATGGCAGTCTCGATGGTGCGCTTGCGCAAGGCGGAAGGCGTGAACCGTCCTGCCATCGCCTGCCTCTGGCCCTCTCGCAATCCCGGTGGCTTCAACCTGATGCTCGACGTCGGCGCCGACGTGCGCGCCGATCAGGACGATCTGCTCACCTATGCGATGATGGGCGCTTCCTATGCCCGCAACGGTCTGGGCATCGAGCGGCCACGCATCGGCCTGCTCAACGTCGGCGTTGAAGAGCACAAGGGCCGCGCCGAGTTGAAGGTCGCCAACGACCTGATCGGCCGCGCCGCGCCGCTCGCCGATTTCGACTATGTCGGTTTCGTCGAAGGCGGCGACATCCCCTCCGACCGGGTTGACGTGATCGTCACGGATGGCTTCACCGGCAATATCGCGCTGAAGACCGGCGAAGGCACCGCCTCCATGATCTCCGGCCTGCTGCGCGAGGCGTTCAACAAGACGCCGCTGTCGAAGATCGCCGCCCTGCTCGCGATGACGTCGCTCAACCGCTTCAAGAAACGGATCGACCCGCGCCGCGCGAACGGCGGGGTTTTCCTTGGTCTGAACGGCACCGTGGTCAAGAGCCACGGCTCTGCCGACGCGCTTGGAGTTGCGGCGGCGGTCAAACTGGCCTATCGCCTTGCCAGCTCCGGTTTCTCCGACAGGCTGGCCGCCCGCGTCGCATCCGCTGCGGCGCTGACCGGTCCCGATGGAGAGCGGACAAGAACTGAAGGCACTGGCACACGTTGAAATGCTGAGAGCGGTGGTCAAAGGGGTCGGGCATTACCTGCCCGAAAGAATCGTCCCGAACGCCGAGTTCGAAAAGTCACTCGATACGTCCGACGAATGGATCCGCTCCCGCTCGGGGATCGAACGCCGCCATTTCGCTGCCGAGGGCGAAACGACGTCGATGCTGGCCACGAAGGCGGCACAGGCGGCGCTTGCGAATGCCGGTATGACCGGCGCCGATGTCGACGCGATCATCCTCGCGACCTCCACAGCCGACTTCACCTTCCCCTCCGCCGCAACTATGGTTCAGAACGCGCTCGGCATGACGAAGGGCTTCGCCTACGACGTCCAGGCGGTCTGCGCCGGCTTCGTCTACGCGCTCGCCAACGCCAACGCGCTCATCGTCTCGGGCCAGGCGCGCCGCGTGCTGGTGATCGGGGCGGAGACCTTCAGCCGGATCATGGACTGGACCGACCGCTCCACCTGCGTGCTGTTCGGCGATGGCGCCGGTGCGCTGCTGCTGGAGGCGGAAGACCACGCCGGCACCAGCGACGATCCCGGCATTCTGTCCACCGACCTGAACTCCGACGGGCGCTACCGCGACCTGCTCTATGTCGATGGCGGCATCTCCACCGGCACCTCCGGCGTCCTGCGGATGCAGGGCCGCGAGGTCTTCCGCCACGCGGTCGAGAAGCTGGCCGAGACGGCACATGCCGCGCTTGCAAAGGCCAGTCTGGGACATGAGGACGTCGACTGGGTCGTCCCGCATCAGGCCAACATCCGCATCATCCAGTCGACGGCCAAGAAGCTCGGGCTGGAGATGGACAAGGTCGTGGTAACCGTTCAGGACCACGGGAACACCTCCGCCGCGTCGATCCCGCTGGCCCTGTCGGTCGGCGTGGAGCGTGGCCAGATCAAGCCCGGCGACCTCGTCGTCACGGAGGCGATCGGCGGCGGTCTGGCCTGGGGTTCGGTCGTCCTGCGCTGGTAGGCGGAAACCTACATTAAGACGCCGGCCCAAGGGCTTGATATTGACTCCCAAATTCTGTCACGCCAAGCTCCGGTCAAATCACGGGGGGCCGCAATGTCCAACAAGACGCTGACACGTATGGATCTCGCCGAGGCAGTCCATGCCGAAGTGGGCCTGTCCCGCAATGACAGTGCCGACCTTGTCGAGAGCATCCTCACCCATGTCTCCGACGCGCTGGCCGCGGGCGAGACGGTCAAGATCAGCTCGTTCGGCACCTTCGCCGTCCGCGACAAGGCCGCCCGCGTCGGACGCAATCCGAAAACCGGGGAAGAGGTTCCGATCCACCCTCGCCGGGTCCTCACCTTCCGCCCCTCGCACCTGATGAAGGACAAGGTGGCGGCCGGCAACAAGGCCTGATCCCGCGATGAACAAGTCCCCCGACGCGTTCCGCACAATCTCAGAAGTCGCAGAGAAGCTGGACACCCCGGCCCACGTTCTCCGCTTCTGGGAGAGCAAGTTTCCACAGGTGAAGCCCGTCAAGCGGGCCGGTGGGCGGCGCTATTACCGCCCCGACGATGTCGCCCTGCTCGGCGGCATCAAGGCGCTGCTGCACGACGATGGGATGACCATCAAGGGCGTGCAGAAGTTACTGCGCGAGAAGGGTATTCGCCACGTGGCCGGCATGGCCGACCCGGCATCCGGGCCGCAGGAGGGCCTGTTCGACGGTGAAGCGACGGACGCGGTCGACGCGACGTCCGCACCGGAGCCGGAAACCGAGACGGAGGCTGCGGCCGAGCAGGTCGCGGAAGAGACGCCGTCCAACGTCGTTCCCCTGCCCCGCAACGAGCTTCCCGCGTTCCTGCGCCGCACGGGCGGCATTGGACAGAGCGAAGATACGCCGGATGCGGATACGGACGCCAAACCCGACACCCCCGACGCGGACGCGCCCATGGCCGAGGACCAGTCTCAAGCCGACGAGCTGCCTGTCGAGGATCCACCCGCCGAAGACCCACCCGCACTGGCGCCTCCGGTCGCTGCGGAGGACACCCCGGAAGATCCTCTTGTCGAGGCCGCCGAAGCCCCGGTCGAGGAGCCCGTCGTTCCGGACGAGCCGGCCCAGCCCCCCGAAGCGGAGCCTGAGCCTGAACCGGTCCAAGGTCCGCTCGCCATTGCCCTGTCGACCATCGCGGACGACCCGGACGAGGTTGCGGCAACCGGCCCCGGCCTGCTGTCGCTTGTCGCCACCGTCAGTCGCCCGAAGGACGCCGCAGCCGCGCTCGTCCGGCTGGAACAGCTGCAGCTCGCGCGCGCCTGATCCGCCCCGCGCGGCACCGAGCACGACAGGATCCGCTACCCGGAAGAATAGTGCCGCGACGGAGTGTTTTCCGGGGTTGCACCGCGCCGCAAAACCGCTAGAACGCCCCTCACGTCGGGCTATGGCGCAGCCTGGTAGCGCGTCCGTCTGGGGGACGGAAGGTCGCAGGTTCAAGTCCTGCTAGCCCGACCATTTCAATCACATCGCTACCTTTTCCGCATCCGGCACCCCGCCGGGGCCGCCGGTGTGCTTGCATCGCGAAACGCCGCCCCGTAACCACACGGAAATCCCGCGCCCGGCGCGGGCGTGACAGCAGGCCAGCCACGGGGTGCGCGCATGACAGGGGTCCTATCCGACCGGCAGATCGCCGCGCTGATCGGGGACGATGCGATCGGCCTCGATCAACCGCTCGTCGACGGCCAGATTCAGCCCGCGAGCCTCGACCTCCGTCTCGGCACGACCGCCTACCGGGTACGCGCCTCCTTCCTCGCCGGACGGGGGCGGAAGGTCGCCGAACGGCTGGATGAGTTCGAGATGCACCGGGTCGACCTCACCGACGGCGCGGTGCTGGAGAAGGGCTGCGTCTACGTCGTGCCGCTGATGGAGCGGCTGTCGCTGCCCAACGACCTTCAGGCCATTGCCAACGCCAAGAGTTCGACCGGGCGGCTCGATCTTCTGACGCGAACGATCACCGATGGCGGGACCGAGTTCGACCGGATCGAACCCGGCTACAAGGGGCCACTCTATGCCGAGATTTGCCCTCGCTCCTTCTCTGTGCTCGTGCGGGCCGGCCAGCGGCTGAACCAGCTACGCCTGCGGCGGGGCGAGGCCCGGCTGGACGACGCCGCGTTGATGGCGCTCCATGCGTCAGAGCCGCTCGTGGACGGCGATCCGGTGATCGACGACGGGCTCGGCTTCTCCGTCGACCTCGCCCCGTCCGAGGGCACACTCGTCGGCTACCGCGCCAAACCGCACACGGGGGTCATCGACCTCGACCGGATCGGCCATTACGAGCCGTCGGAGTTCTGGGAGCCGCTGCACACCGACCGGCGGAGCCTGATCCTCGACCCCGGCGCATTCTATATCCTCGTCAGCCGCGAGGCGGTGACGATCCCACCCGGCTACGCCGCCGAAATGGCGCCCTACCTTGCCATGGTGGGCGAGTTCCGGGTGCACTACGCCGGTTTCTTCGACCCCGGCTTCGGCCATGCCTCGGCGGGCGGCGGCGGCTCACGCGGCGTGCTCGAGGTCCGGTGCCACGAGGCGCCCTTCGTGCTGGAGCACGGGCAGGTCGTCGGACGTCTGCTGTACGAGAAGATGTCGGAAGAGCCCGAGCAGCTCTATGGGCGCGGTATCGCCTCGAACTACCAGGGACAGGGGCTGAAGCTGTCCAAGCACTTCCGCGCGGTCTGAGGCCGACCGCCGGCGCAGTTGCCGGACAATCCATCGCCATCAAATGAAAACGCCCCCGCAGTCTCCTGCAGGGGCGTTCGTCATTTCTACGGCCTCGGAGGCCCCGCGATCACTCGTCGTCGAGCTTTTCGACCGCTTCCTGCAGCTCTTCCTTGGAGACTTCCTTCTCCGTGACCTTGGACTTGTCGAAGATCATGTCGACGACCTTGTCCTCGAAGATCGGCGCCTGGATCTGCTGGCGCATCTGCGGGTTCTGCTGGACGTACTCGAAGAACTGGCGCTCCTGGCCCGGGTACTGGCGAGCCTGCGTCATGACGGCCTGCGTCATTTCTGCGTCGGAGACCTGGATCTCGTTCTTCTGGCCGATCTCGGCGAGGAACAGGCCAAGCTTCACGCGACGCTCGGCAAGCTTCACGTGCTCTTCGGTGGTCTCGATCTCACCGTGGTCGTGGCCGTGGTGATCGGGGTTGTCCTCGTGCCACAGCTGGTGCGCGATCTGGTTGGCTTCGGCATCGACGAGGCTCTGCGGCAGGTCGAAGTTGACCCGCTGGTCGAGCGCGTCGAGCAGCGACCGCTTGGCGACGGAGCGCGAAGCGCCCTTGTACTCGGCCTCAAGACGCTCGGTGATCTGGGCCTTCAGCGCGTCGAGGTCGTCGGCACCGAACTTCTTGGCGAGTTCGTCGTCGATCTCGGCGTCGACGGGTTTCTTCACTTCCTTGACGGTCACGTCGAAGACGACGGCCTGACCGGCGAGGTGCTCGGCCTGGTATTGCTCGGGGAAGGTGATGTCGAGCGACTTCTCGTCACCGGCCTTCACACCAACCAGCTGCTCTTCGAAGCCGGGGATGAAGGAGTTGGAGCCGAGCGTCAGCGGGTAATCCTCGGCGGAGCCCCCTTCGAACGCTTCACCGTCCTTCTTGCCGACGAAATCGATCACGACCTGGTCGCCGTCGGCGGCCTTGCCCTTTTTCGTCTCGAAGGACTGAGCGTTCTTGGCGAGGCTCTCGAGCGCCTCGTTCACCGAAGCCTCGTCCGCCTTCACGACCAGACGCTCGATCTCGATGTCGGAGAAGTCGATCTCTTCGATCTCGGGGAGCGTCTCGTAGCTGACGTCGACGACGACGTCGTCGCCCTCTTTCCAGTCTTCGTTCGACATCGCCATCTGCGGCTGCATCGCCGGGCGGTGGCCCGTTTCCTCGAGGTGCGAGGTCACGGCGCCGTCGATGCTTTCCTGCATCGCTTCGCCCATGATGCGCGGGCCGAACTGCTTCTTGAGCAGCGCCATCGGGACCTTGCCCTTCCGGAAGCCCTTCATCTCGATGTCGGGCTGAGCTTCCTTGAGCTTGGCCTGCACCTTCTGTTCCAGCTCGTCCGCGGTCAGCGTGATCTGGTAGCCGCGTTTCAGGCCTTCGTTCTGGGTTTCGGTGACTTGCATGGTCTTCCTCGATCTGGGCGCACAAAAGGCCCCGCCGGTCAGGGGACCCTGTCGAATTCGGCGTGTTCTAGTTGCGGCAGGAGGGGCCTTCAACCCCTATTTCGTCAGGCCCAATGGCCCCGGAGGCGCTCCGCCGAAGCTCCGCGCGGATGCCGGACCTGCGAGAGGGGTGGCTTCGATCTCCTGCAAGGGCGGCCCTGCCCGGCTCCCGGACAAGGCCGCCTGCCAATAGGTTACACACCCATGGCCGCGAGGACGCGGTCCGGGTGGCAGGGGTAGTCATAGACCCGGTGGCCAGTTGCGTGGGCGATCGCGTTGATCACCGCCGCACCGGCGCCCGAGATGCCGAGTTCGCCGACCCCCTTGCTCTGGATCGGGTTGGCCCAGTCGTCGCGCTCCTCGAGGAACACGACCTGCATGTCTCCGGGGACGTCGGCGTGGACCGGAACGTGGTAGTTGGCCAGGTCGCGGGTGACGATGTGGCCGTCCCGCCGGTCGCTCTCCATCTCCTCGGTGAGCGCCGCGCCAATGCCCCAGATCATACCGCCGAGGGCCTGACTACGGGCCGTCTTCTCGTTCAGGATACGACCGATCGACATAACGCCGAGCATCCGGCGGACGCGGACTTCCCCGGTCCACTCGTTGACCGCGACTTCGGCGAAATGCGCGCCGAACCCGGCGGAGAAGTGGCTTTCGGCCGTCTTGCCGGCCTCGATGCTCGCCTCGCCGACGATTTCCTCCGTGATGAGTTCGGACAGCGCCGATTCGTGGTTGTCGCCACGGGCACGCCCGCCCTGCAGGGTCAGATCGTCCTCGGAGCAGCCGAGCTTCTCCGCGATCTGCTCCCGCAGTTTCCTGGCTGCGAGGAAGGTGGCCGAGCCGGCGGAGCTGGCGCCGAACGATCCGCCGGAGCCGGACGCGCCGGGCAGGTCGGAATCGCCGAGCCGCACCTCCACCTGGTCCGGCCGCAGACCCAGCATCTCCGCCGTGATCTGCGCGAGGATGGTGTAGGTCCCGGTGCCGATGTCGGTCATGTCGGTCTCGACGATGGCCTTGTCCCCGGTCAGCCGGACGCGAGCCGCCGACTGGATCAGCATGTTGGCGCGCGCGGCAGAGGCCATGCCCATACCGATCAGCCAGTCGCCGTCCCGCTTCGATCCGGCCGGGCCACGGTCGGACCAGCCGAACCGTTCGGCCCCGTCCCTGAGGCAGTCGGCCAGCCGGCGGGTGCTATAGTCGCGGCCATCCATCGGGTGCTTGTCGGGCAGGTTCTCGAGCCGCAACTGCAACGGATCGACGCCGAGTGTATCGGCAAGTTCGTCGACGCCCGCCTCGAAGGCCAGCATGCCCACCGCTTCACCCGGCGCACGCACCGAGCCGGTCGGCGTCGCCGCGATCCGCGCAAGCGTCTGCGTGAAGCTCAGCCCGTCGGCGCCGTAGATGAACTGCGACGCCTGGCTGACGGGTTCGGCAAAGCCCTCTCCGTCGACGTTCGAGACGCGGTCGTCGTGAGAAATCGCCGTGATACGACCGTCCTTGCCCGCGCCGAACCTGACACGCTGCGCGGTCTCCGACCGACGCAGGATCGCATCGAACACGGTCTGACGGGGCATGACGACCCGCACCGGACGACCGAGTTTCTGCGCAGCGACCGCCGCCGCCACAGCTTCCGGTCCAAGACCAAGCTTGGAGCCGAAGCCACCGCCGACGAAGGGCGCGAGGATGCGCACCTTGCTCGGGTCGATGCCAAGCGAATCCGCCAGTTCCGCCTTGTTGAACCGGATCATCTGGAGCGAGCTCCGCAGGGTCACGGTGTCACCAGACCATTCGGCAAGCGCGGCATGTGGTTCCATCGCGGCGGCGACCTGCGACGGTGTCGTGTAGTTGCGGTCGACCTTGACCTCGGCTGACGACCAGACGGCGTCGAAGTCGCCTGCCGTCACGGGATCGGAGACTTCGGTGTCCGGGGTCTCGTCGGGCGCGGACGCGGCCTCTTCGACCTCGTAGTCGACGACAAGCCGCTGCGCCCCATCGCGGGCCGCCTCGAAGCTTTCGGCGACGACGAGTGCGATCGGCTGGCCGTGGTAATGAACCTCGTCGCCCGGCTGGACGGGTGCCTCCCCCGCCATGCCCTGCGCGGGGTTCCGGATCAGGCGCGGATCGGTGATGACGTCGATCACGCCCTCGATCGACTTCACGGCGTCGGTGTCCATGCTCCGGACCTTGCCGCGCGAAATGGTGGCCCGCACCAGCACCCCGTGCGCCATGCCCTCGACACTATGATCACCGGAATACTCCGCCGTGCCCGAGACCTTCTTCGGCCCGTCTGTACGGTCCATCGGCGTGCCGATCACACCCTGTCCGGTTTCGTCCAGAAGCCGCGGTTGCGGTTCGTCCATCGTGAACTTGGATGTCATGCCTCGCTCCTCGCGATGTCTGTGCCTGCGGTCTCCGCGAGCCCGGTGAGCTGGCGCATTGTCGCGATGAAGGTGCGGCGCAGGAGAGTGCGTTTGTAGTCCGTGTCGGGATGCGGCGCGCTGTCCGGGATCAGGACGTCCGCCGCGCGCTCGAACAGCTCGATCGACGCGGTCTGCCCCTTGAGCATCTCGATCACGTCGTGGTTCATCCACGGATGCGGCGCGACGCTGCCATAGGCGAGGCTGAGGTCGCTGATCGTGTCGCCATCCATCGTGACCGCCCCCGCGACCGAGACCAGCGCGAATGCGTAGGACGCCCGGTCGCGCACCTTGCGGTAGGTCTGGCGGCTGCCGGTCTGCGGGGCCGGCAGGATGACCGCCGTGACGAGGTCGCCCGGTTCGAGCGCGGTCTCGATATCGGGCCTGTCACCCGGGCCGCGGTAGAAATCGTGCATCGGAACGCGGCGCGTCTCGCCTCCAGCAGTGCGGATCTCGACATCCGCCTGCAGTGCGCTGAGTGCGACGGCCATGTCGGAGGGATGAGCGGCAAGGCAGTGTTCCGACGTCCCGAACAGGGCCAGCATGCGACCCGCGCCACCCTGAGCCGCGCAGCCCTCGCCCGGGTTGCGTTTGTTGCAGGCCTGAGACGTGTCGTAGAAGTACGGACACCGGGTGCGCTGGAGCAGGTTGCCGCCCGTCGTCGCCTTGTTCCTGATCTGGGCGGAGGCCCCGGCAAGGATCGCCCGCGACAGCAGCGGCCAGCCCGCCCGGACGCGACGGTCGTTGGCAAGCGCGGTATTGGTCACGAGCGCGCCAATCCGAAGACCATCGCCGTCAACCGAGATCTCAGACATCCCGTCGAGTTTCGTGATGTCGACCACCACGTCGGGGGTCATCACCTCGATCTTCATCAGGTCGAGCAGGTTGGTCCCGCCGGCGATGATCTGGCCCGCCGCGACGTCGCCGGGCGTGGTTGCGCGTTGAAAGTCGAACGGCCTCATTCCTTGACCTCCGACGCCATGGCGATCGCTTCGCGGATCAGCGGATAGGCGGAGCAACGGCAAAGGTTGCCCGACATGCGCTCGGCCATCTCCGCGTCGGTCAGTTCGGACTCACCGAGGTCGTCACTGACGTACGACGGTGCGCCCTCGCTGATCTCCCTCAGCATGGCCGTGGCCGACATGATCTGGCCGGGCGTGCAGTAGCCGCACTGGTAGCCGTCCTTCTCGACGAAGGCCTTCTGCAGGGCCGACAGCTTCTCCGGTGACCCGATGCCTTCGATCGTCGTGACCTCGTCGCCGTCGTGCATGGCCGTGAGGCATAAACAGGAATTCACCCGCTCGCCGTTCAGAAGAACCGTGCAGGCACCGCATTGCCCGTGATCGCAGCCCTTCTTCGTTCCGGTGAGTCCGAGGTCATCGCGCAGCGTATCGAGCAATGTGCGGCGCGGGTCGTGGTCCACGCTGTGTGACTGCGCGTTCACGGTAAGTGTCGTTTTCATTGGCGTCTCCGGTCGGGAAGGGCATTTCTGCAGCAGGGTCGCCGCTGTCTGTCAGAGCTAACCCCTGTCCCTGCCCGGCGTTCCGTGCGGCCCGTGGGAATGGTCGAAATTCCCGCACCGGCGCTTGCAATCATGATCGAGGCGAGCGCCGGTCGTGGCCAGAGGGCCGCGATGTCCGGCAATCGGGCCGAACCGTTGGGAATGTGCGAGAACTCCTCTACCTGTCGCTCCGTTGAATATCCCGAGAGCCCGTCGATGAGTGCCAAACGCGATCAACAGACCGTCCGAGATGCCGTCCTGACCCACGGCGTCGTCAGCGCGCGCCCCGAAGTCCTGCTGACGGGCACCGGCTGGCGCGTGCCAGTGGCGGTCGTGCATGAAGCGGTGCTGCGCCTCTGGAGCGACGACGCCTTCGGCTTGGCCGGCAACGTCGCCTTTCGGATGCTTCTGGCGATCTTCCCGTTCCTGATCTTCACCAGTTCGCTGACCGCCTTCATCGGCGACCGCTCGATGGCGGATGACCTGACCGACTTCCTGATCGCCATCGTCCCCTCGGCGATCGTCGAGCCCATGGTCTCGGAAGTCGAAATGGTGATGACAGTGCAGCGCGGCGGCGTCCTGAGCGCCGGTATCCTGCTGACGATCTGGTTCGCGGTGGGCGGAGTCGACGGCGTCCGGGTCAGCCTGAACCGGGCCTACGGTATTCAGGAGAAACGGTCGGGCCTCCTGATCTACGCGCTGCAGGCGGGCGTGGTCGTGATGGCGGGCCTCGTGTTCGTCGTGGTCGGCTACCTCCTCGTCTTGGCACCGAGGGCCGGATCGTGGCTGCACCAGCTGATGCCGGGGTTCGATCCCGCCTCGGTCACGATGAGCCTGATCCGCTATCCGGCCGCCGCGCTTATCCTGCTGGCATCCCTGTTCGCGGCGCATGTCGCCCTGCCCGCCCGCCGCACGCGCTTCTCCAGCATCTGGCCCGGCGTCGTCTTCACCGTGGTGACCTGGATCGCCCTGACGGCGGCCTTCTCCGTCTACCTGTCGAGCTTCGCCGCCTACGCCAGCTACTACGCCGGCCTCGCCGGGATCATCGCGGCGCTGTACTTCATGTATCTCGGTGCGCTGCTTCTCATCTTCGGCGGCGAGCTGAACCGCGCCATCAGGATCCGCCGGCTCGCACAGTCGCTACGACCGAAGAAGGAAAAACGATCGGTACGTGGATGAGACCGGGCCGATCCCGGATGGCGAGGTCCTTGCGGTCACTCTGCTCGAAGACGGCAAAGCCGTAACCCGGGTGAAATGCAACAACGGTTCCGAGTTGCCCGAAGCAGAGGCGCAGCTCTGGCGTGGCTGACGCCGTCAACGCCGCATCCAGACCGGCTCAGACCATCTCCAGTTCTACGCCTTGCGGGCTGAGGACCAGCTCGCGCCGGTCGTTGCGTTCCTCGACCACGAGCCGTGCGCCCTCGGGTCCGGCGATCCGGCACTTGGTGACGCGGCCTTGCGACCAGTCCATGTCGATCGTCAGGCCACCGCGCGCGCCGAGGCCACGGACACGGCCCTCGGGCCATTGCGCGGGCAACGCGGGCAGCAGGACAAGGTGGCCGGGGCGGGATTGCACCAGCATCTCGATGATGCCGGCTGCACCGCCGAAGTTGCCGTCGATCTGGAAGGGCGGATGGGCGTCGAAAAGGTTGTCGTAGGTTCGCTCCGGCGACAGCAGCAGCGTCAGCACGTCGTGCGCGTGTTTTCCGTCCCGCAGCCGGGCCCAGAGATTGATGCGCCAGCCGATGCCCCAACCGGTCGCGTCGTCGCCCCGGATCTCGAGCGAGCGCCGCGCTGCCGCCGCGAGGTCGGGTGTCCCGTCGACATTGATCTGGCGGCTCGGGTAGAGCCCGTAGAGGTGACTGACATGGCGGTGGTGCCGCTCGGGCGCCTGCATGTCCCAGTCCTCGCGCCATTCCATCAGTTGACCGGCCGATCCGATCCGGTCTCCGGGCAGACGTGTGCGCGCGGCGCGGACCCGCGCGGCGAACGCCGCATCCTGCCCGAGACGGACGGCGGCGTCTGCCACACCGTCGAACAGGTCGCGCAGCACCTGGTTGTCCATCGCGGGACCGGCACAGATGGTCGTGTCGTGAGCATGCTCGTTCTCGGGCGAGTTCGAGGGGGACGTGACGAGCTCGCCGCTGACCGGATCTTCGACGAGGAAATCGAGCATGAACTCCGCGCAGCCCTTCATCAGCGGGTACAGCCGGGACACGAGCGCGTCAGGGTAGCCGGCGAAGCAGGCGTGATCCCAGAGTTGCGCGCAGAGCCACGCCCCCCCGATCGGCCACTGCCCCCACCGGGGACCGTCGACCGGACCGGTGGCCCGCCAGATGTCGGTGTTGTGGTGCAGTACCCAGCCCGATGCTCCGTAGTGGGCTTTCGCCATCGTGGCGCCGGTCTCGGCCAGGTCCTCGACCAGTGCGATCACCGGGTCGACGGACTCTGGCAGGCCGACGAGGTCGGGAAGCCAGTAGTTCATCTCGAGGTTGATATTCGTCGTGTACTTGCTGCCCCACGGCGGATCCGTCTCCTTGTTCCAGATGCCTTGGAGCGTCGCAGGCTGCGTGCCGGGCCGGGAGGAGCAGATCATGAGGTAGCGTCCGAACTGGACGTACTGCGCGGCGAGGGCGGGATCGTGCTTCGAAGCGTAGTCGGCCACCCGCTGCGGCACGGGCAGGTTCGATTGGGCGCTGTCGCCGAAGTCGATCTCGAACCGGTCGAACAGCTCCCGATGCGCGGCGACATGGTCGGCGCGCATCGCAGCCCAGTCCCTGCCCTCGCGCGCCGTGCGCCGGTCGTCGAGACGCGTGAGCGGGTCTGCGGAGACATCGTCATACCGGACGAAGCTGGTGGCGATGTCGAGCAGGATCACCACCGCAACGGGATCGGTGACGACCAGCGTCGTGCCATCGACGCTGATGGAACCGGACGCCACCTCCGCCCGCATCGCGAAGCGCAGCTGTCCATCGATCCCTTCGGCGCCGGTGTTCGTGCCCTCGAACAGGATCGAGCCGTCATCCTTCGCGCGCGCCGTGCCGGGCTGATCGCTCGTCAAGGACAGGCGCAGGGACACGGGCGCAGGCCCCTCGGACGAGACCCGGATCGCGAGACACTGGTCCACGGGCGAGATGAAGCTCTCCCGCCGGTAGGTGGTCCCCGCGCCCGAGCAGGTGACGACCGATACGGCATCCCCCATGTCGAGCGTCCGCTCGTAGCCCTCCGTCCCCGCCTCGCCGAAATCGAGCCACAGGTTGCCGGCGGGCTGGAAGCTCATCTGTTTCAGCGGGATCGCCATCATCGTCTCGGCGATCAGGTCGTCGGCCGCGCGGTACTCGCCGTCGAAGATCAGCCTGCGAACCTCCGGCAGTGCGTCGAGCGCCTTCGGATTGGTCGGCATGTAGGGGCCGCCCGACCAGAGCGTGTCCTCGTTGAGCTGGTATTCGTCCCGCGCCGGACCCCCAAAGTGCATCGCCCCGAGCCGCCCGTTGCCGAGCGGTATCGCGGCGGTCCATTCGGTGGCGGGCCGGTCGAAGCGGAGCAGGTTGCTGGTCATGACGATCTTTCCTCTTAGTGCTCTCAGGCCGTAGCCTTGGCCCTGGTCGTGTCGAGGCGCTGACCGTCCGGCGTGAAAAGCCGCACATCGGCGGAACGGAACCCGACCTTCATGACCTCACCCGCGCCGGGGGCGCGTTTGTCGCGGTCCTCGACGATCACCGGCTCTCCGGACGGAAGGCTGCCGTAGATGTACCGGGTCCCGCCGAGGTTCTCGACGACATCCACCCGGACCTGAAGGCTCTGATCGCCGTCGCCGCCGGGGTGCATGTGCTCGGGGCGGATGCCGAGCTTGAGCGGGCCGGCCGGCCCGGCAAACGGCAGTGACTGGTTGTCGCCGAAGCGGACGGCCTCGCCCTGCCCCGTCGCGTCAATGATATTCATCCGGGGCGAGCCGATGAACCCGGCGACGAAGAGGTTCGCGGGCTCCTCGTAGAGCTCTTCGGGCGTTCCGACCTGTTCGATCTTGCCGGCCCGCATCACGACGATCCGGTCGGCCAGCGTCATCGCTTCCGTCTGGTCGTGGGTCACGTAGATCATGGTGTTCTGCAACTTCTGGTGCAGCTTGGCGATCTCGACCCGCATCGAGACGCGGAGCTCGGCATCGAGGTTCGACAGCGGCTCATCGAACAGGAACACCTTGGGATCGCGCACGATGGCACGGCCGATGGCAACCCGCTGGCGCTGCCCCCCGGAAAGCTGCGCCGGCTTGCGCGACAGGAGCTCCTCGATCTGGAGCGTCTGCGCCGCGGCGCGCACGCGCGCGGCGATATCGGGCCGGGTCAGACCGGCCATCCGCAGCGAGAAGCCGATGTTCTGCTCGACCGTCATGTGCGGATAAAGCGCATAGTTCTGGAATACCATCGCGACGCCCCGCTCGATCGGGTCGGCGTCGTTCGCGCGCTTGCCGTCGATGCGGATCTCGCCCGCAGTGATCCGCTCCAGCCCCGCGATCATGCGCAGCAGCGTCGACTTCCCGCAGCCGGACGGGCCGACGAAGACCGTCAGCTTGCCGTCCTCGAGGTGCAGGTTGAGGTCCTTGATGACCTCCAACGCGCCGTAGCTTTTGCCGACCTGGTCGATTTCTACCGAAGCCATGGTCCATCTCCTCCTCTGTGTCTTCTCAGGGCGTGATCGCCCTCACCGAGTCCCGGATCACCAGATCGCAGGACACGGCCACCTCCTGCCGGTGCTCGGGGCCCGGCTTCAGTCTCTGGCCTTCAAGAAGCCGGTCGATGGCGACCGCGATATTGTCGCGCCGCTGGTCGACTGCCGTGATCTTCGGCGAATGCAGGCAGAAGGCCGGCACATCGTCGAAGCTGACCCACGACAGGTCGTCGGGGAGCCGCACACCGTTGTCGCGGCACCATTCGAGCGCCCCAAAGCTCATGCTGTAGTTCGCCGAGTAGACCGCCGTCGGCGGCGTCTCCAGCGCCATGAGCCGGGCGATGGCTGCGCGTCCACCGACCTCGTTCCAGCCGCCGTCCACTATCAGTTCGGGATCCGGAGATATCCCGGCCGCCGCCATGGCATCGCGGTATCCACCGAGCCGCTCCCGGCCCGCGCTGTCACGCTCCATCCCGTGTATGGTGGCGATGCGACGGTGCCCGAGGCGCAGCAGGTACTCGACCGCCTCCCGGCTGGCTTTCCGATGCTCGACGAAGGCCCGGTCCGCCGGCAGCCCGGGCACGTCGTTGTCGTAGAGCACGAAGTCGACGCCCGACCGCAGGGCGCGATGCAGGTCCTCGGCGACGTGCTCCACGCCGGCCAGCACGATCGAGTTGACCCGGTGGCTCCGGAAGAAGTCGATCCCCTCGAGGATCGACCCCCGGTCGAAATCATGCAGGTAGGACAGCACGGCCCGGTCCGACCTGCGAAGCCGCTGGCTCACCTCGCCGAGCAGCCCGGCGTGGAATTCCGACAGCCCCGGCAGCAGGAAACCGATCATGCGCTGCTCGCCCGTCTTCATCGAGGCGGCGAGCGCATTGTGCCGGTAGCCGAGCAGGTCGATGGCGCGCTCGATCTGCTCCCGGTTGCCATCGCGGACCGGCTGGCCGCGCAGGAAGCGCGACACCGTCCCGACGGCGACACCGGCCTCGGCGGCGACGTCGATCACCGTGGGCTGACGCTCGCGCCGAACGGAGCTCATGCCCCTGCCCTTTCTGCCGAATGACCGGTCCACATCGCCTCAGACGCTTTCCTCGAAAACGATGGCACTGTGGATGTGCAGGCGCGGTATCGTGACGGCGTAGCACCCCTCGCCCGCGGAGGTGACCTCCAGCTCCTCGCCCGTCATCGCATCGAACGCGCGCTTCGGCGCTTTCGGCAGGCGGACCTCGGCCCGGACCGGACCGATGGCGGGAATGTCCTCGATCATCTCCATCACGCGGGTTTCCCCGCGCTGGCCCGCGACGGACTTGCCGCGGATCTGCGGCGGACCGTAGAGCAGGTGCAGGACATGTCGGTTCTGGTCCTCCTGCACCGAGATCGAAGCGCGGCCCGACGACGGCAGGTCGGTTGTCAGCACGGGGTCCGGCAGCAGCCGCGAGATCATCTCACCGACGAGATACTTGTAGATCGGCTGCCCGACCTGCCGGTAGATATCGAAGATCGGATAGGCCACGTAACCGATCCCGTCGTGGATCGTCGCCGCCGGCCCCAGCGGCGCGGCGTCCGGGTCGTCCGGCGCATGCTGGTGAGAGCAGAAGTGCGCGTAAGAGCGGTTGAAATAGGGCCGGTGCACGGTCGCGAGCACCTCCGCCCCGTCCGCCTCGACCTTGCGGGCACTGCCGTAGACCACCGACGCCCCGGCTGGCAACGACGGCAAAGCGCCGCTCGCGGGAACGATGTAGCTCGGGTCGAACGGATGACGTTCGGGGCCGGTCTTCAGACCGAGCGGCAGCACCGGCGTCCCGTCAGCCGAAAGGCCGGAGCGGTCCGAGGCGAGCAGCTTGCCCCCCGCCTTGTGGAAGTCGCGCAGCTTGCCCGTCATCGCCTCGTCGAGCGAGATGTCGTCAGGCAGGATGATCAGCTTGTAGCGCGACAGGTCGGAGCCGGAATCCACCACGTCGAACGGGTACTTCAGCTCTTGCAGCATCTGCGTCGCCCCGTCGTCGCTCGGATGATTGCGGCGGTCCTCGTGGCTGAAATGCTCCGCCGAGAGCACCGCGATCTCCGAAATCTGGCGGGCGCCGTCGAGATAGGGCTCCAGCTTCTCGACGCGCGCGTAGGCCGGCGCGATCGAGCGGTATGTATCGGCGTTGATCCGGCCATTGGGGTGGAGCTGGTCCCCGACAAGGCACTTGGAGCCGAGCGCGACCATCTGCGCACATTCGAACTCGAGCGCATCAGGATGCTTGAAGCCGCCGAATTCGCCCCAGGTCGTGTGAAACTTGCCCGTGTGGGCGACGAAATCGAGCCCCAGCGTCGCCGCGTAGCGCGCGCTCGAGGGGAAGTGGTCGTAGCCCCAGCCGCCTGTCGGCAGACTTTCGAGTTCGAGGTGGCTGTAGGGCTCGAAGCGCTTGGCACCCTGTTTGTGGATGTGGCCGCAGTTGTAGAAAATCCGCAGGTCGGGAAACTCCTCGCGCAGGGCCTTGGTCATATCGCTGCGGAAGATCTCGTTGACCTCTTCGTCGTTGCTGAGCCTGTCAGCGGCGCTCGACGGATCGCGGCCCATCGAGGTCATCCGCTCCATGCAGGCCGCGCAGGCGCAGCTCGGCGTGAGGATGATGTCGAAGAACAGGCCCGGCGGATCGTAGCGACGCACCACTTCGCGGGCATGTTCGAGCAGCTCCGCGCGGTAGGCCTCATGGTTCAAGCAGAGCGTGTGCCACGCCGCATCCAGCGGACCGGGGGCGAAGGGATTGTCCTCTCCTGCACTGCAGACCCGCCATTCTGGATGCAACCGCGAATTGCGCTCGTCCCACTGGACGGTGATGTAGATCGGACACTCGATGTCCGCCGCCTTCAGCGCCGTCACCATGTCGCCCAGCAGGTCCTCGCGCTCGAGATGCGGGTGGGGTGCACCAACCTCGGTCGGGTAATAGGACCAGCCGTGGTGGCACTTGGCGAACAACGTGATCGAGTCGACATGCGCCGCCTGCAGGGTCGAAACGAACTCCTCAGGGTCGAAGGCCGCGCCGATTCCGGGGATGTGTTCGGAGGTGTGAAAATCGAGGTGAATCTGCCGATAGCGCAGCGGATTGCGATTTTTCTTGAGCATCGTTTTATTCCTTCCCGCCGCTGTTCACTTGTGAGCCGGCGGCGAATTGTCGTTGGAAGATCATGAAGATGACGAGCGGAACGCTTGTCGTGATGATGGCGGCGACGGCCTTGAGATCCCAGTTCGGATCATAGCTGCCCGAGACCGATGCCAGCACGACCGGCAGCGGCAGATCGTTGCGCAGGTAGAGCATCGGCAGCAGCAACGCGTTCCAGGTCCACAGGAACTGCAGGATGCCGACGGCGAAGATCGGGCTGAGCGCGTTCGGCAGCACCACGTGACGGAAGGTCGAGATCGGACCGCAGCCGTCGATACGCGAGGCTTCGATAAGCTCCTTCGGAAAGTCTTCGAGGAAGTTCTTCACCAAGAAGATGGACCAAGCGAAACTCATCCCGACATAGGGAATGACGACCGCCGCGATGTTGTCGATCATTCCGAGATCGCGCCACAGGCGGAACAGCGGAATGATGACGACCTGCTGGGGCAGCACGAAGGCGTTGATGATGATGATCAGCAGCAGACGCCGGAAGCGGAACTTGAGGAAGTGGAACGCGTAGGCGGCGGCCGGTGTCATGAGCATCGTCAGCACCGTCGAGATGCCGGCGAGCCGCGCGGTCGACCAGAAGGCGTTGCCGAGTTCGTACTCTCCCCAGACCCGTTTCCACGCGCTCAGGGTGAAGGACACCTCGTCGAGCCGCCACCAGCCGAGCATCGTCTCGCTCATCGGGCGGATGGACATCACGACGATCCCGATGATGGGAATGATCCAGATGAAGCCGACGACAGCCATGATGTAGACGGCCCAGCGTGGGGAACGACCGATCATCATTTCGCACCTGCCGTTCTCTGCGCGATGGCAGGAATAGAGATGACGAGCACGGCGATCAGCAGAACCACCGTCGCGGCGGCGCCGTAGCCCAGTTTGAACTGCGTCATGGACTCGCGGTACATGAAGTAGCCGATCGTCTCCGTCGCGCGCACCGGCCCGCCGCCCGTCAGGATGTAGATGATGTCGAAGGCGCGCAGCGCCCCGAGCAGGTTGATGAAGATCGCGACGCGCACGCCCGGCAGGGACAGCGGCATCATGATGTGGCGCATGATCGACACGGGTTTCGCACCGTCCATGTAGGCCGCCTCGAGCACGCTGCGCGGGATCGCCTGAACCGACGCGAAGCACAGCAGCATCGGCAGGCCCACCGCGCTCCAGGTCGCGGCGACGATCAGGGCGCCAAGCGCCGTCGTCTCGTCTCCGAGCCACGCGTAAGAGAAGCCAGGCGAGAAGATCCCGATGACGGAGTTGAGCAAGCCGGCCTCGTCAGGACGCAGGATGCCGATCCACATGAAGCCGCTGACCGTCTCGGAGACGCCGAAGGCCGCGAAGACCATCAGGCGGAATGGCAGGGTCTGGCGGGGGGCGAACGAGCACAGCATTGCGAGTGTCCACCCGATGACTACCGAAATCGCGGTTGTCGCCAGCGTGAAGATGAGGGTGGTGGAGATCGTGTTGCGGAACGCCGGGTCGGCAAAAAGCTGAACGTAGTTGCCGAAGCCGACGTATTCCGGCGGCGCGAGACCGCGGATGTCGAACAGGCTCAACCGCAACGTCTCGAACAGCGGATAAACCACCGAAACGGAGAACAGCAGCAGAACCGGAATGATGAGCAGCCAGGCGGCCGGAGCGTCTCTCAGGCGCGGCCGGGAGTGCGCGGCGAGATCGATGCCGCGCTCCCCCCGGTCGCGACCGGAAAGAGCGGCGCCTGCCGCATATTTTGCGGCAGACTGTCCCATCAGTAGGCGCTCGCGGCCTTGGCCTCGATCGCGGCGAGGACCTGATCGATGTTCTCCTCGCTCGGGTCCTGCAGGAAGCGCTGCAGCTGCACCCGGTACTCGTCGACGAGATCACCCGGCAGAAGGTCCCCAAGGACGAACTGCACTTCGGACTCGCTGACAGCCGCCGTGGCCTGCTGCTGGACCGGGCCGAGCAGCGAGGTATCCGCCGCGGTGCTCGGCGACGCGTAGCCGTATTCGGCAAGGATCGTCGTCGCCTCTTCCGTCAGCATGAAGTCGAGGAAGGCCTGCGCCGCCTCGGGGTTCTCGCCGTTGGTCGTGATGTTGAGCTCCTTGGCGTCGACTGTGGAGGTGTTGTCGTGCCCCATGCCGAGCGCCGGGAACTGGAAGATCGAGTAATCCTCGCCTTCGGTCAGACCGTACTCGTTCTTGGCCCGGGCGTTCATCCACATGCCGATCAGCAGGTAGTTCATGGCATCGGCCTGGAAGACCTGGTCCGCAACGCCGTCCCAGTCATTGGCAAGCATCTGCGACGCATCCCCGCAGCAGCCGGCGTCGATCATCTCCTTGAACTTCATCATCGCCTCTCGGACGACGGGGTCGGTCCAGGGGATCTCGTGCGCGGCGAGCTGCGCGGCCGCCTCTACCCCGCCAGTCCGCAGGAGCAGCGACTCGAACCACTCCGCGTGGGCCCAGTACTTGCCGGGGATGCCGACCGGAACGGCATAGCCGGCCTCCGACAGCGCGTCGAAGCTGGCGAGGAACTCCTCCCATGTCTCCGGCGGCTCGATCCCGGCTTTCTCGAGATGTTCGGTGTCGTACCAGATCGCGGAGCGGTCGCCATAGGTGTAGGTAAGGCCGTAGACCTCGCCGTCGATCATGCCGAGGTCTTTCCAGGACTGGCCTAGCATGTCGTCCCAGCCGTTGGCCTCCCATTCCTCGTCCATCGGCCGTATGATGCCCGACACCGCCAACTCCTCGCGGAACGCCGGCCAGGTGTTGATGATGAGGTCGACGACTTCCCCGCCGAGCAGCGCGGAGCGGATGCCACCGCGCGCGTCACCCTGTGCGATGATCTCAAGTTCGCTGATGGTGACGTCGGGATGCTGCTCCATGAAAGCGGCTTCAAGCTCGTCCCACATCTCACCATCGACGCCACCCTGCCAGTTCAGGATCACGAGGTCGCCGCTGAGGTCCTGGGCAAAGGCCGCCCCCGTCAGCGCAGTGGTCAGGCCAAGCGCGGCGATGAGGCTGCGAGGCCCCTGTCGTGAGCTTATCGAGTGTATCATTTCTTTCCTCCCTTCAAGAGGCGGCCTCCTCCGACCACCCTAGTTGCAAACGTTATCAATTAAGGTCCGCAGATCAACTGAAGTGCTTCCACCTTTCTTAACTTTTTTCATTTTATATCATTATATTACGACACGTTCGCTCGCTCCCGTGACCATTTGGTCCGAGCGACACATGCCCCGGGAGCGACTGCTCCCAGTCAGGACGTTCCCGCGTCAGGGTGTGACAAGCACTTTCACGATATCCTCCCTGGACTGAACCAATTCAGGCAAACGCTTTGGCAGATCGCCAAGCGGAATGACTTCAGACAGCAGCGTGTCGGTCGAGATCTCGCCCGTCCGCATCGCCTCCATGACCGCATCGAAATCGCGCTTCAGCGCGTTGCGGGATCCAATGATCTGGGTCTCCCGCCGATGAAACTCCGCGTCGGAGAACCGGATCTCGTCCTTCACGACGCTCAGCAGCACCGTCGCGCCCCCCTGCGCGACCATGGAAAACCCGCGCTCGATCGCCCGGACGGAACCGGTCGCGTCGAACACCACATCGAAACCATCCGACAGCGCGCCGGTGACGATCTTGTCCTCTGCGCGGTGAAGGTTCGAAAAGCCGAGCCGCGTCCCCGCGAACTGAAGGCGCCGGTCGCTCGTGTCCGTCAGGTGAACTTCCGCTCCGGTCATCCGCGCGAACAGCGCAACGCCCAGTCCGATCGGCCCGGCCCCGGTGACGAGGACGCGGTCGCCCGGCCCGATCGGTGCACGAGAGACGCCGTGCGCCCCGATCGACAGGAATTCCACCATCGCCGCCTGGTGCGCATCCAGCCCGTCGGCCGCGTATAGATTTCCGCGCGGCACGGTGATCGTCCGGCACATGCCACCGTCTCGGTGCACGCCGAGCACCTCGAGCGAGGCGCAGCAGTTCGGCCGCCCCTTGTTGCAGGCCCGGCAATGGCCACAGGAGATATATGGATTGACCACGACAAGCTGCCCTGCATCCGCGCCGCTCGTGATGGTGCCCGACAGCTCGTGACCGATCACGCGGGGGTAGTCGAGGTAGGGATGCTTGCCCTCGTAGATGTGGTAGTCGGTCCCGCAGAGGCCGACGGCCCCGATGTCGACCGTGACCCATCCGTCCGGTGCGGGGCCAGGAACCGGGCGTTCCGAAACGGTAAACCGACCAGGTGCCTCGCAGACACCGCTGGCCATCGTTTCAGTCACAAGTCCCATTGCCCCTCCGTTTGGCATTTAATGATTACATACCGTTCACCTTGACTTGCCTTCGGTCAAATGTTTTTAATAATTTTAAACAAATACTGAAATTTGGCAAAGGTGACAGTATCTTGGCCCGCACCGACACCAGATACCGCGCCGCGTACAACTGCCTTCTCGACCATTGCGCGACGCTTTCCCCGGGGGCGGACCTGCCCGCGGAATCGGCGCTTTGCGAGATTGCCGAGGTCAGTCGGACCGTCGTGCGGCGCTGTCTCGGTCGGCTCGACGAACATGGCGTCATCAGCTGGGACGGCCGCGCGAAGCACGTTCTGCGCGCGCCGACCGAAGCTGATCGGCTGGAGGCCACTGCCACCGAAGGCCAGTCGGAGGACCTGGAACAGCGCTTTCTCGAATGGGTGCTCCGTTTCGACGTTCCGGCGGAGACGAACCTATCGGTGGCAGAGTTGTCGCGGACGTTCGGTGTCTCACAGCACGAGTTCAAGGAGTTCCTCGCCAGCCTCAGCCGCTTCGGTCTCGTGGCACGCCGCCCCCGTGGCGGCTGGAAGCTGCTCGGCTTCACCCGGAATTACGCGATCGAGCTGTCGGAATTCCGGGCCGTGCTCGAAGTCAATGCCGTGTCCCAAGTGGCCCGCCTGCCCGACGACCACCCGATCTGGCCCAGGCTGAGCGAGTTGCGCGCGGCGCACCTGTCGCTTCGGGACCGGATCGAGACGGACTACCACGACTTCTCGCAACTCGACGGCGCCTTTCACGGCGCGATCAACTCGATCGTGCGGAACCGCTTCATCAGCGAGTTCCAGAAGGTGATCTCGCTGATCTTCTATTACCACTACCTTTGGGACAAGACCGAGGAGAAGACCCGCAACGCCGCCGCGATCGAGGAGCACCTCGCCATCATCGACGCGCTGGAGGCACGGGATGAGGAAGCAGCGGTCGAGGCCGCGAAGGCTCATCTCGCGACTTCGCGGACGACGCTGCTCTCCTCGCTGCGCCACCACGATCTCGGCTGAAGCTCACGCCTCAGCAGATGGGACGCGCGCTTTTAGCCGCTTCGATCCCCAACAGCCGCTCCCCCGGTGATGAGGTCGACACAATCGGCAATGCTGGTGTCCTTGAGGCTCTCCCGCAGCGTCGTCACGACCGGCGCGCCAGGTCGTCCGATCCACGAGAAACCGGCCCATCGAGTCGAAGCTGCGCGCCGTCGAGACTCCCCCGCACGCCGTAGACCTCGTGCAGCAGGCTTTGCGTGATCGTGTCCGACGGAGAGCCGGTCGCCACCGACCGTCCTGCGGACATGACGCTGACCGTATCGCAATAACGGGCCGCCATTGCGAGGTCATGGAACGTCGCGATGACCGTTCGACCGCGCCGCTTGACCTCGTCCAGCAGGACGAGCTGGTAGTGCAGGTCGAGGTGATTGGTCGGCTCGTCGAGGATATAGAGCAGCGGATCACGGGCGAGGAGCTGAGCCATGTGCGCACGCTGCTGCTCGCCACCCGACAGGGTCGCAGCTTCCTGATCCTGCCGATCCCCCAATCCGACGAGCGCCAGGGCATCGTCGATCCGGGCGCCGGATTGCCGGAGCGAAAGACTGGATCGTGCCATCCCGATTTCGACGACATCGCGCACGGTCAAGCCCGACAGCAGCCCGCTTTCCTGCACCAGTGCTCCGGTCATGGCCGCCCACTCCTGCGGCCTCCAGTCCGCCATGCGCCGACCACCCAGGCGCACCTCGCCGGATTGGGCGCGTGCCGCCCTGTAGAGGACTCGGAGGACCGTCGTTTTGCCGGCACCGTTCGGGCCAAGAAGACCATGAAAGCGCCCCTCCTTCACGGCCAGGGACACACCGCGAACGCGGGGCAGCCCCCCGGCTTCGACGTGCAGATCCTCGATGGACAGAAAGGGCTCAGGCGACATCGCGGACCCTGCGCAGGATGAAGATGAAGGGCGGTGCGGCGAACAGGGCGAGGAGCACGCCGAGGGGAAGCTCCTCCGGCGCAAGCAGCACGCGGCAGAGCAGATCGACGCAGACCAGCACGATTGCGCCCAGCACCATCGCCAGCGGCAGCAGCCTCCGGTGCCGCGCGCCGATCAGGAGCCGCGCCATGTGCGGCACGATCAGGCCGACGAAGCCGACGATCCCCGCCACCGCGACCGAAAGCCCCGTGAGCAGCGCAGTTCCGACGAAGATCAACAGACGGAGCAGCCCCACCCGCATTCCGAGCGCCGCCGCCCGCTCGTCGCCCAGCAACAGCGTGTCGAGGTCACCCGCGCGCCAGAACGCGGCCCCTGCCACGGTCGTCGTCGCGAGCGCCAGCACTGGAAGGTCGCTCCAGTCCGTGCCCGCCGCAGTGCCCATCAGCCAGCCGAGCGCCGCCCGCGTGGCCTGCGGGTCACCGATATAGAGGAAGAACGCGGTCAGCGACTGAAACATCAGCGACACTGCGACGCCGGCGAGGATGACGACCAGCGGCGAGAGCATCCGGCCCGGTCGGAACGCGAGGCCGAGCGTGATCCCGAAGGCTGCAGAGGCCCCGAGGAAGGCGGCGAGCGGCACGCCGAGCACATCGGCGATCCAGGCGGGTGCCCAGATGATCATGGCGACCGCCGCGGCGGAGGCGCCGGATGACAACCCCATGAGGTAGGGGTCGGCCAGCGGGTTGCGCAGGGCAGTCTGCATCAGCGCGCCCGCCAGCGACAGGCCCGCCCCGATCAGCGCCACCGCGAGGACACGGGGCATCCGCCATTGCCATACGATCAGGCTCAGCGACCTCGGCGCCTCCGGATCGCCGGTGAGGATTGCCCAGCGGTCGCTCCAGCCAATCTGCGCGGTGCCCCAGAAGACCCCGGCCAGCATCGCCGCACCAAGCAGCGCGAGCGACATCGGCCAGAGAAATGTCCGTCGCCCTGAGGTCACTCCAGTGCGCCGAGCTGGTCGGAGAGGTTTTCGACGCCGTCGACAAACTGCATGCCGAGGACGGTCTGCGAGAATGGCACGGTGACGAACCTGCCCGCCTGCACAGCGCGGAGTTCGCCGAGAACCGGGTCATTTTCCATGTAGGCGCGCTTCTCGTCGGCCGTCGACCAGTCTGCATCGTTCAGGACGATCACGTCCGGATCGGCGGCGACGACCAACTCCCAGCTCACCTCTGCCCAGCGGCCCTGGACATCGGCCGTGATGCTCTCGAGGCCGACTTGCCGCATCAGCGTCGCAGCCGAACCGCAGCAGCCGGCGGTGTAGGGCGCGGTATCGCCGCTGTCGAAAAGGAAGGCCGTCATGCCTGCGCCCGGCGCGGCGTCGGAGACCGCATCGAACCGCGCCCGGATCTCGGCGGCGACCTCGGCGGCCCGGTCCTCGATGCCGAAGATGTCGCCGATGATCTCGATGTCGGTGAAGATGGGCTGGGTCGTGAGCGGCTCGCCCTCCGGGTGCAGATCACTGCACGAGGCGTTGGCAAGGTAGGTGCCGATCCCGAGCTCGTGCCAGTCCTCCGCCGCACCGAGGTTGTCCTCGTTGAAGGCCGAGCCGAAGCCGGCAAAGAGAAAGTCGGGTTCTTCGGCCAGCACGATCTCCCGCGCAGGATATTGCTCCGCCAGCACCGGCACGCTCTCGTAGGCCTCCGCCCACTGCGCCGGAATCTCGTCGTCCATGTAGGCGGTCCCCACCATGCTGCCCTCCAGCCCGAGCGCCAGCATCACTTCGGTCGCCTGCTGGTTCAGCGTGACGGCGCGGGTCGGCGCCGCGTCGAAGGTCTGCTGGCCGTAGCAGGTTTCGACCGTGGTCTCCTGCGCAAGTGCGCCCATGGCGATGAGCGCAACGGGAAGCGAAAGGACAAGGGACTTCATGCGGGTTCTCCTGTGATGAAGGTCTCGAGATCGGGGCAAGCGACGCGCTGAACGAGCGCCTTCTCGACGAAACGGGCAACATCGGCGCGGCTGGTCAGGCGGAACCACTGGCCCTGCGGATAGAGGATGACGACCGGGCCGCGATTGCAGGGCACGAGGCAGGAGGTGCGGATCACCTCCACGTCCCTGAGGCCGGCGAGCGACGTCTGCCGGGAGATTTCGCGCGCGAGATCGGTCCCATCGCGCATGTGGCAGCGCGGCCCGGTGCAGACGAGGACGTGGCGTCCGACCGGCCCCAGAGTGTCCCACCCTCTTCCGTTTGCAGCACCCCGCGACGCGGCGATCGGCCGTGGCTCACAAGGGGCGTTCGCAAGGACGGCATGGATCGCAGGGTCGAGGTCGACAGGATCGGTCCAGAGCACCAAGGGCGCCTCGTCACCCTGCCGGGCAAGCCAGTCCGCAGCCGCCCCCGGCAGCCAGGCCGCGAGGCTCTGCGAGAAGGGAATGCCCGTCGGTCGAAGCAGGATCTCTTTCGCGCCCTCGTCACGGGCGGCGTCCAGCGCGTGCCACAGGCTCTGGCCGTCCTCCTCCAGCCGCAGGGCCCGGGCGGGCCCGTCCGACGCGGCGACCAGGCCATCGGCGATCTGCCGGAAGCGGGAGCGGCTCAGGTAACTTGCCGAAATCAGGTAGATCGTGATGCGCATGGCCACTGCCCTGTCGGGGCACCGGGTCGAATGCGCGGCCGGATGGCCGAAGTCGTCATCGCTATTCCTCCCCGGGACACCCCGCCCGATGGGTTACAATTGAGCGATGGCAGGTCTCCTGACTCGCGGGTCCATGCTGCCCCGACCCTTCCCGGACCGCGTCGGTCCAGTGGTCATGCCGGGGGAGCTCACCGCTTACAGTTGCGGGGGCAGTCACGGATTTGGCGCCTTATGGCTACACCGCACCGTGTTCCCTTTTCATCCCGCGTGCCGGTCTGGCGTGCGAGAACCATCGGGACGGAAGGTGCCGTGAGACGTGCGCGGGGTCAAGCCGTCGTCACCGAGGCCGTGCCGGGACCTCCGCGATCGCCGACGTGAACCACGGCCGGCGCTTAACGCGCCAGAACCTAGATCAAGCAAAGCTTGTAGGTGGTCAGCGCCTTGGTCCCAGAGTTTTCCAGGACCTAGTACGACGTTCCTGAGCAGTTTTTTGGCTTAGCTCGCCTGATCTGGATTGGCTTGCAAGTTGCACGAACAGGCGCTTTTCTTACTCTCTGAAGGACTATTAACGAGTTCTGCAGAGAATAGATGACCTCCAAGGGCCGCCAACGCTCCGTCGCGCAGTACGGATCGACCGGTTCTCTGAACCGCCGCTTTCAAAGCTCGGCCTGTGCATCACGTTGGTTGGATCCCGAACATTTGCTGCAGTATCCAATGGCACGTTAAAGCGGGGTACGATGACACTCGAAAGAAAAGTCGCGCAGGCGTTCCGGCTGACCGATGATAATTGGATGAAGCACGCCAATCCATGGAGCGTTTGGACAAGGTATTCCGTCCTGCCCCTTATCGTGCTCGCGTTCTGGAGCCGCGTCTGGATTGGCTGGTGGTCCATGATCCCAGGAATTGTCTCCCTGCTTTGGATGTTTTTTAATCCGGTTTTCTTCGCGAAGCCCAAGTCGACGAGAAATTGGGCTTCGAAATCTGTGCTGGGGGAGAGGGTTTACCTTAACAGGGACAAAATCGAGATTCCCCATGTCCACAAGACACCGCTGTACTCAATCCTGAATATTATTTCGTCGGCTGGCATGCTGATAGCGATCTGGGCGATTGTCTATTATTCGATCTGGGGCGCCGTTCTCGGCGTCTCGCTGGCATACCTTGGTAAGAGTTGGTATCTTGATCGTATGGTTTGGCTATATGAGATGATGAAGTCCGAGAACGAAGAGTATCGGAAATGGGACTACTAAGGTCAGGCCCCTCAACATGTTTGATGGCCGCTTGATCAGCTTCAGCCGGCCAAACGGACAGGCAATAGCGGACACTCAGGCAAACCGCCGCATCAGGAAAAACGGGCTTAGTTCGGACAGCGGCGACGCAGCGAGCCAGTTGGCTAGAGGCCAGCAACGACCGTCGTTCCCCGGACCAAAGCCGACCTCCGGGTGGAACGCAGCGGATGTCCGGTAGCAGCTCAAGTCGGACATTGGACGTACCAGCTCAGGCTTTGAACGTCGCCATGCCGCCATCCAACAGCCTCAAAAGCTCATCAGAAACGGGCGACGGCTTGTGCAAGTCGAAGACAGACAAATGCACCCCAATATCGGCAAGTGGCCTTATCAGTATCTCAGCATTATCAGCTTCAAAAAAGTACACACCCTCACCCAAGTCAGCCGGCTTACCGAAACACCGGCATGCTTCCGCATGAAATGCTTCAGCATCTAGAGAGGTCGAACTCAACGAACGGCCTTCCTTTGCCGATCTTTGACCATAGAACCGAAGCGCGAAGGAAATAAGACTGACATCGCCATATGGACCGCGCGCGAGCTCATGTTTGCCCTTGTACTTCCGTAAAGTGTAACTTGCCGTCGGACAGGGGGATTGCGCCTGATGGGATGTAAGAATTGAATAATATGATCGAGACTGATAATTTTCCATGTAGCTGATCCCCTCGAAAAAGGGATCGATCTCGTTCAGGTTCTTTAATTCGAGGTGATACTGGCAGGGGTCCGTTGGCTTCATCTTACCTTTGTCACCGACCAGTGTCTCGAAATGTCCACTGGCGACGACGTCTGTGATGAAACCCAGAAACGATCGAACCTCCTGCCCGATCGGAGCGTTGAAAAAGGTCTCTGCCTCGTGCCAAGACTCAGCGCGCTTGTGCGTAGGTGGTATCTCGACACCGTGGACTGCCTCCACCATTTTGCTTAGCGCATTGAAGTGACCCTCATGGTCGTTTGCGTCCAAGCCCGTGAAAAAACCCAATATTAGTCACCTTGTTTTCGTGCTGTATCTACTCAGGTCAGGACCATATTCGCAGATTCCAAGGCTCTGCCTTCGACAAGACCGGAATACTCACCCACGCCTAGCGCTCGTGAGGGACGTTTTGGTGTTGCACGAAAGCCAAGACGTCCTCAAGTCGCTCGCAGCGGGGCTAGAGAACGGCGCGAGCCACCCGCGCTGACAGACGATCTGCGCCGAGGCTGTCCAGCCGGCGGCAGCCACGGGGGCCGAGCTAAGGTGACCGCGATCCGCGAGCTTACGACGGCGCCGCAAGCACTCGGCCCGCGGCGACCGCCAGTTAGGTGAAGATCGGGTCCAATGTCATTCGATGCAGGCCCAGTCAGGCGCCGCCGCGGATCACGATGACTTCGTGTTCCTGAAGTTGGTCGACTACGAACTTGACCCCACCATCCGTCGCAACCGTGTTCACGTGGGTTCCGGCGACACGGAGTTCCGCCGAAGCAGCTCCGCAATCCGACACGGACACTTCAAGCGGCCCGATCGGCACGATGACCTCCTGACGCCCCGGTACGGGCTGGGCGATGATCCGATTGGTCAGATGCACGATCAGGTCGTCGCCCTGAACGTAGCTGGTCAGAGCGACGAGTCCGTAGCCACCAGCGATCCCGATGCGCTGCCGCTTCCCCGTGGCCCAACGCACCGCGTTGGCTAGGATATCTGCGTGTTCGAAGGAGCCCTCCCGTCCGTAGCACCGGTCGAGATCGGCCAGCATCGCGACTGCACGGCCCGAGCCATGCCGGCGAACGGTAATCGCCGGGATGTCGGTTTTCGGCTCGCGCATCCACGAGGTTTCGGGCGGAAAGATCGGAAACTCGGGCACGAAGGTCGCCACGACCTCGACATCGGGTCCGGCGGAACAGGTCACCAACCGGCCACCGAACGGCACGCTGTCGGTCTGATCCAGTCCGGCGAGGATCGGGTGGCGTTCGCCATTGCGCTCGGGAGCAGTGTCGTCCTTCGGACCGTCCACGGTCGAGCGGAACTCCGGCGATAGGCGAAGGTAGGTGTGCCGGCTGTAGACCTCGATGTTGGGATCGGGGCTCGTGACGTCGCCGTACACGTTCGCCCCGTCCGGCGTCACGCCGAGAAGATCGACGAGGGCCGGTATCTCCCGCAGGCTGCCGTCGGTGTCCCGGACGCCCGTCTCGCCCGTGGCGACGATCCCGCCACCGGCCTCGACGAAGGAGGTGAGCGCGGCGGCGGCCTCATCGGACAGGACCCCGATCTCGGGCAGCACCAGCGCATCGAAGCGGCTGGTGTCGGTCGGAATGTCCCGCACTTCGACCGGGATCCAGTCGAGGCAGGCGCGCGTCAGCGCCTTGACGGTGCCGCGGTAGGACATCTGCGTCCGCTCCGCCGCCATGTCACGGCCGTGCAGGTCGTTGTTGGCCTGGCTCCAGACGATCCCGATCCGCGCCGCAGGCTTGCGATCCTTGAGCACATCCTCGTTTGCTTCATGCCAGGTGAAGATCGGCTTGGCCGTCTGGTACTGGCGGCGGTCGTCATGGTTCGCACCGATGTGGTGCCACCAGGGCTGGATCCCCCCGGCGAACCCCGCCGTGGACCAGAGCCGGACCTCGGCGGCCGGCATCGAGGCATGGCGGAATGCGGGCGAGCCGAGCTGGTACTGCGGCATGCTTTCGGGGATAAAGCGATCCCAGCCGACGAGTTCATGCAGTCGCTTGCCCGCCTCGGTGTTCTGTTCGAACCCGTCTTCTTTCGAGCGACGCTGGTGATCGAGCATGATGATCGGCGTGTGTTCGAGGATTGACCGCAGGTCGATGAACCGGACGGAGTTGTAGAGGACCTCGCCGCTGATCATGCCCATCCAGCGACAATGCTCACCACCGGCCTCCTGCGTCACCTTGTTGTTCTCGATCCAGAGCTCGGTCCGGCGGCGGTAGTTCCAGTCGATCCACGCCCGGTACGTCGGATCGTCCCAGTCGGCTTTCGTGGGAAGCGCGCCGTGCCCCTGCCCCGCGAAGCTCTCGCGGCAGGTTTCACAATGGCAGATGTAGCGGCGCGGCAGGCCCGCCCAGCTGTTGTCGGCGAAGCCGTCCGGGCTGCTCCGGGCGATGATCTCCCGCATCACGTCAGGCAGGTATTCGGAGTAATAGGCGGAGTGGATGCAGGTGACATACTTGTCCGCGATTTGGATGGGTGACCCGTCCTCGTGGCGGCAGATCCATTCCGGGTGCGCGTCGAGGAAGTCGGGCGCCACGCGGTTGGAATCCATCCGCGCAATGACAGTCAGACCTTCGGCCCGCGCCTCCTTAACGATCTCGCCGTAGAGGTCCCGGTCCCCGAGATGCTCCGCCCGATGATGGAGCGGCATTTCGGTGGGATAGTACGCGACGATCCCACCGGCGTTGATGATGACACCTTGCGTCTTCGTCCGCTTCCATTGCTCACGCCACCACTCGTTGTCGTATCTGGCGGGGTCGATTTCGGTCAGGTTCGTCTGGGCCCAGCGCATGGTCCGTTCGTACCAGGGAACTTGTTCCATGGGGTGTGTCCTCTCGAGAATGTGGGGCGGTCGGCAGAAAGTCGGTCGATCAGGTCGCGGGCGGGTCGCCCCGGGGCTGAAGCTTCACCGGGTTCGGCTCGGCGAAGTGGCAGGCGGCCATCTGGCCGGGCGCCACCTCCCGCAGCAGCGGGCGTTCGCGGCGACAGACCTCCTGCGCCAGCGGACAGCGCGTATTGAAGGCGCAGCCCTTGGGGACGTTGGATGGGCTCGGCACGTCGCCCTCCAGCACGATCCGCGTGTTCGGGCCATCGAGCTCGGGTTCCGGAGCGGCCGAGATGAGGGCCTGCGTGTAGGGATGCTGCGGTAGATTGTAGACGGCGTCCTTCGGTCCGATCTCCACCAGCCGGCCGAGGTACATCACCGCGACGCGGTCTGCGATGTGGCGCACGACGGCAAGGTCGTGCGCGATGAACAGGTAGGAGAACCCCTCGTCCCGTTGCAGGTCCTGGAGCAGGTTCACGATCTGCGCCTGGATCGAGACGTCGAGCGCCGATACCGGCTCGTCCGCCACGATGAAGGCCGGGCTGGTCGCGATGGCACGGGCGATCCCGACGCGCTGTCGCTGGCCGCCCGAGAAGCTGCGCGGCAATCGGTCCATATAGGCCGACGGAAGCCCGACGCGGTCGAGCAGTTCCGCAACGCGGTCGCGCCTCTTGCGCCGAGACCGCTCAAGTCCAAAGACCTCCAGTGGCTCTGCGATGATGTCCGCGATCGAACGCCGGGGCGAAAGGGAGCCGAACGGGTCCTGGAAAATGATCTGCAGGTGCCTCCGCATGTCGCGCATCTGGGAGGGCGACAGCTTCGTGATTTCCTTGCCGTCGAACCGGATGACGCCGTCCGTCGGATCGATCAGTCGCAACAGGAGCCGACCGAGTGTCGACTTCCCGCACCCGGACTCGCCGACGAGGGCGAGTGTCTCGGCACGCGCCACGGAGAAGCCGACGTCGTCAACCGCGCGTACGGCCTCGCCGCTCTTGCCGAACAGGCCGGTGTCGCCGCCGAACGTCTTGCCGAGGCCTTCCGCCGTCAGAATGGGATCGCTCATACCTTCACCTCCGGCTCCGCCGCGCTGGCCTCTCTTGCCGTGACCCAGCAAGCTGCGCGCTGGTCGCCTTCGAACTTGAACATTGGGGGCATCTCGCGCTCACACTGCGCCTCAGCCAGCTCGCAGCGTGACCGGAAGGGGCAACCTCTCTTGATCGTGCCGGCGACCGGCACCGTCCCCGGAATCTGGAAGAGGCGGTCGGACGTATCGTTGCGTCGCGGCACGCTCCGAAGGAGACCGCGGGTATAGGGGTGGGCCGGCCGGGTCAGGATACTGCGGATGTCGGCATCCTCGACCACCCTGCCCGCGTACATGACCACGACCCTGTCGCAGATGTCCGCGATCACGCCGAGGTCGTGACTGATCATCAGAATTGCCGTTCCGAGTTCCCGGCGGATGCGTTTCATCAGCTCGAGCACCTGCGCCTGGATTGTCACGTCGAGCGCGGTCGTCGGTTCGTCCGCGATCAGCAGCCGCGGATTGCAGGATAGCGCCATCGCGATCATCACCCGCTGACGCATCCCGCCGGAGAACTGGTGAGGATAGGCCCCGATCCGTCCTTCGGCGTTCGGGATGCCGACAAGGCGGAGCATCTCGATCGTACGTTCGCGCCGGCGCTTCTTGTCCTTTTCGCCGTGCAACATCAGAGCCTCGCCGATCTGATCGCCGATCGTCATGACCGGATTCAGGGACGACATCGGCTCCTGGAAGATCATTGCGATCTCGCTGCCGCGTATCTTCGGCATTTCCGATGCCGGAACGGCGAGGAGATCCCGGCCCATCAGCTCGATGTCACCCTCCGCTATGCGGCCGGACTGTTCCGGGATCAGGCGCATGGCCGCGAGAGAACTGACGGATTTGCCCGATCCGCTCTCCCCGACCAGTCCGATGGAACCGCCCACCGGGACCTCGAAGCTCACACCCTCGATGACCCGCAGGGGGTTCTTCTTCGGTCCGAACTCGACAGCCAGATTCGAAATCCTGAGCAGCGGTGCGTCGGTCATCGGCCTACCTCCGGGTCCAGCGCGTCACGAAGGGCATCGCCGATCAGGTTGAAGGACAACACGACGATGGTGATGAGGAAGCCTGCGCCGATGATTGGCCAGGGTGACCCAAACAGGTTGTTGAGCCCGTCGCGGATGATGTTGCCCCACGACGGTTGCGGCGGCTGTGTCCCGATCCCGAGGAAGCTGAGGCTTGCCTCGAGCCGGATGGCCGAGCTGATCCAGAGCGTCGTCAGCACCACGACGGGCGCCGCAATGTTGGGCACCACGTGCCGTATGATCAGCTTCGGCGTGCGCAGGCCGACGGCGACGGCGGCCTCGATGTAAGGCTCCTGGCGGACAGCCAGTGTTGAGGCCCGCGCCACGCGGGCGAAGCCGGGTGTGAATGCGACGGTGAGAACGGCAACGACGTTCCAGAACCCGCCGCCAAGGACCGCGGCGATGAGGATGGCGAGCAGCAGCTCGGGAAAGGCCAGCAACATGTCGATGACGCGGCTGATGATGCGGTCCGTGAGGCCGCCGAAATACCCGGCGGTGACGCCGAGGATCGTGCCGATGATGGCGGCCGACACCGGCGATACGAACCCGAAGATCAGCGAGTTTCGAGAACCGAAGATCAGTCGAGACAGCACGTCCCGACCGAACTGGTCGGTGCCGACGAGGTGCTCGGACGACGGGGACTGGTTCACCGACAGGATGCTCTGCTGAAGCGGGTCGTAGGGCGCGATCAGCGGTGCGAACACGGCCACGACGATGAAGAAGAGCACGAAGATGCAGGCGACGATGGTGGCCGGTCGCGCCGTCAGCGCCTCGTAGACCATCTTCCATGTGGACGGTTCGGGCGGCAGAGCCTCGGCTGCGGGTATCTTGCCGCCGTGCAGGCCGCCGTCTGGGTCGGAGATCTGTGTGGTCGGGTCAGTCATTTCACGCGGATCCTCGGATCGATCAGGACATAGGCGAGGTCCATCAGCAGGTTGATCGCCACGACGAAGAGGGCGAAGACGGTGATACCGGCCTGGATCACCGCGTAGTCACGTTCGGCGATTGCGCTGATCAGCAGCTGGCCGAGGCCGGGACGGTTGAAGACGAGTTCGACGGCAACCGACCCGGAGAGGGCCGAGAGAGTTGAAAGCCCAAGTCCGGTCGTCAGCGGCAGCAGTGCGTTGCGCAGTCCATGGCGATAGATCACCCGCTTCTCCCGGGCACCCTTGGCGCGAGCGGTCCTCACGTAATCGCGCCCCATGACCTCGAGCACCGCGGTTCGGGTCAGGCGCCCGAGGAATGCCGATTTGATGAAGGCGAGCGTGATCGCCGGAAGGACGAGGTGATAGAGCCGATCGGCGAAGCCGTCGCCGCCGCCGTTGATCGGAAACCAGCCCAGGTTGAGCGAGAAGGTGATGAGCAGCAGTGCACCGAGGTAGAAGTCCGGCACGGCGTAGCCGATCAAGGAGTAGCCGCGCATCGCGCTGTCCGGCGCCTTGTTGGGGTTGGTTGCCGCCCAGACACCGAAGGGCACACCGACGATCACGCCCAGGAACACCGAACTGAGCGTGAGCTCGATCGTGTAGGGCAGATTGTAGGCGATTAGCCCGCTGACATCGCGCCCGTTCATCAGGGATTGACCGAAGTCGAGCGTCAGCATGTTCCACACGAAGGTCAAGTACTGGGTCAGCATCGGCTCGTTCAGGCCCATCCGTTCGCGGAACTCAGCCAGCTGGTCGGCCGTGGCGAGATCGCCAAGGGCGGCGATGGCCGGGTCGCCCGGCAGCACGCGCATCGCGATGAAGACCATTGTCAGCACCATCAGCACGGTCGGCACCGTGTCGATCAGCCTGGACAGGATGTATCTCAGCATTTGCCTCCTCCTCTACGCGGCCGCGCCACCGATCCCATCACGCCTGCATCGCCAGCCCGTAAGGCTGGTTGGAGAGATCTGGGGCGAGACCCGGCGCGAGATGCGCGGCGCCCTCCGCCGTCCAGCTCGCGAAGAACTGGAGGTGGAACGGCGTGTCGAGCGCCTCGGCCGGGATTGTCGCGGAATGGCCGTTCCCGGCGCCGTCCATGGCGAGGGTCTGCCAATGTTGCGACTGATCCACCGGCCGGAAGTGAAGCAACGGTTCCGTCCCGCTTGGTGCACCGGACAGTTGCACGGTGAACGGCTTGCCGCGCTCGAATGTCTCGGGCGCGCTGAGCGAAGTCAGTTCAGCGCGGGTCGGCTCTTTCGCCAGCAGCGTGGCGATTGCCGCCGCGACCTGCGGTTCGGTGGGAACGCTTTCAGTGCCGGCACGTCCGCGCAGCGCCTCGAGGTCGAGAAGCTCGGCGCGCATCTCGGCTTGCCGAGCATGCCAGGAGCCGCGAAGCCAGCTTTGCGGCCCGAAGCCGAGGTCGTCCTGGTAGGTGTCCCGGCTCAGTTCGGCAATTGCGTCCCACGCGGCCACGGCCCTGCGTGCCTGGGCGATCATCGGCTCGATCAGCTCCGTAGCGCCCGTCTCGATGAAGAGCTCGGCCCAGATCGCCGCCCTGAACTTCCCGGCGAAGAAGCGGGCGAGCCCTCCGGAGATGCCGATGTCGAGCAGCATGCGCTGCGCCTCGACCGGGTCGGCAGCCTCGCGACCGTCGAGCGTCTCGGCCCGGCGGGCGTCGGTTACGGCGGCCTCACAGCGTTCGGCGAGATCGATCAGCCAATCGGCGACGTCGAGCGGTGAGTAGCGATGCTCTTCCTCGCCATTAAGCAGCTTGAGAGCGAACTCGCGCGGGGTGGCGAACAGTTCCTTGTCGAAGGTCGGAGCATTTCCGAAACGGGTCGGCTCGGGCATGTCGAACGCGTAGGCGCGCTTCCCGGACCCGTCGATGAGTCCGAGATCGGTGTACACTTCGGGCCAGTAGAAGTTGTTCGAGGCAGACGGCCCGTGCGCCAGTGATACGAGAGGCAGCACCCGGCTTGCCGCCGAAAGGCCCGCCTCGCAGGCGTCCGCCAGCACGCCGCAGTGCTTGCGCAGGTAGCGCGCCCATCCGTCCCTCGGACCGTCGGGCGTATAGAGCCCCCTACCCCAGACCCGGTAGGTATAGAGGTATTTTTCCCAGTCCCGGCGGGGCACCAGGTCGGGCTGCTTATAGCAGAAGCGCCCGCCGGGCACGCCGGTGCCCATCCGGCCCTTGAAGCTTTGCGGTTCGCACCATTCGACGCCGTCGGAACCGGCGAAGGTCGACAACCGGCCATAGCCCGACGCCATCGCCGGGTCGCCCCACAGCAACACCCGTTGGGTGCCCGGCCAGATCCGGTAGAGGACGCTGTAATCCTTGTCCTTGGTCAGCAGGTCGCCGTAGCTGTAGCGGAGGAACTTGCGCGAGCCTTCGGAGAGTTGTTCACGCTGGCTGCGCGCCACCTCCGGCGGCTGTTCCTTGTCCCGGATCGCGGACTGGTGGTACGGCAGGCCCATGTGCTCGGCCATGTATTTCGGCGAGACCGCGAGCGGCATTCCACTCGCGCGGGCGAGCTCCAGCGTCTCGTGGTCGAGGCCCTTGCCGTGCATGTCGATCTCGACCGGGCGACCGGCGTCGGCGACGCCCGCGAAGGCCTCGCGCCAGAAGTCGTAATCGCCCTCGGCGATCCCGCCTTCGACGTGAACGCGGAACGTCAGGCCGGTGATCTCGGGCACGTCCGTCAGCAGGTGCGTCAGCGCTGAGCGGCAGTAGGGCGCGAGGTTCTTCTCATCGAGGCCACTGATCTGGTGGTAGGCGTTCGGCGTGTCGTCGAAATCGTAACGCTGTGTCCACAGCGCCAGCTGGAAGTCCAGTCCGCGCCGCGCGGCTTCACGCGCGATGAACTTGAGCGTCTCGAAATTCCGGTCCCGCTCTTCTTCGGTCACGTTCCTGACCGACACGTTGTGACCGGGCAGATCGAAGAGAAACGGATAGGGGAAATAGAAGTAGACGTCCCGGATCCACGGATTGTGGTAGGGATAATTGTACGCCATTCCGAGGGTCAGCGAGAACCGGTTGAAGCGGTTCGTGACCAACATCGACAGATAGTCCCGCCAGCCGTCGCGATCATGGTACCAGCCGCTGTCCTCGGACTCGTTGCAATAGAGCCTGGCAATCGATCGGATCGGTGCTGACGGCCTTTCACTGAGCGGCAGTTCTCCGGCGAAGGGGGCTGCGTGGTCTTCGGCATGACGGGCCCGGTCCGCCAGCTCCGTCAACGCATAGACCAGGCCGCGTTCGTCAGACCCCCAGGCAACCGTCGCACCGTCCCGCTGCCAGAGCGCGAGGGCCTCTGCGGCATCGGGTAGTTCTACGGGTGCCGAAAGCTCAGTACCCGGTCCGGCGATCTCCAGTGCAACGCGTCCTTTGCCGCTGTCGATCGCAAGGTCCAGCTCCTTGAGGGCCCACTCAATCGAGGGGGACGCAGACAGGTCCTGCGGGTCACTGAGGTCGAGGTTTCTGAATTCGGTCATGGGGCATCCGTCTGCGAGCCGCGCCACGCGACCGCTGTTAGGTCTCAGGGAGAAGCCGGGGAGCGGACGGTGCCGCTCCCCGAGGTGGCGATCAGTTGATCGTGGCCTTGTCGAGGCGCCAGTGCGCGAAGCCCGACTCCTGCTCATAGCCGAGGTCGACGTTCGCGGCGCGCACGATCAGGTAGGCGTTGGTCGATACCGGCAGCATGGGCATGTCGGTCAGGAATTTGACCTCGATCTCCTGCACCTTCTCAATCCGGCGTTCGAGGTTCGGCTCGGCCATGGCTTCTGCAAGCAGGTCGTCGATGCCGTTGCCGTCCGCACCGTAGTGCGAGAAGTTGGGACCACCCGAACCGTCCGACTGCACCTCGTTCTCCACCGAAAGCTGGTCGGTGATCGCGAGCGTCGGTACCGGCGGATAGGCCGAAGAGCGCTGGAACAGCGTGTTCGTGCCGGTCCCCTGGTCGGCATGGAATGCCGTGTGGTCCTTGAGCTCGAGGTTCATGTCGATCCCGCCGGCGCGGAGCATCTCCTGGATCATCAGGCTGATCGACGAGTAGTCCTCCCGCTGGGATGTATACGCGTCGAAGCTCAACCCGTCCGGATAGCCGGCCTCGGTGAGAAGCTCCTTGGCACGTTCGACATTGTAGTCGTAACGGACCTCTTCCGGGATCGTCTCGCCATTGAAACCGCCGGGGAACGAAGGCGGGTTGAGGCCCCACGTCCGCTGGCTGATCGGCGCCATCGCTTCGGCGATCGTGTCACGGTCGATGAGATAGGCCACGGCTTGCCGAACCCGCTGATCGTCGAAGGGCGGCACCGTCATGTTCATCGAAACGGTGAAGAAGCTGCCGGGCGACGCGGTGTCAAAGTGAAGATCGCCGGCACGCTGCTGGATCGACGGAACCCAGCCGGGCGCGCGCACCCCTTCGATCATGTGGACATCGCCCGACAGCAGCGCGAGCGTGCGGGCCGTGGTGTCCGAGATGTAACGCACCCGCAGGTTCGGCGTGGCAGGCTGATCGCCCCAATAGCCCTCGAACGCGGTCAGCAGCACGCCCATCGACGGGTCCTGCGCGACCTCCTCGAGCTGGTAGGGACCGGTCCCGATCGGGTCCGTTTCGAACGCCTCGGGGCCCTTCTCTTCATACGCCGCCTTGGAGATGACCGAAGCCGAGTGGTGAAGCATAGGCCCGATGATGAAGAGCGGGTCCGGTTGCGAGAGGGTGATCTTCACGGTCATCGGACCTTCGACGGTCACGCTGCTGGCGTTCTGGAACAGTGCGGCACGCACACCAAGGATGTCCGGGTCGATGAGACGGCCGAGCGAGAATGCCACGTCCTCCGCGGTGAGTTCACCGTAATCCTTGTGGAACTGAACGCCCTCGCGGATTTCGAAGGTCCATTCGGTCGCATCGTCGGACATCGACCAGCTCGTTGCCAGCGCCGGCTGAACCTCATCGACGGTCGTCGGAAAGCGGCCTTCAGGCCCCATGACCAGCGTTTCAAAGATATGGATAATCGCCCACTCATCAGCCCCCTGGATCGACTTCGCGGAGTCGATTGTCCGCAGCCCACGGGCCGACAGCGCGATGACCAGCGTGTCGCTGGTTTGCGCGCTGGCGGGGCCGCCGATGGCGCTCGAAATCGCCAAACCTGAAACCATTGCACCCGTAGAGCCGAGCAGACGTCTTCTGGTAATGTTCATAATTTCCTCCCTGGATCGCCGCTGCGCGGCACTTGGCAGCGAAGAGCCGGGACGCCAAAGCGCCTCCTCCCCGGCCGTTGGTAACGCTACCAAAGGAAAGGTAGCGCTACCATACTTTCCCTGTCAATGATGTTTCCGGCATGCTGCCCCATACCGGCATGGGCAGCCCGATTGAGGAGGTAGAGCCATAAATCTAAGATCTTCGAGGGGGCCGACGCTGCTCGACGTCGCCAGGGAGGCCAACTGCAGCCCGATGACCGCTTCGCGAGCGATCAAGACGCCGGAAGCCGTATCGCCGAAACTTCGCCAACGTGTTCAGGAAGCGATTCGCCTGCTGAACTACGTACCGAACCTGAATGCCCGGGCGCTCGCTGCCGTGCGAACCGAGGTTCTCGGGGTGATCGTCCCTTCGCTCACTCAGCATATTTTCACGGATGTGCTTCGAGGGATCTATGACGGCGTTCAGGGCACTGCCCTGCAAGTTCAGCTCGGGAACAGTTTCTACGACGACGATGAGGAAACCCGCCTGATCGCCCAGCTCCTGAGGCAGAAACCTACCGCTTTGATCGTGTCAGGTGTCGACCAGTCCGACCAGGCCCGGGAGTTGCTCGAGCAGGCCAACTGCCCCGTCGTGCAAATCATGGACATAACCGATGACCCGATCGACCACGTGATCGGCTTCGATCACAAGGCAGCCGGCAAGGCGATCACCAGGCACCTCGTCGAAGAAGGCTACAACCGGATTGCCTTTGTCGGCGGCTGGCTGATCAGACGCTCAACCGGCCGGCTTCTCGGATTCAAAGAGGCCCTCGAAGAAGCGGGCTTGCTGGACGAGTCCCTGATTGTCAGCAACCCTGATGTCGACAGCGTCGAACGTCCGGGAGAGTCCACCACAGTGGAATTGGGACGCCGGCTGGCGTCGGAACTGCTGTCTCGCCACGCCAGGCCAGATGCCATCTTCTGCAACAATGACGTCCTGGCGTTGGGTGTGGCGTACGAGTGCCAAGCGCGCAACATCAGGATCCCCGAAGAGATGGGCGTGGCCGGATTTAACGATCTCGACCAGATGCAATCGGTGCATCCGCCGATTTCAAGCTTGAGAACCCATCGCTACGAAATCGGGCGGAAAGCCGTGGACACGGTCCTAAAGCTCGTCGACGGCGCCACCGATATTCCCCGCGTGGTCGATGTCGGGTTTGAAGTGATGAAACGCCAAAGCACAAACCGCAGTCAGGCCTGATGCTGGCGCACGGAGTAACGGCCCCCGAAGCCCGCCTCGACCTGTAGATCAATGAGCACGGGATGCAGGATCGACGCCCCGTTCCCCACTCGTTGAGAGAAACTGACCAATATTCGAAGGCAAAGTAAGAGTGGTCGCGCGGCTACGGAGCCTTCGAGCGGCCCATTGGTCTTCTTACTCCGGGCAAGCCAAGCGCGAGCTATCCATCGTCTTCAGAATGGTGCGGGTGAGAGGACACGCCCCCCACGCAAGTGGCGCCAGAATAAAAGGCGAAAATGGCAAACGACGGTCGGACAGTCTCGGACCTACTCGTCTTGCAAGTTCAACCGCTCTGGCTTGATACCACGCTTGAGGGCACTCTGACGAACTGCGGCGCGCATTTTCGGACTTCGCTCGAGGAGCCGAAGATAGGCGCGTTCGTCGAGAAGCAGCAGCGTTGATGGAGCGAGCGCGACGACCTTCCCTCGGCGCGGCTTGCGCAGAAGGGGCGCCATCTGACCGAACATTTCCCCGCGACCGAGCCTCCAGGTCTGCGCCGCCGTCTTGAGCTCCACGGCGCCGGAGGCGACGAAGTAGACCCCGGCGCTCACACCATCTTCTGCAATGATCGTCTGGCCCGCATTTACGTAACGCGTTTCCAATACCCGAGCCAATTGCTTCACAACGGTGCTGTCGAGCTCTTCGAAAAGCGGAAACTGCCGGACCACTTCAGAACGCTGCAGCGCAAGGTCGAGCCGCGGCCGTCGTTCGGCCCGGGCCCGTCGACGCGTGAGGCCCTGCATCAGACTATTGTGTAGTTCGGCGCCGATCAGGCCGTCCTCGAGCATCGCACCATATTCCCGTTCCTCCATGCGCAGTGTGGTTCGGCGGATAAAACGGCGTTCGAGCTCGTCTGCGTAACCGGGATACTGCAGACGCAGGCCTTCCAGCGCCGCCTCCACCGCATCTTGGCGCCGCGCCAGAAGTTCAGACAGAAGTTCGGCGACCCGTCGCCCGTGAATGCGTCGGATACGGCCATCCACGAACCCTTCGAGATCCCGAAGAATAAGCCGCTGCGACAGCAGCCGCTCGAAACGGTCGGCCGTCAGACGTGCCAGCGGCAAAGAGATGCGAAGCCTCCGGTGCAGTACGACGGCGACTTTGAAGGGGAGCCTGAAGGCCACACTGTTGCGGGCCGCATGTTGATAGCCATGTCGACCGCCGGAACGTGTCGCTTCAATCAAACGCCCGGCATCAGCCAGTGCGCGCTCCGACTGCCGGGAAGAAATGATCCGCTCCCGCAGACGTTCGAGGATCAGGTCCCGTTCAGCACCTGCCAGCGCCAGCAGGCCGAGAGTGACTCGGTCACGGTCGAGGATCTCGGTCGATTCCTCTGCCGCCTTGACAGCCTCGTCCAGCCGCCGGCCAAAGCTCTTGGCTTCCGCACGCACAACTTCACGATTGAGATCGTAGGTGGCGGTTGCCTTGGACACATCCTCTCGAACCGCCTGAAGGGAGACCGCAACGACCTGCCGGGACAGTGCCTCGTCTATGGCGGACAGCTTTGCCAACCCGAGCCGCTGGATCACCCAGCGAAGGGTCGTTCCCTGGATCAAGAGCGTGAAGAGCGTGAAGCCGGTCGCAAGAATACCGATCAGCCGTTTCACTTCCAGCGGCACAAACGTGCTCTCGGTCACAGCCAGTGCCAGCGCGAGCGTCACTGCGCCACGAAGGCCGCCCCAGAGGATCGCCGTGCGATAAGGTCGGTCCACGGCGGGCGAGAGGCGCACTCGCGTCAGCAAGGGCAGAAGGCCGAACAGGATAACGGCTCGTGCGGCGATGGCGGTAAGCGTCACCAGACTGATCAGCATCAGGTCGGAGGGTCTTACCGCCTCGAGCATGCGAGGGATGAGAAGAGCGGCAAGGATAAAGATCAGCGCCCCAGCCCAATGTGCGAGCAATTCCCAGACCTCGCGCAGATTGCTCCAGCTGGAGGGCGTGAGCCTGCCCGGCCCCGCGAGGTTGAGCGTCAGGCCTGCCGCCACCACCGCGATGACGCCGGAGGCGCCTACCAGTTGTTCAGCCGCGATATAGGTGAGGTAAGGCAAGGAAACAGAGATCGAGATCTGCGCCAGCTCGAAACGTCGGCAGAGCACCATGAGGGCGAGCGCGGCACGGCTTAACAGCCAACCGGTGACCAAGCCACCGGCGACAAGCCCCGGAAAACGGAGGACCGCATCCAGCAGTCGTGGATCCGGCGACCCTTGCGAGACATACCCGATGAACAGCCCGAAGAGAGCGATGGCGGCCGCGTCGTTCAGAAGACTTTCGCCTTCGATGATCCGGGCCAGCCGGCGCGGGGCGGAGATCGACCGGAATATGCTCACGACCGCCGAAGGATCGGTCGTGGAGACAATCGCCCCGAGAAGCAGGCATGCAGCGATAGGCAGCCCACTCGCCCAGCCGAGTGTGACGCCGATAGCAACGGTCGAGAAGAGCACCGCAATGACCGCAAGGACGAGGATCGGCACCCAGTCGTCGAGCATCCTTCGAATATTCACGCCGAGCGTAGCCTGGAACAGCAGCGTCGGCAGGAAGACATAAAGAAAGACGTTGGCCCGGATCGGAAGGTTGAGGACAGCAGCCGCCAAGGGGTTCAAGGCGTCGGTCAGTTCGGTTGCCAGGAAGAAGCTTGCCCCGATACCGATGAGCGTGCCCAGCACTGCCAGGATCACACTGTAGGGCAGTCTCAGCCGGCCCGCTATTGGCTCTGCCAGGCCGATCACCAGAAACAGCGCGGCGACGAGAGTTACGATGAAGACGATGCTCATGAAGGCTGGTTAGTTTGTTTCAATGAAAGAGGGAACGATTGGCCAGCAGGCCAGCCGTACTCTTCATGCCTGCATGAGCGAGGACAGTTCGCCGCGCGCCATTAAGCTCGGCTCGTCCGAAAAGGGATAACCTCCTCCACCGGACCGGACCCAAGCGCCTTGGCGCTCGATCCATACGCCAAAACAAGGTGGCACAATCCTACAGTAAGACCAGCAACGTTCGCGCGGCGCAGTTCTTGCTTGGTCACACGAAGATGTCCAGTTTTGCCCGTCACCTAGGCGCCAAACTCGAAGATACTCTCCCAATCGCCTCTGCGAACGAGATATGGGCTAAACGGGCAGTCGGTGGCGACCGGCCCCACGCGGTCATCCTCCCCCTACAGGCCCGTAGCCATTTCCAACCCTTTGCCGACCTTTGCCCCCTGCCCGGTCGTCGCCGCTACCGGCCCTAGCTGGCTCTCCCAGCGCGTCTGGTCGCCAGCACTCGCATCAACAGGGCGGCCATTGACGACCCAGCGCAACATCGCAAGCGTTCTGGCGGCAGCAATTAGGGCTCCCAAGGGTGTTACTTGAGAGAGGACCACTCATCAGGTGCAGACCAAACCGCTTCTATCACTGGTTGCGAGAAAGCAGGCCGGGGAAACACGTCAGCCGGGCCTTAATCACGTGTGGCCACGACCGCTTTGCTTAGGGACCCTGGTTGCGGGTCGAAGCCAATCGGATCGGACGAAGATAGCCGACGTGTATACGTGACGTCTGGCGTATGATTAAGGGCCCTTCCAGCTGCCTCTCAGCCGACAGGCCCTCCTGATCGCTGTTGAAGTGCGAGAGCTCGCACCGGAACAAGAAATCGGGTCGTTGCGATTGAAACACCGGCCGCCGCTGTCTGGCTTGGCGGCCGTTCAGACGAGGTGGCGGGGGATCGACCGCGTCCACTCCAGGTCACGAACCAGCGTATCCCCCTCCCAAGCACGTAGCCGCGCGGCGATGTGGAAAGCGTCGCGATCGCAAGTCAGGGTCGTGTCCGTCACCGACTTTATCGACCAGTCGCCGCGCGACATCTCGTGCACCCAGACCACCTGCGCCTCGGCCGATAGCGGGTCGTACGGCAAAGTGGAATAGCGCTCGCGCACGTCGGCCGAGTGGAGCAGGTCGTGCGGCGTGATGTGCGCAGCGCCCTCATGGTCGAAGGATTCGACGACCACGCGGCCGGTGTCGCGATCCTCGGTGACGCTCCACCCGGAATGGGGCTCGACATGGTAGTCGACCTCCAGCGGTTCCGCCGCACGGGGCGGGTCGAACCGGTCGGCCACCGTCAGGTCCCCGGTGCGCACCGGCAGCGTCAGGGCGCAGCGTGCCGGGAACAGGGTCAGCGTCACCGGTTCCGGTGCCGGCCAGATGATCGGGAAATAGCAGCTGGACAGGCCAAGGCGGATACGATGCCCGGCGCGAAAGGTCTGCGCAACATGCTTCATCTCGACCTCGGCGGTGTAGGTTTGGCCAGGGACCAGCGCTTCGGGCGTCTCGTGACTGTCGCGGTGGGTCAGGTTCAGAATACCATAGCTGACGCGCGTGGCGGCACCGTCGGGGGCCACGTCCATCAGGCGAGCGGCGACCTGCGCCACGGGGCGGTCCACTTGAAAGGTCAGGGTGACGGTCGCGTCGCCGGCGATGTGCGTATCCTCGGTCAGCGGCGCTGTCTCGAAGACCAGGCTGCCGGCATCTTCACGCCGCTGGTCCCCCGGTTGGTCGCCGCGCTTGGCGTAGGAACACCACTTGCCCGCATGCGCGCCGACCCATAGCGGCGAGGCTATGTCTCGCCGGTCGTCAGGATGAGCGTCGCCGCCGAGGCGGCCGTCAGTTCCCAGCCCAAAGGTCCGGCGATCGACATTGGGCGAAGGCCATGCCGGTTCAGTGATCCAGTGCCCGGCGCGCTGCTTGTAGTGACCGCGCGGCTCGGCGTGATCCTGCAGGAACAGCCGTAGCGGATCCTCGTCCATGATCCCGGTATCGCGGCCCTTCAGCCAGTGATCCCACCAGCGGGTTTCCTCGGTCAGCCAGTCGATTGCGGGGCCGGGTTCGCCCAAGTGCGGATACTTGTGCGACCAAGGCCCGACGATGCCCTTGGCCGGCGCCTGCAGCGTCTCAACCAGCCGGAACACCGCTCGGCAATAGCCGTCGGCCCATCCCGAAACTGCGTAGACCGGAATCTTGATCGCGTCGATATCCTCGCAGACCGAGCCGTGCTTCCAGAAGTCGTCACGCGTCTGGTGGCGCAGCCATTCGTCCAGCCACAGGCCGGATTCGTCCAACCGCTGGTGCCACATGTCGCGCCAGCGATCACCCACATGGACCGGGTCAGGCGGCAGCGTGTTTATGCCGAACATCACGGACGCCCAGGACAGATGATCGCACAGCAGCGCGCCGCCCATGTAGTGGATGTCGTCGGCATAGCGGTCGTCTGTCGAACAGATCGTCACCACTGCCTTCAGTGCCGGCGGCTGCAGGGCGGCGAGCTGCAGCCCGTTGAAGCCGCCCCAGGAGATCCCGACGATTCCGACGCCACCGTCGCACCATGTCTGGTCCGCGATCCATGCGATGGCATCGCAACCGTCTTGCAACTCGACCGGCGAGTATTCATCGGTCATCAGGCCCTCGGATTCGCCGCTGCCGCGAATGTCGAGCCGGACGTAGGCATACCCCTGCGCCGCGATCCAAGGCGCGCGCGCGTGGTCACGCTCCAGCGTCTTGTCGTTCTTGCGGTAGGGTATGTATTCCAGAATCGCCGGAACAGGAGTGTCGTCCGCGTCTTCGGGCAGCCAGATACGGGCGGCCAGCCGGGTGCCGTCCGGCATCGGGATTTCGAAATGCTCGATCTCGCGTACCGGGCGCGGAAGGTCGGTATCAATCTTCATCTGCTCGCTCGCCTGATATCGCTGGGCCAGAGTGGCTTGTCGTCCTTCGCCAACGCGAAGTCCACCGGGCGCTATTCCACGATGTCCGTGAATTCGTAGTTCAGGCGTTTCATCACCTGCTCGTAGTTCCATAGCAGCTTAGACTGCTTGGTCGCCCCCATCCACACCGAGGCGATGGCAAAGCTGTAGGCGTCCTGCTCGGGCAGGTCGGACAGTAGCATGCCCTTCGACACGTACGAGGTGACGCGCGTACCGTCGACCTGCTCAGCGGCGACCTCTATTTCGGCGCGCGACGGTGCGCGCGCGATCGTCGCGTCGCGGAAGAACACCCGGTAGAAGAACTCCGCCGCCACGTTCTGCTGCCCTTCGCGGTGCGGCAGGTCAGGCTTGCGCCCCAGCCCCAGGTCGACGGTGACCTGCTGATGGCTGGCGCCGTCGACCATCTCGAACAGGTCACAATGCGACTGCGCGATGCGCGTGTTGATCTCGAGCAGCCAGATCTTGTCCTGCACTTCGTCCCAGTAATACTCGATGTTAAAGCCCGCGTTGTCGTAGCCGATATGCGCCATGATCGACCGCGTGATCTCCCACATCTTCTCCTGCACCTTGGGCGGAAGCTGCGACGGGTAGAGGTAGTAGAAGAAACTCAGCACCTGCGGGTAGCGGATCGAATCCACCGTGCCGTAGGGCACGACCTCGCCGTTGTGCACGTAGCCCTCGACCGTGCATTGCCGCCCGCCGATCACCTGTTCGGCCATGCAGTAATGCCCCTCGACGGCGCGGATGTCGTCGGGCAGGTCGGCTTGGCTCAGGACATGGTCGAACGGTTCGCCGATCGAGCGGATCTCGGCGCGCAGCTTTTCCGTGGCGAAATCGAAATCCTCGGGGCTGTCGATGCGAAAACCCAGCCGCGAGCCGGACGACTTGATCGGTTTGACGAAGAAAGGAAAACGCAGGTCGGCCTCGCCGATCTTGGACAGCGCGGAGTCGTCGAACGGGTCGAAGGCGGTGAATTTCGGGATGTGGTCCGGGATCGCCTCCCGCATCACGCTGCGCGACCAATATTTGTGCTCGCATTTCAGCAGGCTTTCCAGCGACGCCTGCGGCGTCCCGTATTTCTTGCAGAGGATTGGCAGCATGGTCGAAACGGGAAAGTCGATATAGCCGACGATCGCGTCGATTGATCCGTCATGCCCGTCAAGCGTCGCCTCGGCCTCGGCCAGCATGGCGGGAATGTCGAAATCCTGCGTCTCCGAGACCTGGCTCGGGCTCAGCAGCGGGTGAAACCTCACGTCCTCGACGCCGCGTAGGCGTTTCAGTCGTTCGGCGTTCAGATCGTTCAGTCCTATGACGAATACGTGCTTGGTCATGTTTGCGCCCTCCTGCGACGACGATGCGTGAATGGGCCGGGCGGGCGTCTCTTATGGCGGGCCGCCCGGCGAGGGTGAGGGCGGTCTGGGCCCGTGCGGCCCATGACCGGGACCCGAGTCAGGTTTGCGCCAGCTTGGCCTGCGTGGCGAAGCTACGGCCCTTGAGACGATCGGTCGTACCGGCGATATCATCGACCAGAAGCAGCAGAAAATCGCCGGGCTCGGCGGATTCCATCGCGCGATCGACAGCCTCGGCCTCGTCCAGGATGATCTCAACAATCTCGGCGCCGCCCTCGGAGGCCGCGCCATCGTGGATCAGGCGGGCGACCTCGCCCTCGTCGCGGCCGCGCGCGTCGGTCTCATAGACGATGACTCTGTCGCACATCCGTGCGAGCTGGGCACCCAGAGCGATCAGATCCTCGTCACGGCGGTTGCCCGGCGCGGTCGAAACAGCGATCTTTCGCCGCGTGCCCAGGCCCCGAACCAGCGGTTCCAGCGCAATCAGCGCAGGGACGTTGTGACCGTAATCGATCAGGCAGCGCACGCCGTCGGCCTCGAAGTAGTTCGTTCGCCCGGGCATCTGCGCGGGCGTCGGATGGAAGGTCAGCAGCCCGGCGCGGATATCGTCAAGCTCGATCCCGTGGGCCAGAGCTGCGCCCGCCGCGGCCATCGCATTCTGCACGTTGAAGGGCGCGTGCCCCTCGAAGGCGATGGGAACGTCGTTGACCTCGACGATGTCGACCGTGACCTTGCCTCGCAGCAGCACGATCTTGCCCTGCTTCACGGTCAGGACCATGCCCAGCCCCGCCAGATGATCGAACAGCTCGGGGTTGTCCGGATCCATCGTGAAGTAGATGATCTCGCCTCGGGCCCAGTAAGTGCCCTGGTCCATAACCAACGGGTCGTCGGCGTTGAGAACGCAATAGCCGCCCTCGTCCTTGCGCTTGACGGCGTCGACCACGACGGTCTTGCAACGCGCAAGCTCGTCCAGCGTATGGATGCCGCGCTCGCCCAGGTGATCCGACGCGATGTTGAGCAGAACGCCCACGTCCGCCTCGTCGAAGCCGAGGCCGCGGCGCATGATGCCGCCGCGCGCCACCTCAAGCACCGCGTGCTCCACGGTGGGTTCGCGCAGTACGGCTTGCGCAGCAGCGGGACCCGAATAATCGCCGCGCAGAATGACATTATTGTCGATCTCTACCGTGCCGGTGCAGCCCATGCCCACCGACCAGCCCGCCTGTCGCAGGATGTGCGTGATCAAGCGCGTAGTCGTGGTCTTGCCGTTCGTGCCGGTGATCGCCGTGATCGGAATGCGACCGTTGTCGGTCGGGTCGGGGAACAACATGTCGACGATGTGTTCGCCCACCGGGCGGGGCGTGCCGTGCGTGGGCGCCATATGCATTCGGAACCCCGGGCCGGCATTGACCTCGACGACGCCGGCGGGCTGCTGGTCCAGCGGGATCGACACGTTCTGGCACAGCAGGTCGATGCCAATAACGTCGAGCCCGACCAGCCGGCCGATCCGTTCCATCGCGAACTTGACCTCGGGGTGGACCTCGTCCGTCAGGTCGGCGGCGGTGCCCCCGGTCGAAATGTTTGCGGTCGATTTCAGGAAGGCGATTTCGCCCTCGGGCAGCACGGTGTCCAGCGCCAGCCCGGCCTGGTCCAGCATGCGCCGGGTCTGGTCATCGACATCGATCTGGGTCAGCAGGTTCTCATGCCCAACTCCGCGCCGGGGATCGGCGTTCTCAGTGTCGATCAACTGCTGGATCGTGTGCGTGCCGTCGCCCTTCACGTGGGCGGGCCGCCGTCGCGCGGCGGCGACCAGCTTGCCGCCGATCACCAGCATGCGGTGATCCTCGCCCTTGATGTAGCTTTCGACGATCACGCCGGCATAATCGTCGCGGGCTCGCGACACAGCCGCGTCATAGCCCGCGCGCAGGTCCTCGACCGAGGCGATGTCGGTGGTCACGCCGCGGCCGTGGTTGCCCGACAGCGGCTTGGTCACCACCGGCCAGCCGATCCACTCGGCGGCAGCCTGCGCCTCGTCGAAGGAATAGCAGGTCTGGCCCCGCGGCACCGGCACCCCCGCATCTGCCAGGATCTGCTTGGTCCAGTCTTTATCGTCGGCGATCGAGTGGCCGATGATGCCCGACGCGTCGGTGACCGTGGCCTGGAACCGGCGCTAATTTTTGCCGTGGCCCAGCTGGGTATAGCTGGTGCCCGCGGTCAGGTTGTTCCACGGGATGTTGCGCGCCTTGGCGGCGTTCACGATCGAACCCGTCGACGGCCCCAGCGCGTTGGCGTCACGCACTTCCTTGAGGTGGTCGATATGCGGCTGCAGATCGACCGGCTGGCCATCGTACAGCCTGCGCACGATATCGACGGCCGCCTCTCCTGCGGCAAGGCCCGTCGCCTCGTCGCGGTAGCGATAGACGACGTCGTAGATGCCGCGATCGTAGCTGTCGACCGTCTTGCCGTACCCCACGGAGAAGCCCACGAGGTTCTGCAGTTCGATGGCGACGTGCTCGACCATGTGCCCGGCATAAGTGCCGTTTTCCACCCGCTGGAGGAAGCCGCCCGGCTCACCGACCGAGCAGCGATGGTCGTAGATGGTCGGAATCAGCGCCCTGAGCGCGTCCACGATCCCGGGGACCTTATCGCTTGGGCGGTCCTCGAGATCATCGATGTCGAGGCGCATGTAGATAGATTGGTAGCGGCTGAAATAGTTGGGGCCGCGCAGTGCGCGGTTTTCAAGTATTTGCAATCCTTGGCTCCAGACCGTGTGCCTCAAGCTCGTCGGGCTCGAGGACTCGCCGGTCTGTCAGGCTATATCCATACCCATCGACCAGCGCGTGCATTTTCACGCCGGAAACCGCGACAGCTTCTCCTTCGGCGAGGTCATACACATTCGAACCGCTGATCTCCGAACTGTCAACCACGATGACGTGTCCGGGGCCGAACACCCGGATGAGTCCGCCGTCGAATTGCGCCGCCGCGTCCTCTCCGAGCCCCACGCCAAGGTATTCCGGGTTGGTCGCGCCGACCTCCATCAGGCGCGAGAACCGCCCCCGTTCGAGAAAGTGCGTGTCTATGATCACGCCGTCGATGAACCCGAAGCCGGCCGACATCTTGACGGCGCCCTTGCGCAGCGAGTCGTCGGCCGGGCCGCCATAGACCATGGTCGATGACTGGCAGGCCGCGCCCGCGCTGGTGCCAGCGATGACCATCCCTGTCTCGTGCCGCCGGCGGATCGCGTCGAGCGCGGCCGAGCCGCCGAAGACATGTGTCAGGCGCATCTGGTCCCCGCCCGAGATGAAAAGCACGTCCACGCGCTTGATCATCTCGATCACCTGCGGGGCATTGGCGCCACGCCGGTCGCGCACGCGCACGTCCAGGACATCGGCCGCACCGATGATGCGGAACGCTGCGTCGTAGGCGGCGAAGACGTCGTCGGGGATGCTGCTGGCGGTGGTAACCACGCCCACCACCGGATCGGGTTTTTCCGTCAGCGCGAGGACGGTGCGCAGAATGCCGATCTCGTTGGTCTTGTCCTCGGCACCGCCGATGGCGACCAGCGCGCCGCGGGCGCGCCTCGGCGCCGCGACGGTTTCCGGAGCACCCTCGGTAACCTTTGCCGACATGTTCATCAATCTGTCCTGATTGGCGGGCGATGCCCCATATGTTGTGGTTAGGTTACCAAGAAATCGTTCACGCGACAGCCCCATGTCGCATGAATTGATCTTCGCGTCACGAACTGCCACTTGTTTCGGCACTGCCCGGGCAGAGGGATTGGCCATTGTCCGGAAATCGGCACGAGGTGCAACATGACTGGCAGCTACACTCTCGTGATCCATGGAGGAGCCGGCGTATTGCCCCGAGAGGCGATGACGCCCGAGGCCGAGGGGCGGTATCATGTGGCTCTGAACCACGCCCTGGCCGCCGGCGAGGCCGTGCTGGCCGCCGATGGCAGCGCGGTCGACGCGGTCGAGGCGGCTGTCTGCGCGCTTGAGGACGAACCGCTGTTCAACGCCGGCCGTGGCGCGGTTTTCACCCGCGACGGGCGGCACGAGATGGACGCCGCGATCATGGATGGGCGCGACCGGATGGCGGGCGCGGTCGCCGGAATCTGCGGCCCCCGCAATCCGATCCGCGCTGCCCGTGCGGTGATGCAGCGGACCGACCACGTACTGATGATAGGTGCAGGCGCGCATGCCGTCGCCACGGAGGCTGGGCTACCTTTCGAGGAGGACACCTATTTCTTCACCCAGGCGCGCTGGTACAGCCTGCAGGAGACGCTCGAGATGGAGCGCGCCGGACGGCTGGACGATGATCCGAGTCGGCGACACGGCACGGTGGGCGCTGTCGCTCGCGACCGGCACGGCGCGCTGGCGGCCGCCACTTCGACCGGGGGCATGACCGCAAAGCGGACGGGCCGCGTGGGCGACACCCCGGTCATCGGCGCGGGCACCTTCGCCGACAACCGCAGCTGCGCCGTCTCTGCCACCGGCGACGGCGAAGCTTTCCTGAGGCTGGCCGTCGCGCACGAGATCGAAGCCCGGATACGGTTGACCTCGGCCTCGCTCTACGATGCGGCCGGCGGCGTGGTCCGCGACGATCTTACGTCGATCGGAAGCTCCGGCGGGCTGATCGCGGTGGCTGCGGACGGCAGCTTTACCGCGCCGTTCAACTGCGAAGGCATGTACCGCGGCTGGAGCGTCGAGCACGGCGCGCGCGAGACCCATATCTATTGATGCCTGAAAACGAGATCGACGCAGGATAGGTCGGCAATGGCGCTTGCCGTCATTTCTCCTGCCCTACGAGTGATTAGCGCGTCGAATATGACGCGCGCCGTGAGCATCATCTCTGCCTGCCAATCGGCACTTTCATTCCATAGGCTACGATATGCGCGCAGCAAATGTTTGGGAAGGGTCGCTTATGGCCACCCTCGCAGCCAAGGTCAGCTCCCGGCCCTTTGCTGCCGTTCATGGATCGCGCAGCGAATGACCGCTCCCAGCACGCAGCGATCATTGGTACCGCGCCGGATTGGTTAGATAGGCTTACGTTTGTTTGAGTGTCCAACTGAGGTCGATTTCACTTTGGCACTCTTGGCCGGTCAACAGACCACGCAGTCGCTGTTTACATAGTCTTTCATCCACCAAGTTGGCGATCCCCTTCACCAAACCGCGCATCTGGGCTTTACGCGGCATTATTTCCTCTTTGTCGATCTTGACGGAAAGGCAGTCTGCTACGCTCTGCCACCAGGGGCCTTCGGTCAGGATTAGTTGTGGCACGCTGTCATAGCGATCTTTAAAATACCCAGTCAGCATCCGTTCTTTTTCCCTACCAAGGGATAACCAAGCGGCGACGAAGTTCCCAGGATCGATGCTCTGCAATATAGGCTCGCGAAAGAATCTTTGGGTGCCCTTGCCGTTGATGTAGGTTAGGTCCCCTAGAAACTCAAAGTAGTCTGTTTTCAGTGTCTCGATTAAATGATCTGCAACCGGTTGGGCTTTCCAGTTAGCGTACCAGTTCTTTGCGGCCTCCTGCAAATGAGACAGCACTTCCTTGAAGTCCTGCTCGTCGCGACGAACATAGCCCAAACCATCATATCCAGAGTCAAAATTCCAACGGGTTGAACTAAAGCTTTCAAGGTCAAGGCCAGGAGTGACTACTTCATCAATATATCGCTTGAGTCTTTGAACCCAGCCATCCGTGGCATCTTTAATCAATCCCTCGTTCAGCAACATTAAGATAACGCCTACGACATGCATTACGACAACTGGGTTCTGATACCTACCTTGTTCAATACCCTTTAGGATGTCGGTGATGTCGGCGTCGAATTCTTTGACCGACCCGTCCGAAAAGTCCCAACTCCAAATATGCCAAAGCCGTTTCCAAGAGGGCCAACTGTCCGGACCGTTAACTTCGGATGCGCCTGCCAGTTCGCTATTGAACCGTTCGGGATCGACCGTTCCGCTATTCAGAATGTCGATCCACTGACGGATTGTCACGGATGTTCGGATACCAGTCACGAGGTTGTATTTGAGGATCACTTTACGCTTGGGGGTGTCGGGCTCATCATCTTTGATCTTGAACGTATAGAAGCTTCGGTCTTCGGGATCGTGGCCACCATACTCGGAGAGAAGATCAATAGGGGTGAGCGCATATTCTGAGCCTCCCAAGTTCAATTTGAACTCCATGAAGAATATGAATGCTTGCGTTGTCAAGCTATCCATCAATTCAGTATTGTGTAGATATTGTTCGTCGGCAGCATCAATCATGCCGATAAGAAACCACAAGAACTGACGAATTGCCCGAAGGTTATTGAATTGCGAGAGACGGTAGAGTTCTTCAATTAGATCCGTTCGAGCGACGATCACTTGCTTGGCTTTCGTCTCTGACATCTCGCTGATGAAGGACGCTACCGCAGTTTCTGGGTCAGGTGGGATTTCGAAGGATTGACCGACAACCTTTTCCCTGAACTCGTTAAACTTTACGTCTTTGACCCGGCTTGTATTTGCGACCAGAATGACCCGTGCGTTGCCATGTTCGATGTAGCGATTGAGGACGCCAAGCAATTTTGATTGTTCAAACCCACAACGTTCGAGGTCATCTATTATGACCAGTGCGTCATTGATCGCATCAACAGCTTTGGTCACCTGACCAAGTGTGCTTTCAACAGCCTTGCCGATGTCTGCTGACCCCGAAAATATGCCACCGGAGCCGACAGAAATAGCGCCAGAGAACAAGGAGGAAGCAAAGCCGACCCCTTGATGTATGAACTTCGTAGCTTTGGAAGACGCTGCATAGAACAACTGCCGCTCAAAATCTTGCATACTGCCAACGCCGAATAGCGAGAGGTAGATTATTTTGCGCTTGGTGAAGTCAGGCTGATAGACCAGGCTTTGAATGAAATGCGTCTTGCCGCAGCCCCACTTCCCTTCGATCAAAACGGCGAATTTGGGGTTGTCGGTGGAATTTGTCCAATTTGAGAGGAAGTGTCTAATCTGGTTTCTGGCTGTTTCATACATGAATTGGTCCGCCAAAATGCTGTTACTTGGGACCATAGTCGTGGGTTGGTGCCGTCCCTGGCATTCCATCCCCTACCACCATTTGTGGACGCTGTCTTTAGGCCGGGAACGTCCCGAAAGGTGACAGATTGTGAAATTTGCGAAGTCCGCTTCCTGCGCTTCGCCGTCGTTCGTGCCCAGCGCAACGAAGGTCCGGAATCCGCCCCGTGACTGTGGGACAGAAGTCGCACCCAGCCCGTTGTTGCTGCCGCGAGCAAGTGCAGAGAGTGGCCACTTCTAGCCCTTGGGGAGCGTGACCCAAGATACGGCAGCACGCAGAGGGTGGACCGTCAGCTGACGTCAAACGATCGTCTCTTCTGCATCCACGGCCAGGCCGATTTCGATGGACTTCGCATAGAGCGCATTCAGGTCGCGGCTCGAAATCCCAACAAGAAACTCTGAGTGATCGTCAGACCCATACCCAGCCTTTTTTGCTTCAAAAAGGATAAAGTCTTCAGCTGCTCGGGCGCCAGCGACTGTGGCGAATTGGCTCGATGACCTTTCGGACCATTTTGCCTCTCCTTGGGTCAGACGGCGGTAGCGGTTTAGTTCATCAACTCTGTCTGCGACCTTCCCGGAGCCGACTTTAAACGTCAAACCATGAGCATCATAGATCTGTGCGATGTAGAGATGCGTGCCGGGGTTCACGTTTGCCGCCTTGCGCATCCCGGCCTGTTGGCGCCAGGGACGATGGAGTGAGCCCTGAAATGGCAACTTTGCGGTCGCCCCGCCCTTCACCTGTTCTCGAACATCAAGCGACATAAGACGACCGATCTCTTCCGGTCGCATCTCGTGAATGCTTGCCGCGCCCTGCATGCGCTTGTCCGCGTGATCTGGAATTAATGTATCGTTGCTTTCCTGCTCAATGAAGACCCAAGTCCGTGAAACGGCGATGCCATAAGGCCAACGGAACCGCCCGTCTCCATCCCGATAATGCTCGGGCGGTCGTTTCTCGTTTGGTCGCAGAAATTCGACATCCACTTCTAAGACGGGATCGGCAATCTCGACGGCTCCAGCGAGCCGCCCGCGCAGCATCGGATCAGATTCTTTGGCGTCACTAGTCAGGTAAACAATGATATCTCCAGGCTGGATGTAGCCCAGTATCCGTTGGCGGGTACCTTCGTGGCTTAGTGCCAACGCATCATACTCTGGGATGTCGGGGGCACCCCAAGTCTTGGTCCAATAATACCGGCGGTTCATGCAACCAGTCCCTCAATTCCACTGATGGAGACCGTAATCATTGGAAAGAACCACTTCCACATAGATATCACGTAAGCTGCGCTTTCCCGTCGACCAGAAGCGGCATCCCGACCGGTAGCTTACTGCGCACTGCTGCGGTTGGTGACAAGCGCAGCGAACGACCGCTTTCCGCCCCTTTCGGACGTTAGCTGTCACCGCAGCGAAGGTCCGCTCTCCGCCCGTCTTCACCCATTGCCCCCCTTGCTCGCATGCTCCAGCGCCCTGCCGACCGTGAAGCCGTGGAGGACGGCCGAGATCAGGATCACCAAGGCCACCAGCGACCAGAGTGCCGCCTCGTCGCGGAATTCGATATGGCTTGCGGCGTAGCAAAGGCAATAGATCGAACCTACGCCGCGGACGCCGTAGACAGAGACAATGGCGCGGTCATTCCGTCCCAGCCCCGCGCCCCACAGCGAAATCCAGGCAGCCAGCGGCCGGACGATCGCCAATACCAAGACCGCGATGGCCACCAGCGGCCAAGTAAGGGCACCCAGAAGCAATGGCAGCATCGTGCCGAGCGCGACCAGCAGGACCGCGGTCAGCGCGTGCTCGATGGTCTCGGAGAAGTCATGGAGGCGCCGATGGTATTGGTGGTGTTCCTCGATCCGGCGCAAGGTCAGGCCCATGACCGCGACCGAAATGAAGCCGTAGCCTTCTGCCAGTTCGGTCGAGCCATAGCAGAGAAGAATGCCGGCCAGCGCGATGATACCCGATGCCGTTTCGGCGAGCGGCGCCTCGGACGGCAGACGGAACAGGACCCAGCCAAGTGCCCGCCCGCCCAGCCAGCCAAGCAGCGCGCCGACCGCGATGCGCCAGATCACATCGAGCAGGAGCCAGTCGGTCAGGAAGTCCACGAAACCCGTTCCTTCGGCGGCGACGAGCAGGCCAAGATAGACGAAAGGGAAGGCCAGCCCGTCGTTCAGCGCCGCCTCGGTCGTCAGCGTGAAGCGAACCGGGTGCTCCTCTCCCTCGTGCGGCGGGCCGACCTGCACGTCCCCGGCGAGGACCGGGTCCGTCGGCGCGAGCACCGCGCCAAGCAGAATTGCGGCGGCCAGGGTCATGCCAGCGAGGCTTGCGCCGAGGAACGCCACTGCTGCGATTGTCAGCGGCATTGCGAGAACGAGGAGCCGCGCCGTCGGCATCCAGCGCGGCCAAGGTCCGAGGGCGTCGATCCGCAAACCGGCACCGAAGAGTGCTACGATCACCGTCAGTTCACTCGCCAGCTCCCAAGCCAGAGGGGCGGAGCGCGGGTCGGGCAGTAACGTGACTTCCGGCAGCAGCAGGCTCGCAGTTGCCCCGAAGAGCAGCATCAGAGGAGCAGCCGCTGGTTCCCGCTGCGATACGAGGCGCGGCACCCAGCGGGCGAGGATCACGACCAGCCCCAACACGGCCAACGTCAGATGGTAGGAATCGAAGCCGAAGAACGGGTCGTCATGCATGGTCTTGGAAAACGTCCTTAGGAGGCTCAAGTCGTAGCACGACACGTGTTTGCTTGGGCGCGGGGTCTATTTCTTCGCAACCCGATCGCAGCGTTCGATGATCCTGTCGATCCGGGAATCTTCAGAATCGAAACTCCCGCCTGATTATTAAGCCATGTCCTCGTGTTGCTCGTAGCCCCAGGCACCGCAGACGTCTTCGGGGGGGGACAGCCGGGCCCGTGAGAGGCCCCTTTAGTTTTATCTAGACGGTCGCCTTCCTCACCAGCGCGCTGACGTCGACACCCTCAAGCAAGTCGTTTTCAGCCTCGAAGTCCCGCCCGTAGAGCGAAGACAGCAGCCTAAGTCCGGCGGAGTGCAGCACCGCCTCGCGCCCTGTCGCGCGCCCAAGTGCCACGAGCGCGACGAGGCCGAAGGGCGCATCTTCAAGCACGTAGCGGCTGTTCGGAGTGGTTGGGCCAAGCTGGCCGGGGCCCATGTCACGCACCGCCTCGGCCATGATTTCGAACGCGGCCCGGGGAATGTCGTAGGTCAGGTGGTAGTGCTCGGCGAGAGAGCGCACCTCGATGCCCATGGCCGCACCGATCGCCACCCGCTCCGCGTCGAGGTCCGCCATCAGTCGGGAGACCGAGGAGGTGAGGTTCTCACCCTGCCCCCAGGCCTCACGCCGCTCCATCCGAGTGATGTTGGTGAGGGCGAGCGCCAGGTGACACTGGGGATTGATGTTGGCAAGCGAGACCGCCATCAGGCCGTCGCGCATCTGAAAGTGGTCGCCGAAGACCTCCGTGCAGAGCGACTGCACCGGCGCGTCGGCGGGCGTGACCGCCGCATCGATGCGGCGGCGGATGGTGTTGATGCGCACCTTGGTGCCCTCGTGGCGGCGCGAACGCAGCAGCGTCGTGCCCCAGACCATTACCGGCACGTCGAGGCCCCGCGCCACCACGGCGTCGCTCAGCCGGTAGCCGGCGAGGATCGGCTGAGCGCTGATGATCACCAGCTGGCCGTCGCTCAGGGCCGGGACAAGCGCGTCGTAGACCGCGCGGTGGCCGTTGGCGGGAAGCGTGATCATGACGATGGCCGCGCCCGCTACGGCCTCGGCGCAGGTGTCGGCGATGTGGGGCCGGAAGCTGCCCTCGACCTCGCCTTCGCAGAGGATCGCGCCGTCGCGCAGGGCCGCGGTACTGGCGCCCGATGGCGACCAGAGGACGACCTCATGGCCGCGGTCCATGAGGTAGGCGGCGTTGGCATAGCCGGCGGCGCCGGCACCCAGGATCGCGATACGCATCTAGAAGAACCTCGCCGGGCGGAACTCAGCCAGCTCGGGGACCGAGCGGCCGTGCAGCAGTTCGTCGCGCACAGCCTCGCCGATGAAGGCGCCGAGCGTCACGCCGCTGTGGGTAACGGTTACGTAATAATTATCGAGCGCCGGATGGGGCCCGATGGCCGAGAGCCCGTCCTTGGGGATCGGGCGGATCGCAGTTCGCACGGCCTCTACATGCAGCCCCGTCAGCGAGGGCATAAGGCGGATCATCCGCGACAACAGCTCCTGCGCGGCGGGGTTGTCAGGGGTTGCGGGGGTGTCGAAGGCCAGCGTCTTGTCGATGTCGTTGGCGCGCAGCAGGATGCGGCCCGCCCCGTCGGGGCGGCAGTTGACAAGCGGCGTACGCAGGGCGTGGCGCAGGCTGGTGTCGCTGCTGGCGGTGTAGGCGATCAGCCCGACGGTCGGCGCCAGCGGAAGCTCGTGCTCGGCCGCGCCCACCGCCTCGTTCGACCAGCGGCCGGCGCTGTTGACCACACGGTCGGCCTCTATCTCGGTGCCGTCGTTCAGCACGACACCCGCCGCCTTGCCGTTCCGCACCAGCAGGCGCGCCACCTTGGTGCCGGTGAGCAGCCTCAACTCATGGCGCCGCTGGGCGCGGGCGACGATGGCCCCGGCGTAGACCGGCGAGTCGAGCCAGCCGTCCTCGGGGTAGTGGATCGCGCCGGTCTCGGTGAAGGTGGACAGGTCCACGTCCGGCTCGAGCCGCGCCAGCGTCTCGGCGGTGATCGCATCGGCGGGGTAACCCCAGCTCTTAAGCCGTTCGAGCTTGTCGAAATTGCCCTCGTCGAAGCCTGCGGCCTCGGCGCCCGCGTCCTTCCACTGGACGACGCCAGGGCGGTGGAGCCAGTTGGCGCCCTCGATCTCGCCGGCGAGTCGGCGGTGCGCCTTCACCCCGGCGAAGTTGAGATCGAAATAGGCGCGCGAGGTGAGCTTCTCGCAAGCATTGACCCAAGCGTAGCTGGTGGAGGAGGTGCCGCTGCCGACCCGGTGGGCCTCGACCAGGGTCACCTGGGCCCCCGCCTCGGCCATACGAAACGCGATGGAGGCGCCGATGATCCCGGCGCCGATGACGATGACTTTCATGGCTGATCTTTCTTCAATTGGTCTTTGCGTCCCAAATCCGACCCAGCTCGGTCAGCATCTTCGGCCAACAGACGATGCCTTCGCGGATACTCTGGATCGCGTAGGATTCGTTGGGGGCGTGGACACCGTCGGCGGGCAGGCTGAAGCCGAACATCAGCGTGTCGATACCAAGCTTCTCGCGGATCGTCGCTGTGATCGGAGAGGTGCCGCCGCTACGCACCCGCACTGGGGTCTCACCCGTCACCTCGCGCAGGACCCGGTCGGCGGCGATCACCAGGGGGCTGTCCTCGCCCAGGTTGTAGGCCGGGGCACCGCCGCTCTCAGCGGACACGCTAACCGTCGTACCTTCGGGCGCATGGGCTTGGAGGTGGTCGACCACGGCCTTGCGGGCATCGGCGGGGCTGAGGCCGGGGACGAGGCGCAGAGTGACCTTCGCATGGGCGGCGTTGGGGATCACGGTCTTGCCGCCGGGCCCGATGTAGCCGCCCCACATGCCGTTGATTTCCAGCGTGGGCAGCAGCATCAGCCGCTCGATCGCGCTGTATCCGGGCCAGCCATGGGGCGTACCGCCGAAGCTGGCGAATAGCTCGTCCTCGTCCAGACCCAGCTCGGCCACGTGGCGGCGGGCCTCCTCGGTCGGCAGCGCGGCGTCGGGCAAGAAGCCGCCGACACTAACCCGCCCCTCGTCGTCGTGGAGCGAGGCGAGCAGTGCGGTCATGTCGTGCAGCGCGTTGCGCGTCACACCGCCGTAGCGGCCCGAGTGCAGGTCACGCACGGCGGAGGTTTTTAGAGTGACCTCGAGCGCCGTCACCCCCCGGCAGCCCACGTTGATCGCCGGCCAGAAGCCGTTGCGCCCGCCGTCCGCCGAGAGCACGAGGTCGCCCCGCAGCAGGTCGCGGTAGCGCTCGAAGATCACTGGCAAAGTGGCAGCCCCGACCTCTTCCTCACCCTCGAACAGGCAGCGGAGGTTGAACGGAAAGCCACCCTCGACCTCGAGATATCCGGCGAGGGATTCCAACGCGATGGTGGAGGAGCCCTTGTTGTCCGAAGCTCCGCGTCCGTAAAGGCGACCGTCCTTTTCGGTAAGAGTGAAGGGCTCGGTCTGCCACTCGTCCAGCGGATCGGGAGGCTGCACATCGTAATGTCCGTAGACGATGAGTGTCGGCTTGCCCGGCGCGTGCAGCCAGTCGGCGTAGACGGCCGGGTGGCCGCCGCCGTCGAGACGCTGGACATTGTCGAGCCCGATTTCGGCAAGGCGCGTTTCCAGGAACTGCCGCGCGGACTCCATTCCCGGTTCGAAGGCGGGGTCAGCGCTGACGCTCTGACAGGCGACGTAATCGCTGAGGCGCGAGACTATGGCGTCCATTCGGGTCGACAGCAGGTCAGTGACGCGGTCGCTCATGAGATGGTCCTTTGCATTCTTTGGGTCGTCCGGATCAGGTTTCGCGCGGGTCAAGCGCGTCGCGCAGGCCATCGCCCAGCATGTTGAAGCCCAGCACCACCAAGAAGATCGCGGTGCCCGGGAAGATCGACATGAAGGGGGCGTGCATCATGTAGTTCTTGGCGCTGTTAAGCATCGAGCCCCATGAGGGGTTCGGCGGCTGCTGGCCGAGGCCGAGAAACGACAGGCTGGCCTCGGCGATGATCGCGGTCGCCACGGTGATCGTCGCCTGCACCACCAGTGGCGGGGCGACGTTGGGCAGGATGTAGCGCCACAAGATCAGGCTATGCGGCAGGCCGATGGCGCGGGCGCCGTCCACGTAATCCTCGGTCTTCACGGCCATCACCTGGCCCCGTGTGAGGCGGATGAAGATCGGCGTGGCTGCGATGCCGATGGCGAGCATGGCGTTGGTCAGGCTAGGTCCGAGCGTCGCGGCGAGCGCGATGGCCAGGATCAGCGAGGGGATCGACAGGAGCGCCTCGGTCAGGCGCGAGATGATGCCGTCGGTCCAGCCGCCGAAATAGCCCGCCAGCAGCCCCAGCGGTACTCCGATGGCCACCGCAATGCCGACCGAGACGACGCCCGCAAGCAGCGAAGCGCGGGCGCCCAAAATCAGGCGGCTGAGAATGTCGCGCCCGACCTCGTCGGTGCCGAGCCAATGCTCGGCCGAAGGCGGGTTGCGGATCGCCGTGAAGGACGAGGCGAACGGGTCCTGCGGAGCGAGCCATGGCGCGAAGAGCGCGATCAGGACGAAGAAGCTCACCAGAGCCAGCCCAGCCAAGGCCGGCCCGCTGCGGGTGATCTTGGAGAACGCGCGGAACCGGCGGCGCGGCGAGATCACCTCTTCGCCGGGACGTGCGGGAGCAGTTTGGATCGCGTCGGTCATCGCGAATGCCTCAGGCGCGGGTTGATCAGGATGTAGAGGACGTCGGCCAGCAGGTTGACCAAGATGAAGCCGGCCGCCGTAACCAGCACGACCCCCTGCACCACCGCGTAGTCGCGGGTGAAGACGGCGTCGACGATCAGCTTGCCGAAGCCGGGGATGGTGAAGATCTGCTCAGTCAGGACGGCGCCGGCCAGCAACTCCCCAAACAGGAGGGTCGAGATCGTGACGATCGGCATCAGCGCGTTGCGCAGCGCGTGCTTCAAAACGACGGAGCGGCTTAGCAGGCCCTTGGCGCGCGCCGTACGCACGTAGTCCGAGCTGAGCACGCCCAGCATGGCGGAGCGCGTGTGACGCATCAGGTAGGCGGAGACGGCGGTGGCGAGCACGAAGGCGGGCATGAGCATCGCCCGCACGGATAGCCAGAAGCTTTCGTCTATGGGCACGTAGCCCGAGGCCGGGAGCCAGCCGAGCCAGACCGAGAAGGTCATGATCAACAGGATCCCGAACCAGAAGTTCGGAATGGACATGCCCGACAGCGCCACGACGTTGGCGGCGTAGTCGAGCGGAGAATTCTTGCGCACCGCGGCGATGATGCCCGTGGGGATGCCGATCAGCATGGCCATGGCGATCGCCATGGTGGCCAGCTGGATGGTGATCGGCAGCTTCTGGAGGATCATCTCAGCCACCGGCAGCTCGGTGCGGATCGAGATGCCAAAATCGCCCTGAAGCACCTGGCTAACCCAGGCGAAGTACTGGATCGGGATCGGCTGGTCGAGCCGGTACTTCTCGCGCAGGTAGGCGATCACCTCCGGGTCGGGGTTCTCGGCGGCAAGCGTCAGGATCGGGTCGCCGGGCAACATACGTTGCAGGCCGAACACGATGATCGACACCAGGATCAGCGTCGGGATCGCTTCGAGCGTTCGGCGGAGTATGAGGGTCAGCACTTTGGCGATCTTCAGGTCAGGTGCGGGACGGCGGTAGGGCACCGCCGTCCCGGGGTTTCATCACTCTTCGTTCAGCGTCACGCCGGCCAGCCGGATCACACCGTCCGGGTAAGGCACAAAGCCTTCAAGGTCGGCGGTGTAAGCGTAGTAGTTCGGCGTGTAGTAGAGGTAGATCGTCGGGATTTCCGCGTGCAGCACCTCTTGCGCCTGATCGTAGTAGGCCTTGCGCTCTTCGTCGTTGGTGACGGTGCGGGCGGCAAGCATCGCCTCTTCCATCTCCGGGTGGCAGAACCGGCCCGGGTTGGCGGCGGCTTCGCAGCCCAGATAGCGGTAGAAGTTACCGTCCGGGTCGACCCGGCCCGACGCGCCGGTTTGGGCGGCGTCGAAGTTGCCGGCCTCGCGCTCGGACAGGTAGGCGGCGAATTCGACCGGACGCAAGGTCACCTCGAAGCCCGCCTCGGCCGACATCGCCTGCACCAGCTCGAACAGCTGCTGCATGAGCGAGTTGTTGGCGTAGGTGATCTCGAAGGACACGGTCTCGTGGCCGGCTTCCGCCATCAGCTCGCGCGCGGCCTCGACGTCACGACCACCGCCGTCAAACTCGGGGTTGTAGGCGAAGCTCGCCGGGGCGAAGGGCTGGTAAGCGGGCGAATAGATGCCGAGCCCCACGACCTGGTTGATGACCTCGCGGTCGAGCGTCAGCTCGAAGGCGCGGCGCAGCCGCGGGTCCGAGTTGATTGGGCTTTCTGACCGCTCGCCGTTGGCCGAGTTGAACACGATGCCGTAGTAGCCAAGGCCCGGGATCATCTCGAACACCAGGTCCTCGTCGGCGTCGATGGTTTCCTTGTCCGACGGAGCTGGCCGCTCCATGAAGTCGATGTCACCAGCCTGCAGGTTGGCGAGCCGCACTGTTGTGTCGGGGATTGGCTGATAGGTCACCGTGTCGAAGTGATAGTTGTCGGCGTCCCAGTGGTCCTCGAACTTCTCTAGCACGATGCGGTCATTCTGGATCCGCTCGACGAAGCTGTAGGGACCCGAGCAGACCGCGGCCCCCGAGGCTTCGGTGTCAAAGCTTGCGGGCGACACGAGCATGCCGGCCCGGTCGGAAATCTGGCTGAGGAAAGTGGCGTCGGGGCCTTCGAGGGTGATCTCGACCGTGAACTCGCCCGTGGCCTCGTAACCGGTGACCGAGGCAAGCTCGCCCGAGCGCTGGCTTTCGGGCAGATTGATCGCGCGGTCGAGGTTAGCGACTACCGCGTCGGCGTTGATGGGCTCGCCATCATGGAACACCGCGTCCTCGCGCAGCTGCATGGTGAGCACGGTGTTGTCGTCGTTCCAGGACCACTCCGTCGCTATGCGCGGTACGATGTTCAGGTTTTCGTCCGTGTCCACGAGCTTGTCGCAAAGCGAATTGAACACGAGGCGGCCGACGTAGCTGTTGCCGCGGTGGGGGTCGAGCACGTCCGGGTCATCCTGAAGCGCGATGGTGATGTCCTGTGCCGCGACTGCCGACGCCAGCAGCGTGGACGCCAGCAAGCCGAGGCCCGTGGTGGAAAGAAGTCTGTGTGTCATGTGAACACTCCCGGTTGGTTTTGCTGTGTGTTTTCTGGTTGTTATTCGTGTCTAAGGGCCTGCTTGGCGGCTGCGGAAAAGCTCGAGCCGGCGGGCGAGCGCGGGGCTGTGGGGCGTGGCGGCTGCCAGTGCGCCGCCCTGTTCCGCGGCGATCTCGCGCCAGAAGTGGCAGGCCACCTGTCGGTCGCCCTGAACCGTCTCGAGCTCGGGCGCGGTTTCCCGGCAGGGAGTCCGCGCGTGGGGGCAGCGGGTGTGGAATCGGCAACCCGGCGGCGGCGCGGTGGGGCTTGGCACGTCGCCGCCCAGGGGCTCGCGCACGCGCCGCGCAGTGGGCGAGGAAACCGGGATCGCGCCGAGTAGCGCGCGGGTGTAGGGGTGCAGCGGCGCCTCGTAGAGCGCGTCGACCTCGGCCACCTCGACAGTCTGGCCTAAATACATCACCGCCACCCGGTCGCTCATGTGGCGAATTACGGCCAGGTCGTGAGCCACGATCACCAGTGTGAGCCCCAGCTTTTCCTTCAGTTCCTCCAGCAGGTTGACCACCTGCGCCTGAATCGACACATCCAGCGCCGAGACCGGCTCATCGCCCACGATCAGCTTCGGGCCAGAGGCGAGCGCACGGGCGATCCCGATCCGCTGGCGCTGGCCGCCCGAGAACTCGTGCGGGTAGCGGTCGGCGAAGTCGGGGCGCAGACCCACGGTGCGCAGCAACTCGTCCACCTTGTCGCGCACCGCCCTGCCCTTGGCCAGGCCGTGCAGGCGGATCGGCTCGGCCACGATCTGGCCCACGGTCATGCGCGGGTTGAGCGAGGCGAAGGGGTCCTGGAAAACGATCTGCAGGTCGCGTCGCAGACTTCGCAGCTTGTCCGACGGAACCTCAGAGATGTTGCGCCCCTCGAAATGCACCTCGCCCGAGGTCGGCTCGAGGAGGCGCAGCAGCAGCCGGCCCAAAGTGGACTTGCCGCAGCCGCTCTCGCCGACGATGGCGAAGGTCTCGCCCCGGCGGATCGACAAGGACACGCCGGAGACCGCTTGGACCTGCGGGTTGCGGTTCAGCAGCCCCTGCGGCTTGCCGAAGACCTTCACCAAGTCGCGCGCCTCTAGGATCGGGGCATCCTTCTCTTCCGTAATCCCACTCATGCCGCGGCCACCTTGTCTTCCAAGGGGGCGTACCAGCACGCCGCCATGTGGCCAGGCTCAGGTATGATCACGGGCGGCGCCTCCCTGTGGCAGCGCGCGTCGGCAAAGGGGCAGCGGGTGGCGAAGCGGCAGCCTTTGGGCATGTGGTCGAGGGGGGGCACGGAGCCCTCGATCGTCGCCAGCCTCCCGGCCCGCCGGCCCAAAGAGGGGACCGAGCCGAACAGGCCAATTGTGTAGGGATGCTGAGGATCGGCAAAGATCTGGTCGACCGTGCCGCTTTCCACAATCTTGCCGGCGTACATGACGGCCACCCGGTCGGCGACCTCGGCCACCACCGAAAGATCGTGGGTGATCAGGATCATCGCCGTCCCGGTCTCAACCTGAAGCGTCTTCACGAGGTTCAGGATCTGCGCCTGGATAGTCACGTCGAGCGCAGTGGTCGGCTCGTCCGCGATCAGTAGGCGCGGTTCGTTGGCCAGCGCCATGGCGATCATCACTCGCTGGCGCATGCCGCCCGAGAGCTGGCTCGGATAGGCTGCCATCCTTCTTTCAGGCGCGGGGATACGCACCATTCGCAGCACCTCGATAGCGCGGGCCTTTGCCTCGGGTTTGGAGAAGTTACGATGCCGGCGGATGCCCTCGATGATTTGGTGACCGATAGTAAAGGACGGGTTGAGCGAGGACATCGGCTCTTGGAAGATCATCGCCAGCCGGTTGCCGCGCAGGTTCGTGCGCCGCGCCTCGGTCATGGCGAAAAGGTCTTCGCCTTCAAAGGTCGCGCGGCCCGAGACGATGCGCGCGGGTGGTGTCGGCAACAGGCCCATGAGCGCCATGGACGTTACGCTCTTGCCACAGCCGGACTCGCCGACGATGCAGAGTGTCTCGCCCGCCTGGACCTCGAAGGAGACGCCGTCGATGATGTGAGGCACCTCGCCCTTGGTGAAGGTCAGGCGTAGGTCTTCAACCTGAAGCAGCGGATCATTCATGGAGCCGCCCCCTCAAAAAACCGCGCCGGGCGAAATGGCGCGTATTCTTCTACCGGGCGGCCATCGAGGATTTCGTCGCGCAGAGCGGTGCCGATGAATGCAGCGGTGTTAATGCCGCCGTGGGTCACGGCGACCCAATAGTTCGCCACACCCGGGATCGGCCCGACGCAGGGCAGCCCACCTTTCGGGATCGGGCGCACGGCGATCCGTACGGCCTCGACCGGCACGCCTTGGAGCGCGGGGGCCAGCGCCCAGAGTCGTTCGACCAACTTTTGCGCGACCGGATGATCGGGGGTCGGCGCGTCATGCTCACCCACATGGGCGTCGAGGTCGTTGGCGCGGAGTAGGAGCCGCCCCGCCCCGTCGGTCCGCACGTTCAGGCCCGGGGTGCGCAGCACCTTGCGGATCGTCGTGGGCAGCGAGGGGGTGTAGGCGATCAGGCCGACGGTCGGCGCCAGTGGCACCTGAAGCTCTTCGTGGCCAACGATATCGGACGACCAGCGACCGGCGCAGTTCACTACGACATCCGCCTCGATCCGCTCACCCGCGGCGGTGCGCACGCCGCGCACCTGACCGCCTTCTAGCAGAACCTCGGCCACCGGCGTGCCGGTGCGGATGACCAGCCCATGGCGCCGCACGGCCCGGTCGAACAGTTCGCCGATGTAGACCGACGCCTCCACATAGCCGTCGTCGGGGTAATGAATCGCGAAGTCGCTTTCGGTGATCGCATCCTCGGCCAGCTCGGGCTCGAGCTTGCGCAGCTCCTCGGGCGTCAACGCCTCGGCCGGGTAGCCGAGCTCCTGCAGCCGCTCGAGCTTGCGATCGACGGGCTTGTCGGCAAGGGCGGGGTCTTCCCACTCGGCCGCGCGCCACTGGATGACGCCAGGGCGGACATGCCAGGTGCCGCGGTCGCCGAATTCCTCGACCGTGGCACGGTGGGCGCGCACGGCGGCAAGGCTCAGGCGGTAGTAGTCGTCCGAGGCGACCCGCTCGCAGGCACTGACCCAGGCGAAGCTGCAGAGCGAGGTGCCCGCGCCGATCCGGCCAGCTTCGACGAGGGTGACACGCACACCGGCCTGAGCCAGGCGAAACGCCACGGAGGCGCCAATCACCCCTGCTCCGATCACGATCGCCGATGTCGTCATCCCGCACCTCAGCATTCAACTCGGAATTCAGGATGCCAAATTTTGCATTCAGTTCAAGTGCGTTTTTCATGCGATCGACAAGGTCAGCCGCTTTTGCTGCCCAACACGCAGCAGTCGCACGCATTTTGGGCGCAACGCGAAAAGGCGCGCCCACCGGGCACGCCCATCTTCATTGGCCCCACACGTAAATTCTCAAGAACGGCCGAATTTCAGGCCTCTGACCCTTCATCCAGATAGCGCATCGCCGCCGCCCGCTTGTTCTGCAGATGGGCATACATGATATCGGCAAGCTCCGATCCAGACCGACGCTGAAGCGCATCCAGCATTTGTTCGTGCTCGCGCATGGCTTCGCCCCAGCGATCCCGGTGGTTTTCGCGGTTAGCGTTGTAGCGCACACGCTGGATGCGGCTGGCGAAATTGGCGTGAGTCGCGGCCAGCAGCTCGTTGCGGGCGGCCGCCACGATCGCGCCGTGGATCTTCTGGTTCAGATCAAAATAGGCCGGCAGGTCGCGCCGCATGTAGCAGGAGTACATGTCATAATGCAGCCGCTCGATCTCGCCGACCTCGGCATCGGTGATCCCGGCGCAGGCCAAGCGCCCCGCGAGCGCCTCGAGCCCACCCATGACCTCGAACAACTCGCGAATATCATCCTTATCATAAGACCTTACGCGTGCCCCTCGGTTCGGCAGTAGTTCGACCAATCCTTCCGACGCCAGCACCTTGAGTGCCTCACGCAAGGGGGTGCGCGACACGCCCATCTGCTCGCAGAGCAGCCGTTCGGGGATGCGGGCCCCTTCGGGCAGACTGCCCTCGAGCAGGTAGCCGCGGACGCTCGTCAGGATTTCCTCGTGCAGCGAGGCAGCACTGCCCGAAAGCGGCTTAAGGCCCGCAGCTTGCGGCTCCGCCTCTGCCCCTGCGCCAGGAATCCCGTCTTCCATCCGCCTCTCCCTTTCCGGCTGACCCTGCTTACACCATTATCAACGCCCGAAAAACGTTGTGCTTCCCAAAAATGAATGCAAAATGTCCTGAGCACAATCAGAAAAGTAGACATTCAGGGGCCCAATGACCCACCGAGTCGGACAACACTTCCTCCATATTCCTGGCCCCAGCCCCGTTCCCGACCGGGTCCGCGCGGCCATCGGCGCCCAGGTGATCGACCACCGCAGCGTCGAATTCGCCGAGCTGGGCCGCAAGGTACTCGACGGCGCACGCGAGGTCTTCGGCACCCGCCACCCGGTGCTCATCTTCCCCTCCTCTGGCACCGGCGCATGGGAGTCGGCCGTCGCCAACACGCTCTCTTCGGGCGACAGGGTGCTGATGGCCGAGACCGGCCACTTCGCGAATCTCTGGCGCGCGCTCGCCGAATCTTGGGGCGTCGAAGTCGAAATGATTCCCGGCGACTGGCGCGACTGGGCCGAGCCCGACGAGATCCGGGAACGCCTAGCCGCCGACACGGGCCACGAGATCAAAGCGGTCATGGTGGTCCACAACGAAACCTCGACCGGCGTGGTCAGCCCCGTGGCCGCGATCCGGAAGGCGATCGACGCCGAATCCCACCCCGCGATGCTCATGGTTGACGCGATCTCGTCACTCGGCTCCCTGCCCTACCACCATGACGACTGGGGCGTGGATGTCACGGTGAGCTGCTCCCAGAAGGGGCTGATGCTGCCGCCGGGCCTAGGACTGGTCGCGCTCTCCCCTCGTGCGGTGGAGGCCGCCGAAACCAGCAAGACCCGCCGCTCCTACTGGGACTGGGGGGCGATGCTGGCAACCAACCCGGGCGGTTTCTTCCCCTATACCCCGGCGACCAACCTGCTCTACGGGCTGGCTGAATCGCTCGACCTGCTGCGCGAAGAAGGCTTCGACCAAGTCTTCGCCCGCCACGACCGGCTCGCCGCCGCGACGCGCGCCGCCGTCACCGCCTGGGGGCTCGAAATCCAGTGCGGGAACGAAGCCGCCCACTCCTCTGTGCTGACCGGGGTGGTGATGCCCGAGGGCGTGGATTCCGACGCGGTGCGCACGCTGATCCTCGACCGCTACAACCTGTCGCTCGGCCAAGGCCTGTCACGGGTCAAGGGGCGCATCTTCCGCATCGGCCACCTAGGCCAGTGCAACGAGCTGACGCTTCTGGGGGCATTGTCGGGGGTGGAGATGGGCCTAGCCGATGCGGGTGTGCATTTTCGGCCCGGCGGCGTCCAGGCAGCCATGGAGACACTGCGAAAGAGCTGACCACAGGCTCCGCCGCTGGCTTTGCCCCGAGGCGCGCGCCGCCCTCGGCTGGCGCCTCACGCCGGGCCGGGGCAGCCAAGGCGTCGCCGACGTCCCGCGGCCGGGCAACGGAAAACGATACCAGTACGGCCGAAGGCGGCCGCACTCAAGGTAGCCAAGCAAGGTCGACTCAGACATCCTTGCGATCTGTCAGAAGAGGGCAATCACGGTACTGGCGGCGAACATAAGCCGGAGCCGGTTTCGAGGCCATGAGGAGCGGCCTCAACTTCCAGCCGTTCCAGCCCATCTGATCGGCCGGCCTTCTGGCGGAGCAGGACGTCGCTAGACGGCATCCAGCCGATGACGCACTGTTCTTGAAAACATCGCTCAGGCAATCGGCGCTCGGTCTGGTCCTGCTGAAGCTGCGCGAAGCCCCGATCCTTACCGAACGTTGGCGGCGCCACTACAAAACAGTCAGACCGCACAGCGCTTTGGGATACCGGCCGCCAGCGCCGAAGAGCATCGCCCCGTTAGACCAAAGGCCGACCATGCATTAACATTCAAACTGGACCACCTGATGGGGCACTCCAGAGCGCCGGTGCGCGGATTGTAGATGGTACCGGAACTCGGACCGCGTGAGGCGGTCCGAAAAAGTTGCTCCGAAAGCGGCGCGGACGTTCCGGCTCACGTGCTGTCAGCAACCGATTCCAAGGCGGCCCGGGCTGACGCCGACGAATGCATCCGGGCGAACCAGGCGGCAAGATGGATCCGGTTCGGATTGTTTATCCATGATCCCGTAAAGGACATCGTGAACATGCAGCTAAACAGGATGATGTCGGCGAGCATCATCCTATCGCCGCAGATATAGTCCCGGCCCTCGATCTCCTCGTTCAGCCTGTTCATCCCTTGGTCGGCAAGCAGCCGGTGATAGCGCTGGCCCTCAGGAGCCAGCGTGCGGAAGCCCATGTAGAGATCCTCTGCATCGGCACTTCCACGCCACCAGGCGACTACCGGTTGGGCAATCTCCAGATCGACTCGCCGGGTCCACATGCGAACTGTAGCACGCTCACCTGCCGTTTCCCCGACAAGCGATCTTCCGCCCGATGCCACCTCATCAAGGTACTCGCAAATCGCAATGGATTCGGTGACGACATGACCGTCCTTGCTGCGTAGAGCCGGAACCTCGCCTCTCGCATTCACGGTCTTGCGGTATTCCCGCATACGGTTCTCCAGTGCGGCCAACCGGACAACCCGAGTCTCAACGTCCAATCCGCCTCGCTCATGCAGGAACATGCGCACCGGCATCACATTGGGTGTTGGGTTGTCAGCGTCGTAGAAAATCATGACAGGTTCCTTCGTCTTCTTTTTGTATAGCTCCCACCTATGCTGGCGCAGGGCGTTTCCGGATGCCTGTTGCCCTCGGATGATTGCCTGATCCTGCTGTAAGCTTGATATTTCCACGCATGTATTCTGTGATGGCGGAATGTCAGAGATATGCGCCATGAAACCCATAGTTTTGCGCCACGCCGGCCTGCAGAATCCTTTGCTTCCCAGGCTCCATCTTTACCGCATCGACAATCCTACTGACGCCGCAGGCCTTATCTATGAGCCAGTCGTCTGCTTGGTGCTCCAGGGGCGCAAACGCACTTTCATTGGAGATTCTGTCTTCTCGTACGGTCCGGGCGAATGCATGGTAGTCGTCGCCGAAGTCACCGCAATGGGCCAGGTCTGCGAGGCAACGCCGGAAGAACCCTTCCTGTCTCTGAACCTTTTGCTCGATCCCGCCATCATCTCAGCGCTCCTCCTCGATGTGAACGAGTTGCCGAACAATCCGCTCGAGTCGGGATACAATGTCTCGACCGCCGCCCCCTCCATGCTCGAAGCGTGGCGCCGCCTCGCCGATCTGCTCGATCGCACCGAAGAGGCCCCTGTCATGGCGCCCCATCTGGAGCGTGAACTGATGCTGCGCTTGCTGATGGGACGGCAGGGCAGCCTACTGCGCCAGATTGCTTCGGTCGACTCCCGGCTGTCGCATATTCGGCGCGCCATGGCATGGATTCGGCAGTTCCATTCTGAAAAGCTGAGCGTCAGTGCCATGGCTGCCGTGGCGGGAATGAGTGTTTCAGTGTTCCACCGGCGCTTCAAGACAGTCACAGGTGTGAGCCCCCTGCAGTACCAGAAACAATTACGTCTGCACGAAGCGCGCCGCAGGCTCGTTTCCGAGCAGGCCGAGGCGGCAGCTGTTGCTTACGCCGTCGGCTACGAAAGTAGCTCGCAGTTCTCACGGGAGTACAAACGCCTATTCGGCGCGCCACCCCGGCGGGATGCCGAAGCGCTCCGGCAAATTGCCGACCCAGCCAAATGATCTCCCATACTCTACCCGCTAGTCGCCGACGCAGCGGACGACCGCTCCCCGCCCAAATTTGATGTTCGGCCATGGTACCATCTAGCGAGTGTCTCCCGAAGCCGGGAGACTACTTTCAGTGGTCTTTGAACCGCAGCGACGCACCGGCTCCCAGCAGGCGACTAGAACAGCGACGAATTACCTGTGGCTGTGTGACGGTTACTCCAGATTGGGTTTGGAAGTTTGCCATCCGTCACATCATCGTCCAGTACGTTGGCAGTCTGGCCCTAGACAGTCGATCGCAGGGCCCCGCGAAGGGCCCGGGTGACCGGGGATTCGAGAACACGCTGCGTGCCAGGAAAACCCATCCTCTTTATTAAGCGGGCTTCGTTCGGATGGGGGCGCCCGGTGAAGGAGACCCATATCAGCGCGGCCAGCTTCTTTTTGTCCGCAGCCGCCGATCTGAGCCGCGCAAGAGCCGGCAATAGGTCCTGCTCAAGCTGAGTGAAGTCCGTTCCGAATGGAAAATCCGGAAGGGTCTGCTTGTGCGGTTCAAGCCAGCGCACCAGCATGTCGGGTGTGTTGGATGAGTGCCTTTCCGGAACCTGCCAATTGCGGGAGAGCTTTCCTTCGGACTTCGCCCGCTTCAGGAGGTCCGGCTGGAACCTGCTGTCGGCAATGCACACGAGCCGCTTAATGACCTCCTCATCCGACTGGCCGCGCAGAAATGCGACGCCGTATTCCGTCACCACGATGTCCCGCATGTGACGCGGCACCGTCGTCGCAGTCAGTTGCCAGACGATATTAGAGTTCAGCTTGCCATTGCTCTCACGCGTTGCCGGAAGGGTCAGGACGGAGTGTGCCCCGTCCAGCGCCAAGGCCTGTTCGAAGAAATTGAGCTGCCCGCCCACCCCGCTGACCACATGACCCGGAGAGGCCGAGTCCGACATCGCGTCCCCGAGCAGGCTGACCTGCATGGCACCGTTCACAAACCTTGCGTCACGCCGGGCGGCACGTTTTGCAGACTCGTCCCCGTAGAGCGCATTGGTAAAACTGACCGGCATCATCTCGATCTTCGCCCGCCGCTCGGCTGGCATGTCCCGCAGACGGCGATACATGTCCCGAGCATCGACAAAGAAGCCGGCGTGGATGCAGGCTCCGTCCACTTCGCGCCGCACCACGCCGGCATCGAACAGGGCAACCAAACCGCTTACGAGCATCTCGGATACGGCATACAGGCCGGTTTCGAAGGAGCCGGTCTCATGGCCCTGCAGGGGCATCGGGGCATCGCCCCAGATCGGATCCATCTCGCCCTTGTCGCGGCGGATGAGCGCGTGTGCCACGGCGTCGCCGATCCCGCCTATACCGATCTGCAGAGTCCCGCCGTCGGGAACGAGGCGAGAGACGTGCGCCGCGATGGCATGCTGAGCCCGCGTCACCGGGCGCTTGGGCACGGAGAAGAGGTCGACCTGTTCGACCGGCTCCAGCACCATTGCCAGCTCATCTTCCCCAATGGTCGCCGGTCCCTCCATGAAGGGAAGCGCGTCATTCAGCTCGGCCACCGCGATGAAGTCGAGCGTGCCGGCGGCCCTCATGGCGAACAGGTCGGCGGAAATGTCGGTGTTGCAGGACATGCTGAACCGCTCACCCTGACGGGGCATCAACTGCGCCAGCAAATTCGGACGCTGCGCGATCAGCACGTCACGGGCGTGAGTGTAATTGGCGGAAATGTAGTGCCGCTGCGCGTAGTCGTTGCCGAGCCAGCTTCCGCCCTGAAAGAAGAACTCCGAGACCTCGATATTGTCCGGCAGCCTGCCTTCGGAGATCATCTGCGCATAAAGGAGCGGCGGCGACGACCCGAAGAGCCGATCGAGCGCGGGACCGAGGAACCTCTGTTCCATGTCGCTCGATGGCTCGGGGCGACGCAGCGTGAGGGCCGTGAAGATACTGAGTGACAACGCGCGGTCGGATGCCGCCAAGCGCACCAGCGCGTTTACGAGCGTGATCGGCTTGCCCAGGCCAAGTGGCAGAGCCAGCCGCACTTCGCCGTCCGTCGCCTTGAATATATCCCGCGCCATAGTGTCGGCATCGGTGTAGACGACCGGCCCGTCAGCCAATGTCGGACCATCCCGGGTCGGGCGCGAACCGCGGCCCGTGGGCCTCTTCCAGCTTCTTCAGCGCGGCGGTGATAGCCTCGACACCGCGGGTCTTGGCATAGTGCATCGGCCCACCACGGAACGGCGCCCAGCCGGTCGCGAAGATCATCGCGCCGTCCAGCTGATCGGCATCCCTCGCCACACCCTCGCGCAGCACCTCGGCACAGGCGTTCAGCATCGGCAGGATCAGCCGGTCGGTCAGGTCGTCCGGTGCATCGTCGAGATCCGCGTCGGGGTGCGGCATGCCGTCCGACCAGTCGTAGAACCCCTGCCCCGTCTTCTTGCCGAGGTTGCCCGCTTCGACCCGCCGGCGCAGGTCGTCGCTGATCGGCGGCATGGGCTTGTCGAGGCTTCGCTGCAGGCTTTCGGCGACGTGCAGCCCGATGTCGAGCCCGACCTGATCGGCCAGCGTCACTGGTCCCATCGGCATTCCGAAGCGCAGGGCGGCCGTGTCGATGAGCTCCTTGGAGACCCCTTCGTCCATCAGCACCATCGCTTCCAGCATGTAGGGCACCAGAGCCCGGTTCACCACGAAGCCCGGATAATCGCCGATCGGCGCGGACAGCTTGCCTGTCGCGCCGCAATAGGCAGCCAGCCGTCCGGCAGTATCGTCGCTTGTCTCCGGCCCACGCACGACCTCGACAAGGTCGATCTTCGATACCGGGTTGAAGAAATGCAGGCCGGCAAAGCGCGTCGCATCCGGCGCGGCCTTGGAGAGGAGCTCGATGGACAGGCTCGAGGTATTGGTCGCGAGGATAGCGCCCTCTTTCAGCTTGTCCTTGAGGCCGGTGAAGATCTTTTCCTTCACCTCCTGCGCTTCGCTCGCGGCCTCGATCACCAGATCGGCGCGGGCAAGGCCATAGCCGTTCGGGTCCGGCATCAGCCGGTCGAGGGCATCGCGCGTCTCGGGCCCGGTCAGGTGCTTGTCTCTGCAAATCCCGGCGGCGGTCTTCATCGCCTTGCCGAGCGGCGATGTCTCGACGTCGCCCAGTGTCACCCATTTGCCTTTGATCGCGGCCATCGCAGCGATCTCGGCTCCCATCTCGCCAGCGCCGATGACGTGGACATGGTCGATGCCGTCATCGCCCCGCCCCGCGTCCTTGAGCGCCTGGCGCAGGAAGAACACGCGCCGGAGGTTCTTCGAAGTCTCGGTCTTCAGAAGGGCGGCGAAGCTGTCGATCTCGCCCGACTGCATCGCAGCCCGGTCGTCGCCATGGTCTTCCCAAAGGTCAATCAGGGCGTAGGGCGCGGGATAATGGTCCTTCGGGGCCTTTTCCTCGGTCCTGCTGCGCATCTGACGTGCGGCGAGGCTGCGCGCCTGTCCAAGTCCGAAGGCACGGGACGACAGGCCGGGAGACTGGCGCTCGATCTCGCCCTTTGCCGCGGCGGCCACTGCCGCACCCACGTGCCGCTCTTCGACGACTGCATCGACGATGCCTTGGGACTTCGCCCGCTTGGTATGCGCGGTCTTGCCGGTCAGCATCATCGTCATCGCGTCGGTCGGACCGATAAGCGCCGGCAGTCGGAAGGTGCCTCCTAGGCCCGGGTGCAGGCCAAGCTGAACCTCCGGAAATCCGAAAGACGCACCCGAAACGGCAATCCGGTAGTCGCAGGCCAGCGCGAGTTCGAACCCCGCGCCGAGCGCCGAGCCGTGCACGACGCAGATGGTCGGACAGGTCAGCGCCTCGATCCGGTCGAGCACATCGTGCCCCTGCCGCAGCAGGTCCGCAGCGCCATCGTCGGACATCCTGTCGAACGAGGTGATGTCGGCCCCGGCGGCGAAGCCAGCCTTCTTGGCCGAACGGATGACGACGGCGGCGGGCTTGTCCGCCTCCGCTGCGGCGACGTGGTCGCGAAGTTCGCGGATCACCTCTTCGGAAATCGTGTTGACGCTGCTGTCCGCCTTGTCGAGGACCAGCCAGAGGATATTCGCGTCGTCCCTGCCCGTGCGCCAGTTCCCTTGCACGTCGCCGACGGGCCCCAGCTCGAGCTTGGTTTCACCCAGGAATTCAAGAACATGTCCGGTCATCACACAGCCTCCAGCAGCATCGCGCCGCCAAGCCCACCGCCGATGCATTCTGTCGCGATGCCTCGCTTGGCACCGCGGGACTTCATCGCGTTGGCGAGATGCAGAACGATCCGATTGCCACTGGTGCCGACAGGATGGCCAAGCGAGATCGCCCCGCCATCGACGTTCAGTCGGTCCCGGTCGATACGGCCGAAGGCACCGTCCATGCCAAGGACCTCGCGGCAGAAATCCTCATCGTTCCAAGCGGCAAGACAGGACAGGACCTGTGCGGCGAAGGCCTCGTTCAGCTCCCACAGGTCGATGTCCTCGACCGAGAGCCCGTGCCGCTGTGCGATGGGGGTGGAGGCCAGCACTGGCCCCAGACCCATGATCGACGGGTCGAGGCCCGCCCACTCGCTGTCGGTGATCTCGGCGATCGGCTGCAGCCCATGCGCCTCGATCGCGCGCTCGGAAGCGAGGATGCACCAGCTGGCGCCGTCGGTGATCTGGCTGGAGTTGCCGGCGGTGACCTTGCCATAGGGGCGCTCGAACACTGGTTTGGGCTTGGCTAGCCCCGCCATGTCGCTGTCGGGCCTCAGGCCGTCATCGTGGTCGTAGACGGTGCCGTCCAAGTCGAAGGCGGGCATGAGCTCATCGGCCAAGCGCCCCTCGGACTGGGCAGCGGCCAAGCGGTGATGGCTCTCCATGGCGTAGGCATCCGCTGACTTGCGGTCGATGCCAAAGCGGTGGGCCAGCACTTCGGCGGTCTGGCCCATGCTGAGCGTGGTGATCGGGTCGGTCAGGCCGCGCTCGAGTCCGACGACGGGCTTGAAGAAATCCGGCTTGATCCCGGCCATCAGTCTGGCCTGTTCCATCGGTCCCTTCGCCGCGCTCATCCGGCCGAACCATTCGACGGCCGACTGGCGCAAGGTCAGGGGCGCATGGCTCAACGCCTCCGCCCCGCCGGCGAGGATCATCTGGTGACTGCCGTCACGGATATAGCGATAAGCCGTGTCGATGCTCTGCATGCCCGAACCGCAGTTGATCTGGACAGAGAACCCCACCGTCGACTCCGGCAGGCCGAGCCGCAGTCCGGCGACCCGGGCGGGGTTCATCTCCTCCGCGATGACGTTGACGCAGCCAAGAATGACAAGGTCGATCGCCGCCTTGTCGAATGGTTGCCGCGCCAGCAATGGCCGCCCGCACTGAACGGCCAGGTCGACCGGCGTGAACGGACCGGGGCCGGACTTCGCCTTGAGGAAGGGGGTACGCGCGCCGTCGACGAGGAACACGCGCTGACCGTTTGGGTGCGTCATTCGGCGGCCTCCTGACCAGAATGGGCGGGCATCGTTTTGGAGCGAAAGAGCGCTGCAAAGGCCTCGGGCGAGTAGTCGTCGACCGCGATGACCGCGTCGCGCAGGCGCTGCATCACCTCGATCCCGTCCATCTCCGCCTCGGAGAGCAGACCAAGTTCCAGCGCCTCCTCCGGGGCCTTGTCCGCCTCGCGCAGGCGTTTCATGACGGGGGCCATCTCGGTCACCTTGGCGAAGCAGGCGTCCAGAAGTTCGACCCCGTCACGGTTGCAGCCGCCGGCAATGCGCCCGGTCACGCGGGTCCGGGCTTCGCCGGCATCGTAGAGGATGTCGCTGCAGCCCTCGACAGTGCGGTCGTCCGGCTTGCGCTCGGTCCGTCCGGGCATGGCGAACAGCCGCAGGATCCAGGCCGCCCAACGTGCGGGCATATTTGTCACGACCTCGTCGAGCGCGGTCTGGATATTGTGAAACGCATCGGCGGCGACGTACCGGAGCACAGGCAGGTCCGCCTCCTGCCTACCCTCGTCTTCCCACCGCTTGAGTGCCGCCGAAAGGATGTACATCTCGGACAGGATGTCGCCCATCCGTCCGGAGATCATCTCCTTGCGCTTAAGCGCGCCGCCGAGGCTCAGGAACAGCAAATCGGCCGTGAGCGCGTAGGCCGCGGACCAGCGCGACAGCTTGCGGTAGATCGGCGTTGCCGCGCCCGCGTCGGGCGCCGGAGCGAACCTCCCGCCAGTCAGGCCGCGGCCCCAGCTGCGGAACAGCGTCCGCGTGCTGTGCCCGACATGGGCCCAGAAAGACTTGTCGAACATCGCCAGCGATTTGTGGGGGTCCCCTTCCTGCAGGGCCAGCATGTGGTCCAGCATGTAGGGATGCGCCCGGATTCCGCCCTGGCCAAAGATGATAAGGCTGCGGGTGACGATGTTGGCCCCCTCGACGGTGATCCCGATGGGCACCGCGCGGTAGAGTGGCAACAAGTAGTTCTTGGGCCCGTCGATCACCGCCTTGCCCGAATGGACATCCATCGCGTCGTCGATGGCCTCCCGCATCCGGAAGGTAGCGTGCGCCTTCATGATGGCCGAAACGACCGAAAGCGCCCTGCCCTCGTCCAGCCCCGCGCAGGTCAACCGTCGCGCGGCATCCATCGAGTAGGCATCCGCCGCGAGCCGGCCAAGCCGTTCCTGCACGCCGCCGAACTTGCCGATGGGCAGGCCGAACTGCTCACGAATGCGGGCATAGGCGCCGGTCGTGTGGGCGGACAGGGCGATGGCCGCACAGCCCATCGAGGGCAGCGAGATGCCACGCCCGGCGGCCAGCGCACTCATCAACATCATCCAGCCCTTGCCGGCATAGTCCTGCCCGCCGATGATGTGATCGAGGGGAATGAAGACATCTGTGCCGGTCGTCGGCCCGTTCATGAACATGGTGGATGACGGGATATGCCGCCGCCCGGTTTCAACTCCGGGCAAGTCCGTGGGGACAAGGGCGCAGGTTATGCCAATATCGGGCGTGTCGCCGATCAGCCCGTCCGGATCCCTCAGTTTGAAGGCAATCCCGAGGACGGTGCAGACCGGCGAAAGGGTGATATAGCGCTTGGCCCAGTTGAGGCGGATGCCCAGCACCTCTTCGCCATGCCAGTCACCCCGGCAGACCACCCCGTCATCGACCATAGCACCGGCATCAGAGCCCGCCTCGTCGCTGGTCAGTCCGAAGGCCGGCAACTCGCGCCCGTCAGCGAGGCGGGGGAGCCAGTGATGCTTCTGATCCTCGGTGCCGAACTGGTGTAGCAATTCGCCGGGGCCAAGCGAATTGGGGACCATGACTGTCACCGCGGCGGCGACGGAGCGTGTGGAGATGAAGCGTACGATCTCGGAATGGGCGAAGGCCGAGAACCCGAGGCCGCCGTGGTCCTTGGCGATAATCATTCCGAAGAACTTGTTCTCGCGAAGGAAATCCCAGACTTCCGGAGGCAGGTCGCCGTCCTCGTGATTGATCTTCCAATCGTCGATCATCTGGCAGAGATCGGTGACGGGTCCATCGAAGAACGCCTGTTCTTCGTCCGACATCTTCGGGTCCACCACGTCGTGCAGTTTGGACCAGTCGGGATTTCCCGAGAACAATTCTGCTTCCCACCAGACCTCACCCGCGTTGAGCGCCTCGCGTTCCGTTTCGGACAATGTCGGGAGCGATTGCTTGGCCCAATTCCAGATTGGCTTGGTGAGCAAGCGGGTGTGGAAGTCAGTCACGTCGGTCTCCCCTTTGGGAACAAACGCTTCCACGATTGCGGAGTTCCGCGTCGTTCAACAGCCGCCTCGGGGCGGTTTTTTAGCCCCATTCTCAGCGAGGAAGTTCGGGGGCGGCATCCACGAGACAGCGCAGGTTCACGTTTGCCGTTGAACGATGTGGAAAATAAACGTGGCTGACATGACGCGACCTTGGGCGACCGACTACGTGATCCATGGTTGGCGCTACAACGCCGCCGTCGCGCCCGCCGAGGCGGGATGCAGGGACAGCGAGGTCCAGGCGGTCACGGGACAGAAGACGCTCGCGATGGTGCAGAAAAATAGAGCCGCTGCGAACCAGAAGCGCCTCAGCCGAGCCGGGCAGAATCGTCGAGAACAGAACGGGAGCGGAGCATGAACCTGGGAATCGAATTGGGAAACCCGCACTAGGCCGTTCGCGGAAAAATCCCGAAATCCGAAAATTCTCAAATCATTTCAAAGTGGTGCGGGTGAGAGGACTCGAACCTCCACGCCAAAGGCGCCAGAACCTAAATCTGGTGCGTCTACCAGTTCCGCCACACCCGCATCACGCACCCTCTCGCGCGTGTTGCGGCATCGTTCAAGTCAAATGTGGCGAAGTTCTGACGAATCGAGCCCCGAACAGGCCCCGCAAATGGCATGACGTGAACTCTTTTTTGACATATTGTGGCGTCAATAAGAGGCAGACACATACCAAGAGCGGGAAACTCGCCATGGACCTGGATACGCAGTCGCGCGCCCTCGGCGCCGGTCTCATCGACCAATTCTCCAGTGCGGATATTTCCGGCCTGTTCGCCGGAACGACCGTGATGACCATGGACGGCGAGATGCCTGTCGACCACCTCACGGTCGGCGACCGGATCATCACCCGCGATACCGGCGTGGCCGTTCTCCGCGACGTCCGCGTGACCGAGGTCGAGGTGATGGCGGTCCGCGTGAAGGCCGGCTCGCTCGGCCACTCCCGCCCGGACGAGGACATGATCCTTCCCCCTGGCGCAATGGTCCATATCCGCGACTGGCGCGCCGAAGCGATGTTCGGCTCCAAGTCGGCCCTCGTGCCGGTCCGTCGCCTGATCGACGGTGAATTCATCGCCGAGGGCGAGAAGAAGATGGTCCGCGTCTACGACCTCGTCTTCGACCAGCAACATATTCTCTACGCCAACGGTCTCGAGGTCGCCTCGGCCGGCTGAGCCCCCGCCTCTCCACAGCAGACAGCGCCGCCCTTATCGGGCGGCGTTTCTCGTTTCCGGACACCCGACCGAGTTCGCGGGACGGCGGGCGGGGCGACGCCAAAGGCGAGCGGCGTCCGCCGCTCTATAGACCCAGCGACCGGAACAGCCCCGGCAGCGCGTCCGGAAGATCCTCCGAGATCAGCCCCGGACCTACGTAGCGCGCGGCCTCCACATGCAGCCAGGCCCCCGCACTCGCCGCGAGGTGGGGATCAGCCCGCCCATTGCCCATCAGCCCCGCGATCATGCCAGTCAGCACGTCTCCTGCGCCGGCCGTGCCGAGCCACGGCGCCTCGCGCCCGTAGAACGCGGCATTGACCGAGACTGCGCCGTCCGGACTGGCGATCACCGTGTCCGGCCCCTTGAGCAGCACGGTCGCCCCGCTCCGACGGGCGGCCTCCGCGGCCGCGTCGACTTTCGAGACGGACCGATCCTTTTCGGCCAGATCGGGGAATAGGCGCGCGAATTCGCCTTCGTGGGGGGTCAGCACGCACCGCGCATGGAGCAGGCCGAACAAGGCGTCCGGATCGTCGGAAAAGCTCGACAGCGCGTCGGCGTCGAGCACGGTCGCGCGGTCTGCCCCCGCCACCTGCCGGACCATCTCGCGCGTCGCCTCTCCGACGCCGAGGCCGGGGCCGAGCGCGACACAACTCAGACGACTGTCCGACAGGATGTCCGCAAGCCCCTCCGGGCCCTTCATCGAGGTCAGCATGATTGCGTCGAGCCGCGCCGCATTCTCCTGCAAAGCAGACGGCGGTACGGCGAGCGTCACCAGCCCCGCGCCGATCCGCAGCGCCGCCCGTGCGGCCAGCCGCCCGGCCCCGCCCTTGCCGCAGCCCCCGCCGAGCACAAGCACATGGCCCCGGTCATACTTATGCGCACCCGGCGCCACCGGCAGCACCGATCCGAGCCACGCCGCGGGCGCCAGCCTCCCCGGTTCGATACGCCGCAGCAGCCCCGGCGCCGGGCGCTGCCGGGGATCGTCCTCCGCATGGTCGAGGCCGATATCCACCACCTCGAGCGACCGGGACTGCGGCTGCCCGAGGTAATGTCCGCGCTTGGCCGCGTGGAAGGTCACCGTAAGGTCGGCGGCCATCGCGTCGGGCGCGGCACCGTCCGGCAACAGCATCCGGCCGCTGTCGCAATCGAGGCCGGAGACGCAATCGAGCGCGACGACCCGACAGGCGCGCGCGCCCGACCGCGCCTTCACCGCCGCGACGGCGGTCACAGTTTCCGCCGGGATCGCCCGGCCGAGCCCCGTGCCGAACAACGCATCGACCAGCAGATCGGGCCGCGTGCCGTGCCCGGCGTCAGACAGCTGTCCGACAGGGCCGCACGCCTCCCAAAGCTGACGCATGAGCCGCGCATCGGGCGATGCCTTCTGCGGGTCGCCCATGCCGAAGACCTCGACAGTCCAGCCGAGGTCGGCCAGCCGGCGCGCCACGACGTAGCCGTCGCCGCCGTTGTTGCCGGGCCCGCAGAGGACCACGGCATGGTGCCCGCCGCCCGCCAGATCGGGCCATGTCCGGACCGTCGCCTCGACCGCGCCCCGCCCCGCACGTTCCATCAGGGCGGCGCCCGTGACGGCACCGTTTTTCATTGCGGTTTCTTCGCGTGCACGCATTTGCGCGGCTGTCAGTAACTCGGGCATGTGTCCGAAGACTCCGATTCAAAACTGCTTATTTGGTGTGCAACATGCCCGTTTCCACGGCTCACCGCCCGGAAACCCCCTCGGCGGCCAAGACCGGTGGGGCTGGTCAATTGTGGCACCTTGTGAATGATGGTCTCACGCGCCTAACGCCGGAGACAAGGGAGAGTCGGTCGATGAAGAAGATCGAGGCGATCATCAAGCCGTTCAAACTCGACGAAGTTAAGGAAGCCCTGCAGGAAGTTGGGGTTCAAGGCCTTTCAGTCGTCGAGGTAAAGGGTTTCGGTCGTCAGAAGGGCCACACCGAGCTCTATCGCGGAGCCGAATACGTGGTCGACTTTCTGCCGAAGGTGAAGATCGAAGTCGTGCTCTCGGACACGCTCGTGGACGCTGCCGTCACGGCCATCATCGACGCCGCCAAGACCGACAAGATCGGCGACGGCAAGATCTTCGTATCCGACATCGCCCAGGCGATTCGCATCCGGACCGGAGAGATGGGCGAAGACGCCCTCTGATCCGACGACCGGTAAGACAATCCAATAAGGGGAAAGGCTCAGATGAGTATCAAAGACGTTCTCAAGCTGATCAAGGACGAGGAAGTCGAGTATGTCGACATCCGCTTCACCGATCCGCGCGGCAAACTGCAGCACGTGACGGTCATGTCGCATGAAGTCGACGAGGATTTCCTCGAAGAGGGCTTCATGTTCGACGGCTCCTCGATCGCTGGCTGGAAGTCGATCGACCAATCGGACATGAAACTCATGCCCGACACCGAGAGCGTCTACATCGACCCGTTCTACGCCGAGAAGACGATCTGCCTGCACTGCACGGTCGTCGAGCCCGACACGATGGAACCCTACAACCGTGACCCGCGCGGCACCGCCCTGCTGGCCGAGGCTTACCTCAAGTCCTCCGGCATCGGCGACACCGCGTTCATGGGCCCGGAAGCCGAGTTCTTCCTGTTCGACGATGTTCGCTACTCCGTCTCGATGAACAAGGTCAGCTACCAGGTCGACGCGCTCGACGCTGCCTGGAACACCGACACCGAATACGAGATGGGCAACACCGGCCACCGTCCCGGCGTCAAGGGCGGCTACTTCCCGGTGAACCCGATCGACGACGGCCAGGACATCCGTTCCGAGATGCTGTCGACGATGAAGAAGATCGGCATGAAGACCGACAAGCACCACCACGAGGTGGCGTCCTGTCAGCACGAACTCGGCCTCGTCTTCGACTCGCTGACCAAGCAGGCCGACGAACTTCAGAAGTACAAGTACGTCATCCACAACGTCGCGCAGGCCTACGGCAAGTCGGCGACTTTCATGCCCAAGCCGGTCGCTGGCGACAACGGCACCGGCATGCACGTGAACATGTCCATCTGGAAGGACGGCAAGCCGCTCTTCGCGGGTGACAAGTACGCCGACCTCTCCGACGAGGCCCTGTGGTTCATCGGCGGCATCCTGAAGCACGCCAAGGCGCTCAACGCCTTCACGAACCCGTCCACCAACTCCTACAAGCGCCTGATCCCCGGCTTCGAAGCCCCGGTTCTGCGCGCTTACTCCGCCCGCAACCGCTCCGGCTGCGTGCGTATTCCGTGGGCGGAATCCCCGAAGGCCAAGCGCGTCGAAGCCCGTTTCCCCGACCCGTCGGCGAACCCCTACCTGTGCTTCGCGGCCCTGCTGATGGCCGGCCTTGACGGCATCGAGAACAAGATCGATCCGGGCCCGTCCTCGGACAAGGACCTCTACGACCTGCCGCCGGAAGAACTGGCGGAAATCCCGACCGTCTGCGCATCCCTGCGCGAGGCGCTCGACGAGCTGCAGGCCGACCACGAGTTCCTGCTGAAGGGCAACGTCTTCACCAAGGACCAGATCGACGGTTACTGCGATCTCAAGTGGGAAGAAGTCTACGCCTACGAGCACACGCCGCACCCGATCGAGTTCAAGCTCTACTACTCCTGCTAATCCCGAGCAGCAGTTGCACGAGAAGGGGCGCCCCTGCGGGCGCCCCTTTTTCTTGTGCCGGGACGCCTTGCGCGAGGCCGGCCTGACGCTAGGCTGCGGGCCATGCGCGAATACCATCCCCTCGACGTCCGCTACCGCCCGAAGGCCCGCCCCGGCGGCGACCAGCGGATCAGAATTGGCAACCCGCGCGCGCTGCCGGGCTCTCGGTCCAGAGAAACCGCCGCCGTGTCTCCGAAACAGAGCCCGTGGGGCCGGCCCGAAACCGGACCCCGGCCCGCTCCGATCCCCCAGCCTGCCCCGACGACGGCGCGGCGCAGCAGTCGCGAGCGGGCGATCCGCGTCCTCCGTTTTCTCTGGCGTCTCGTGATCGTGGTGACCGTGGTCTACGTGGCCTTGCAGCTCGCCTAAGCCGCGACCACGACCGTGTGGATCGCAAACAGCACCGCGCCAGTTCGCGGCAGGCGCAGTACGGTTTGCCGCTCGCTGCGCCAATAGGCCGGGGTGGCGGAGATCTTCGCCTTCGGCTCATCCTCGCGAAGCGGCAAGTAGAGGTCCGGTCTGGAATAGCCGTGCAGGTTCGCCCGCCAGAGCGGCTGCCCCGGCCGGACGCCGTCGAAGAACCGCTGCACCCGACGGCCGATGTCATCGTCATAAGGCGGCACGGGCTGGTGAATCCGCATCAGGGGCCGGCCGATCTTCTGCGCCAGCGTCCAGCCCGCCGGAAAACAGAGCGAGGCGGCGATGAGCACATGCTCCTCGCCCCGCTTGTCGAGCAGGCAGAGGTCTTCACTCAGAAGCGCGTTCAACGTCTCGAACGGCTTGCCTCGGTCGGGCTCGACCTGTCTGCCGTCGGGCGTGACGATCGCTGTTCCTGCGCGGCCGAACCGGGCGTCATCGGCAAGCGTGTCGAGCACGAGATCGAACAGCTCCGCGACGGCGTCTTCCGCCCCCGGCTCGATCCTCTGGACCGCCTCGCCGTGCAACGCGGCAAGCCGCTGCCGCTCGGCGATCTGGGCCGCATAGGTGCCGTCGACCTGAACCCACGCCCCGCGGACCGGCGCCATCTTGGGCAACCGGTTCGCCGCCGCGAGGCGCAGCTCCTCAGGCATGTGGTCCTGCAGGATCATTCCTCGTCTCCCACCGTGGCCAGCAGCCCGTAGTGGTCCGAGCCGAACCGCGGCCGCCGCTCCACCGTGCCGGTCCAGCCATCGGGCGCAAGCACGTGGTCGATCCTCAGCCGCAGAAGGCGACTGCCCCGGTCGATGGTTTTCTCCACCGGCCCCACGCGGTGCGAACCCGACGCCCGACCGATGCTGCGCAGCGACCATGACCACGGCACCATGTTGAAGTCCCCTGCCAACAGTACCGGTGCATCGAGATCGCGAAGAGTACCGAGGATTTCTGCAACCTGCGCCCTCTGCTCGTAGGGCCACGGCCAGAACAGGTGAAGTCCGGCAACGGTCAGTTCCGTGCCGTCGTCACGCCGCACCGTCATCGCCGCAAGACCCGGCGCGCAAACGGACGATCCGTCGACCATGGGATAGCGGCTCAGCACGGCGACGTCGCCGGCGCCGGCGCCGGAAAACGGGCAGAGCGTCACGGATGGATACTCCCCGCGCAGCGCCTCGACCACGGGCCGGTTGGCCGGAGAGACTTCCTCCAGCGTCACGACATCCGGTGCGGCGGCGAGGATGTCGCCGATGATCGCCTGCTGCTCGAGCCCGAGATAGAGCAGGTTCTTCTGGTAGAGCGTCACGGCTGGCCCATCAGGCGCTACACCAGTCCGCGCCATGCCAAGCGCGATCGGACCACCCGCGACGAGCGCCAGCACCAGGCCGGTCACCGCGCCCCCGCGCGGCCCGAGACCAGCCAGCACTGCGGAGCCCACGAGCAGCAGAAGCGACAGCTCGAACCGGAAGACGGCAACCGAGTCTCCTGCCCCGTGCCACCGCCCTAGGTAGGATGCGCCGATCGCCAGCGCACAAAGGCAGGTCGCAAGCAGCACGAGGCTGCGGATCGCCCGGATCATCAGCTGTCCCCGAAAGAGAAAAGGCGCGGAGCCGATGCTCCGCGCCTTTCCGAAAAAACCGTCACGCCGAAGATGTCAGCGACGTGCCGCGAAGCGCCAGGCTGCCGGCAAAATCATCGCGGCCAGCGCCAGCTTCAGCGCGTCGCCGATGAGGAACTTGGTGAAGCCCCACTCGATCACCCAGCCCATGCCGCGCTCTGCGGCGAACAGGTAGGCCATCCACGGAACGCCGACGGCGTAGATGATGGCGTTGCCGATAAGCAGCGCGCCGACCATGCCGCCGACGGAGCGGTCCCAGCCACGGCGCGACAGCGCGCCCATGGCCCACGCGGCGAAGGCGAAGCCGACGAGGTAACCACCGGTCGGCCCGACCATGTAGCCAAGGCCCGCCGTCTCACCGGTGAAGACCTGCATGCCGAGCGCGCCGAGCGCGAGGTAGCCGAACATCGACACGAGGCCGAGCCGCGCGCCGAGCACGGCACCGACGGTCAGTGCCCCGAAGGTCTGCATCGTCACCGGCACCGGCCACATCGGGACACGGATCTTCGAGGCGAGGATCATGAAGAGGATGCCGCCCGCCACAAGGGCCGCCTGCCGCAGGAGCTTGGAGCGTCCCTCGGCCTCAGAAGGCCACACCGCGTCGGCGAGAACCTTGTCCGTCATTGCAAGAGCCATGTGCCACCCTTTCCTGAATGAAGTCATTGACGTTTTGCCCGATGCGACTGCCGCCCGCAAGGTGCGTCGAGGCTCAGCGCCGATAGATCGTGCGGGACAGGTAATCCTTGGCCGGCCCGCGCACGCGCCACTCCGCCGACCAGCTGTCGGGGAGGTCGAACCGGTAAGTCACCTCGTAAATGTCCGGCTCGCAGTGATGCAGCGCCTCGACCGGCGCATGCCCGGCCGGGATGAAGCGATGAAACGGCCGGCCATCGGCGTAGAGCACCTCGATACCTTCGCCGTCCCGTCGCCAGATATACCGGCGCGATGCCGCCAGAGCCCCCCAGGAGGCGCGCGTCCAGCGCCCTTCCTCGATCAGGTCCAGACCATCGGCGACGGCCCGGAACCGGGCCGTTCCGCCAAAGGCGGACGTCTCCCCGCTCCGGTAATCCTCGACCTCGCGGTCGAGGCTCCAGTCACCTTGGAATGCCGACAGATCCATCGGCGAACGGCTACCCGACGCTGATCTGCACCGCAATCGCCCCGGCGTAGATCAGCAGCATCAGGACGCTCTCCGTACCGATGCGGAACGGTCCATCCTTCTCCCGCAGGATCAGCCCCATCAGCAGCACGCCGGTCATCAACATGCCCACGGTGAGCCACAGGAAATCCGGCCGCCCGATGGCGTGGTAGAGCGACCCGTCCCGGTAGGCGAAGTCGGACAGCGACAGGAACAGCGTGTCGAAGGTGTTGCCACCGATGATCCCGCCGAGCGCCAGCTGCATGGCGCCGCGCCGCACAGCGGCCAGCGTGGTGACGAGTTCCGGCAGCGAGGTCACGACCGCCGTCATCAACGCCCCGACGATCGTCTCCGACGCGCCGAGCCGGGTGACGATCTCGACCGCGGACTGCGCGATGACGTAGCCGGCCAGCCCCATGATTACCATCAGGCCGAGGAAGACCAGCACGATGCGCGTGGCGTTCTCGCGGTGCGGCTCCTCGTCGGGGTCGTCCTCGCGCGTCTCGCGCGTCTTGACCGGCTTCCACATCGGTGCGTGCCGCGCCCGGCTCGTCGCGTGGACCCCGACCGCGTAAACGATGATGAGCAGGACGGAGGCCGGGTGAATGGCGAAGACCGTGAACTCCGGCGCCGACCACGCCAACATCGGGATCGCCAGCAGCACCATAAGCAGCGCGGCCTGGAAGAGGTTGGTGATCTCCGCCGCTGTATGTTCGAGATTGGCACGGCGGTGCGTCATGTCCGCGATGGCGAGGAACGCGGTCTGCGCGGCGATGCCGCCGACCCCGTTGGAAAAGGCGAGAGACGCCCGCCCGTCGAGCGCCGCACTGATAGAAACGACGGTGCCAGACAGGGACGTGGCCGCGCCAAGGAGGACGCCACCGACGACGGCCTCCCCCCATCCGGTCAGGTCTGCGATGCGATCGGCGATGCCCGTCATCCGCACACCGAGCAAAAGGATGATGACGCCGCTCAGGGCAAAAAGCCCGAAAACGGCCACGAGTGGTAGGCCTTCCAGCAAAAGATCCGTCTCCTCTTCAGTCTTCAGCCAACGCCGCCGGGCTGCCGTAAGGTCCGCCCACCCGCTTGTGAAGCCCGCATCGCGGCGCTAGGACGCAGCTGCCCGAGACAGGAAAGGTGCGCCGATGATCCCCCGCTATGCCCGCCCAGACATGGTTGCCATCTGGGAGCCCGCGACCAAGTTCCGCATCTGGTACGAGATCGAGGCGCACGCCTGCGACGCGATGGCGGACCTCGGCGTCATTCCCCGCGCCAACGCGGACGCCGTCTGGAAGGCCAAGGATGTCGAGTTCGACGTCGCCCGCATCGACGAGATCGAGGCGGTGACGAAGCATGACGTGATCGCGTTCCTGACGCATCTCGCCGAACATATCGGCTCCGAGGACGCCCGCTTCGTCCACCAGGGCATGACCAGCTCGGACGTACTCGACACGACGCTCAACATCCAGCTCGTCCGCGCCGCCGACATCCTGCTCGCCGACCTCGACGGCCTGCTCGCCGCGCTGAAGCGCCGCGCGATGGAGCACAAGGACACCGTCCGCATCGGCCGCAGCCACGGCATCCATGCCGAGCCGACGACGATGGGCCTGACCTTCGCGCGCTTCTACGCCGAGATGGACCGCAACCGGAACCGGCTCGAGACGGCGCGCTACGAGATCGCCACCGGCGCGATCTCCGGCGCGGTCGGCACCTTCGCCAACATCGACCCCCGTGTCGAAGAGCATGTCTGCGAGAAACTCGGCCTCCGGCCCGAACCGATCTCGACCCAGGTGATCCCGCGTGACCGGCACGCCATGTTCTTCGCCACGCTCGGGGTCATCGCCTCCAGTATCGAGAACATCGCCACCGAAATCCGCCACATGCAGCGCACCGAAGTGCTGGAAGCGGAGGAATTCTTCTCCGCCGGGCAGAAGGGCTCCTCCGCGATGCCCCACAAGCGCAACCCGGTGCTGACCGAGAACCTGACGGGCCTCGCCCGCCTCGTGCGCTCCTCCGTGACGCCCGCGCTCGAGAACGTCGCGCTCTGGCACGAGCGGGACATCTCTCACTCCTCCGTCGAGCGCGGCATCGCTCCGGACGCGACCATCCACCTCGACTTCGCGCTCGCCCGCCTGACCGGCGTGGTCGACAAGCTCGTGATCTATCCAGAGACGATGCTGGCCAACCTTCACAAGTTCCGCGGCCTCGTGATGAGCCAGCGGGTCCTCCTCGCCCTCACCCAAGCCGGCACCAGCCGCGAGGACGCCTACCGGCTCGTCCAGCGCAACGCGATGAAGGTCTGGGAAGAAGGCAAGGATTTCCGCGAGGAGCTACTCGCCGACGAAGAAGTGCGGGCCGCCCTCTCGGAGGACGAGATCAACGAGAAGTTCGACCTCGGCTACCATACCAAGCATGTCGACACGATCTTCGCCCGCGTCTTCGGGACCGACTGACCGTCAGTGAAGAACCGGCTCCCGCGTGATCGTCGGAGCCGGCGCACCGACACCCGGGATGATCCGCGGCAGGTCGCGCGGCGCCAGCCGCATCGCCGTCATGCCCATCACCGCGTAGCGATGTCCGTCCTCGGCGTTGACGTACGGGGCGGAGACGAGCTCCGCATCGTAGCCGAGCTGCTTCAGCGAGCGCAGCAGCCAGAGGTTCGACAACGACACCAGCCGCTCCGCCCCCTGCGCCAGCGCCATGTCGACGAGGCCCTCGCAGATCAGCCCGAGGCACTCGCGCCGCGCCGCCGCGCCCCGCACGTCGGGGGAAATCACCAGCCGCGTGCATTCCCAGCTCCTCGCGGTCATCTCCTCTTCCGACATGAGTGCGGCCGGGATGCCCTTCATCTGGCCGGACCTCGCATCGCGCAACATGCTGGTCGTGCTGCCCCATCGCGCGTCGAGCGGCAGCGCCCGCGCGCCGGCGAGGACCGTGCCACCGTCGCCGAGCACGAGCGCATAGCGCGCGGTCGGGTTGTCGTACTGGTCCATCTCGACCTCGTGGTCGTGGGGAATGTCCCAGCCGAGCGCGTCGACGAAGAAGCGCTTTCTCAGCTTCAGATAGTCGAAGAATGCGGGGCCGGAGCGATGCAGGTCGCGGAAATCGAGGGTGAGCTTACGCATGAGTGTCCTCCTTAGGCCAAAGCCGTTTTTTCTTGATGTTATAGGTGGCGTACAATCAGAGGTTGTTCTTAAGATTGTTTACGCAACCTTAACGTCAATACTTAATGATGCGTTAAGTCAGCCCCCCGGTTTCAAATGAAACCTTGGGATAACCCTACAGGTGTCTGTCAGATAAGGCCGAATTCCGTGGCCATCGTGGCGGCCTGCGTGCCGGTCGACGCGCCGAGCTTCTTCTTGGCGTTCGTCAGGCGCTGCTTCACTGCGCCTTCCGTCACGCCGAGGCGGAAAGCGATCTGTTTTGCGCGCATCCCTTCCTTCACCATGCGAAGCGCCTCGAGCTCCGCCGCGGTGAGGTTGGTCGGCGGTGCCTTCTGGTCATGCCGCCGCGAAACATAGGAGGACAGCATTGAGATCTCGCCGTCGTCGAACTCTCGGTCGGAGCGGACGAATGTTCCGAAAGAGCGCTGACCCTCTGAATTTCCATCGAAAACGCTGACCGCCAGCCCGTAGGCGAGCCCGAAGGTCCGCGCCTGCGCAAGGATGCGATAGGGATCGTCGAGGTCGATCGCCGACCAGCGGATCGCGCCGGTGTTGGCATAGATCCATCGCATCACCGGGTCCTGCAGCATGTAGCGCTGCCGCGTGTAGTGATCGACCCAGTCCGGCGGCAGGTTGTTCACCTCCGTCATCGGGAACGCGAACCCAACCCGCAGGGCGAGGTAACTACCTACGGGTGCAAGCACCGTGATATCCTCAGCCGTGATGGGATTGAGTTTCAATGCCCTTGCCTCCGTCCGGCGTTAGTTTACCTACTAACCCTGAAGTTGTAGAATGAATATGTTATGAAGGTGGCTCCTCTATACAATGTATTGACGGGGACGTCAGATTTGCAACCGCTTGGTGTCTGAAATCGAGGGCAACCAGATGCTGGAGAGACAGATTCGGCAATGCATCGCCGAATTGGAAGAGCTGAGCCCCTCCGGCTTCGCGATCGCCTTCCACATTCGCTTCTCCCGGCCGGAGTTTCTCTTCCAGACCTATCCCCGCGACTGGCAGAAAATCTATTCGACGGGCGGCCTCGTGATGAGTGACCCGATCGTCTCCTGGGGTTTTGCCAACAATGGCTGGACCCGCTGGTCGGAACTGCAGGATCCGCCCGGCGGGGTGCTCGACCAGGGCCGCGCCTTCGAGTTGAACTTCGGTGTCGCCGCCGGGGTCGAGATCGACGGCAGCCGGTCGATCGCAGGTTTCTCGCGCAGCGACCGGGAGTTCTCGGTCGACGAGGTGGAGCGCCTGATGGAACTGCTGGAGGAGCTGCACCGCATCACCCTGACGGGCGGCGCGCTCTCGCCCGAGGCCCACGCGGAGCTTCGCTCCATGTCGCTGAAGTTCACCCATCCCGACCTGATCCCGCCGCCCGACTGACCCCGCTCCGGCTAACGGAATGTTCATTCCCGCGCGCCATGATGGCGTGGGTTGAATGCGAAGGGCGGGATGCAGACGGACCTGTCGGACATCACAGCGGACGGACCTGCGTCCGACCGGCGCCGCAAGGCGGCGATGATCGTGCAATTCGCGTTGAGCGAGGGGCAGCAGCTTCCGCTCGACCGGCTGCCTCAGCGCCTTCAGATCGCGTTGGCGAGGGAGCTGTCGCACCTTCGCCTCGTCGACCGGGCGACGTTCGAAGGGGTGGCGGATGAATTCACCACGCAGCTTCAGGGCACCGCGCTGAGCGCGCCCCGCTCTCTGGACGAGGCGCTGCAACTTCTCGATGGCAAGATCAGCGCCGAAGCGATCGACCTGCTGAGAGAGGAGAACGCCCGCCAGACCGGCGCCGACCCGTGGCCGCGCGTGCTTGTCCTCCCCTGTGACGAGCTCAAGCCGATCATGGAATCCGAAAGCGTGGAGGTATGCGCGGTCGTGCTCTCCAAATTGCCGGTCTCCAAGGCCGCCGAACTCCTCGGGATGTTGCCCGGCGAACGGGCGCGCCGCATCACCTATGCCGTGTCTCGCACGCACGGCGTCAGCCCTGCCGCCGTCGTCCGCATCGGCGAAGCACTGGCCGAAACCTACGGCCGCGCCCCGGCGCCCGCCTTCGCGGAGAAGGCCGGCCGCCGCCTCGGCGCGATCCTGAATTCCAGCCAGCCCGCCACGCGGGACGAGGTGATGCAATCCCTGCGCGAACAGGACCCCGACTTCGCCGAGGAAGTGAGGAAGGCGATCTTCACCTTCAACGACCTGCCCCGCCGCCTGAGGAAAGAGGACGTCGCGAAGGTCATCCGCCTGATCGACTCGCTCGACCTCGTCACCGCCGTCGCCGCCGCGAAAGCCGACGGCGGAGAGGCCGCGCTTGCCGCAGACTACCTGCTGACCAACATCTCGCAGAGGATGGCCGACCAAGTCCGGGAAGAGGTGAACGATCGTGGCCGCGTCAAGAAGTCGGAGGCCGAAGCCGCGCAGGGTCGCGTCGTCTCGGTCATTCGCGACGCGGCGGACAATGGCGAGGTGATCCTCGTCAGCGACGACGAGGACTAGGGGCGCGTATCGCGCCCAAAAGGTCACGCCGGAACCGGCTCGAGCCGCTGACCGTCGCGGAACCAATGCAGGGAGGAGGCCGCGGGCCTGACCTTCACCGTCTCACCCGGCCTCGGGAAATCGCGGTCCTCCATCAGGAAGATTGAGTTGCAGCCGCAGATGTCGCAGCTGACGTGGGTTTCGTGCCCCATCGTCTCGCAGACCTCGACCGTCGCCGGCCACCCGTCGTCGGCCCGGCGCAGATGACCGGGCCGCACGCCGAGCGTGATCGCCCCCTCCGGGACCGGCCCCTCGACCGCAAGGTCGGTCCCGTCCTCCGAGACGAACCGCCCGCCCCGCCCGGTTCCACGGATCAGGTTCATGGGTGGCGCACCGATGAAACCCGCGACAAACTCCGTCGCGGGCTTGTCGAACAGCTCCAGCGGCGTACCGATCTGCTCCACGTGACCGCCGTTCATCACCACCAGCCGGTTGGCCAGCGTCATCGCCTCCACCTGGTCGTGCGTGACGTAGATCGTCGTCGTGCCCAGCCGCCGGTGCAGCGCCTGGATTTCCTTGCGCACCTTGCCGCGCAGCTTGGCGTCCAGGTTCGACAAGGGCTCGTCGAACAGGAAGATCTCCGGGTTCCGCACGATCGCCCGCCCCATCGCGACCCGCTGCATCTGACCGCCCGACAGCTCGCGCGGCTTGCGGTCGAGATAGGGCTCCAGTCCCAGGATATCCGCCGCCAGCCGGACCGATTTCTCGATCTCCGCCTTCGGAGCACGCGCCATCTGGAGTGAGAAGGCCATGTTGTCGCGCACCGTCATATGCGGGTAGAGCGCATAGCTCTGGAACACCATCGCCACGTCCCGATCCTTCGGCGCGACTTCGTTCATCACCTTGCCGTCGACCTCGATCCGTCCGCCGGACACGGAATCGAGCCCCGCGATCAGCCGCAGCAGCGTCGACTTCCCGCAGCCCGACGGCCCGACCAGCGCGATGAACTCCCCGTCCTTCACGTCGAGCGAGACACCGTGCAGCACCTCGATCTCGCCGAAGCGCTTCTGCACGTTGTCCAGAACCAGCGTTCCCATGTCAGCTCTCCCGTTCGCAGGCGGCGGCATACCCCGCCAGCGCCACCTTGACCGACGCCCGAAGCAGGGGCCGCGCCCGCGCGTCAAGCCGGTCGGCCGCCACGTCGTCATAGAGCCGCGGCAGGTACTGGCTGATCAGCGTTTCGGGAATTTCGACCCCCTCCAGCGCTGCCATCAGAGCCTCGACCGCCGCAGTCGCCTCGGGCCGGGTCCAGTAGTAGCGGATACGGTCGGAATAGCTGAAATGGCGCTGCAGCCGCAGCTCCGTCAGCCCGCCGTGATAGTAGGCCAGCCAGTGATCCGGCACGCTCAGCATCAGCGTTTCCATCGCGTCGGGCAGCGTCCCGGGGCGGTAGTCCTCGGACAGGTGCCCGGCAATCGCGTCGAGCCCGTAGAGCGCCTCGCGCAGCGCGAAGGTCAGGCCCGGCCCCACCTTCAGGATCGCGAAGCCTCCGTCGACCAGCGCGGCCAGCGCTTCGGGAGTCTGGTAGTCGGTCGAATGGGCCTCGAATAGGACCCCGCCCTGCCCGCGCCGCCAGTCGACCAGCGCCCGGGCCTCGGCAGGCACGAAGGGCACCACGTTGGCATGGCCAAATTCGACCCCCGGCTGGACCACGATCGCCACGATCCGCCCGACCGCATCGTCGAGCCCCGCCGCCCGGAACGCCGCCTCGTGCAGCTCCAGCGTCCTTGCGGCATCGTCAGGGCTGGTTACTTCGAGCGTGTCGATCTCTTCCAGCGCGCCACCGGGCACCGGCACCTCGGTCCCGACGATGTAAAGGGGCGGCGGATGCCCGCCCTCCGCCGCGCCGGCTTCAGCCGCGCGGGCGAGCCTTGCAGCGCGCTCTGCCATAACCTCGTCGGGCAATGGAACCGGATCGTCGGCGCAGGCCATTGACGCGTCGAGGTGGATCTTGCCGAACCCCGCGGCCGCGTAGGCGGCTGCCAGCACCTCGGCCTTGTCCATCGCTTCCGCCGCGGGCCTTGATTTCCACGGGTTCGGGCCGAGGTGATCGCCCCCGAACAGGATGTTCGACTCCGCGAAACCGACCTGCCCCGCGATGCCGAGCACAAAGTTCCGGAAATCCGCAGGCGTCATTCCGGTATAGCCGCCGTCCTGGTTCACCTGGTTGCAGGTCGCTTCGATACAGACGACCTCACCGGTCTCGAGCCCCAGCTCGAGCGTGGCGGCAATGACCTCCGGATGGGCCGAACAGACGGACGTCAGCCCGGCAGCCTGCCCCGCATCCTGCGCCGGCACCAGTGCGGCAAGGGTTTCTAGTGCGCTCATATTCCGTTCCCTTCTGGCCCGCTCGCAGGCGCCGTCGCATCGTGCGAGGCACCGCTCATGCCGGCCCGGTTTCCTTGAGTCGTTCGTCCAGATCCCGCGCGACCGTCGCACGCCAGGCGTCGTCGATGTCCCAGCCCGCGCGCTCCGCCGCCCAGGCGAGCCCGCCTGCCAGTGGCGAGGTGCGCCGTGCCTCGGGCGGTCCGATCCGCTCCGTCACCGCGCCCAGCACCGTCTCGCTGGCGAAGACCGAGCCGCCGGCGGTCCAGCCCCAGTCGCTGAGCCCCGCGCGCCGCGCCGCTGTTTCGGCCAGCGTGGCCAGGTCTTCCGCGGCGTCGCGCAGCAATCCGATCGCGACGTGTTCACCCGCCTGCGCCAGCCCGTCCACCACCCGTGCGACACCCGCCACGGCAGAGCGCGGATGCGCCGCCTCGACGGTCCAGGCGAGCAGTGCGAAGTGCCCCTCACCAACGCCGATCGCCTCCGACAGCCGACCCGCGAACCCGGTCGAGCTGGCCCATCCGTCGATCTCGCGGCTTGCCAGCGACAGGGCGCGGCGGCCGATGTCGAAGGCGCTGCCCTCATCGCCGAACGTGTTGCCCCAGCCGCCGGTCCGCACGATGCCCGCGTTGCCCTCGGCCATCGCCATGGAGCCGGTCCCGGCCAGCAACAGCACGCCGCCGCCTACGGGATAGGCTGCGCGCAGCGCGAGGGCCACGTCGTTCACCACGAGGTCGCCTGGCCGGCACTGAGCCACGACCGTATCTGCGGCGGTATCGAGCGTGGCGACTTCCCCGTAACCCGGCAGGCCGAGAACCGCCGACTCTGCGCCGGCGAGATCAGCCAGGGCCGCCCGCAACGTCCCTTCCCATGCCGGGTTGTCCTGCGCGTTGCATCCCGCCCGCACGGGTCCGATCCGCACTTTGCCATCGCGCGCGGCAAGCGCCACTTGCGTCTTGGTCCCCCCGCCGTCGAGCACACCGCACCAGCTCACACCTGAACTCCCAGCGGCACCGCCGTGACCCGGCAGCCCTGCGCCGAGAGCCGCTCCCGCTGCGACGCCGACAGCCCGTCGTCGGTCAGAAGCCGCTGTTTTCCATTGAGTTTCATGACCGAATAGGTCTGCCGACAGCCGAACTTGCTGGAATCCGCGAGAACCGTCACCTGCCCTGATCGCTCCGCCATCCGGGCGTTCAGCTGAGCCTCGTCCGCATCGTAGCTGGTGATCCAACCGTCGTCCGACACGGCGCTCGCGCCAAGCACGACGTGATCGAACCACAGCCCGGCGATCATCGATTCTGCCAGCGCGCCGACCATCGACATGTTCTCTGCCCGGACGCGCCCGCCAAGAAGGTTAAGCTCCACCCCGGCGACCTGCGACAGCTCCGATGCGACGACGATCCCGTTGGTGAACACGATCAGCGGCCGCGGGCTGAGCCGCAGCGCACGGGCCAGTTGCAGAACTGTCGTCCCGGCATCAAGGAACACCGAAGACCCCGGCGTGAGGTCCCGCAGGCACTCGGCCGCGATCGCCCGCTTCGCGTCGATCTGCGACCCTTCGCGCTGACCGAAGGCGACTTCCTGAAGGGCGGTCTGTGCGATCCGGGCGAAGCCATGTTCGCGCGCGATGGTGCCGGCGGCCTCCATCTCTGTCAGGTCCCGGCGAATGGTCGGCATCGAGACGTTGAAGGCCGCGGCGAGGTCCTGAACCCGCGCCGTCCCGTTACGGAACAGATAGTCCCGGATGGCCTTGATACGATCATTCGACATGAAGACTCGCTCGCGTTTCGATCAATCCTGCGATCGAATATGATCGAAATCAAGAGCGCATTTACCTTGGCCCTCGAAACCCGGGGTGCCTTAACCGCCGGTTCATCGCGCCTGGTCTAGCAAGAGCCCGCTCCGCTCGGGGCGGGTGACGTTGGATGGGTGAATGACGATAAACCGAAGCGCCGGTCTTCGACCGGGCGCACGACAGCTGGCCGGGCCCTTGATCGGCCTGGCGCTCGGCGCTGTTCTGTTGCGACAGTTGCAGGGCGTCGACCTGGCAGACCTGCTGGCGGCGCTACAGCAGACCGGTATCGGACAATTGTGCGGCGCCCTGCTCGCGACAGCCGTCAGCCTCGTTGCACTCGGGGCCTATGATGTCGAAATCCACGCGACGCTCGGCAGCGACGTCGGACGCGGCCGCGCGCGGCGCGCAGGCTGGCGCGCGGTCGCGATCGGACAGGTGACCGGTTTCGGAACATTGGTCGGCGCGATGGTGCGCTGGCGTCTGTTACCGGACACGAGTCCGGCGCGGACTCTGCATGTCTCGACCCTCGTCAGCCTCAGCTTCATGGTCGCGCTCTTGCCGCTCGCGCTGATCGCCTGCCTGCTCTGGCTGCCCGGCATTGCCCCGCCCCTTGCCCTGCTGACGGCTGCACTGTCGATCCTCGCCGCTGTGCCTGCGGGACTGCGCAAGTTGCGCGATCACCCACGGGCCCGCAAGTTTCTCGGACGACTCGACGGGCCACGGTTCGCGCGGCTGCAACTCTGGACGGCGCTCGACGTCGGCGCGGCGGCTCTGGCGTTGTGGTTCGTTATCACCGCCGACGGCATCCCTCTCGGCCCGGTCTTCGCCGCGTATCTCGTCGCGCTCGGCGCGGGGCTGCTGACGAACATGCCGGGCGGACTCGGCGCCTTCGAATTGGCGCTTCTGGCGCTCCTGCCCGATATTCCGCAGGCGGACCTTTTGGCCGGGATCCTGCTCTTCCGCGCCCTTTACCATGCCCTGCCTGCCATGTTCGCAATGCGCGCCGTCATGCGCGGCGGCCGACCTGCCGTGCGCTCCGCCGGGGCGCTGCGAACCGAGCAGTTGATCTCGGCCGCGCCCTGCGCCGAGTGGGGGCTCGCCCGCCAGGGGGCTCTCCTGTACGAACTCCACCCCGGCAGCGCGATCTGTACGCAGACCGCGCCGGGCATCCTCGCGGTTATCGGACGGTCGCTCGGCAAGATGCCACTGCGGGCCCTGGCCGACCTCGCGCTGCAGGACGGCCGGCGACCGGTCCTCTACAAATGCGACGCACGAACTGCCGCCGATGCCCGCCGTGCCGGCTGGACCGTTATGCGCCTCGCGAAGGAAGGAAGGCTCGATCCGTCGCGACACTCGACCGTCGGCAGCGCCTGCCGGCAACTGCGTCGCAAGCTGCGGCAGGCCGACGCGGCGGGTGTCGTCTGCAGGACACCTGTCACGCTGCCGCTGGCCGAGATGGCCGATGTCGCGGCGGAGTGGGCCGCGCAACACGGCGGAGAGCGCGGCTTTTCAATGGGGCGCTTTGAACCCGGATACGTCGCGAGACAGGAGGTCGTGATCGCCCGCGACGAAACCGGACAACTGCTCGGGTTCGTGACCTTCCACGCGGCGCCCTGTGGCTGGACGCTCGATCTCATGCGGCACCGCGCCGACATTCCGCCGGGCACCATGACCGCACTCGTCCACACGGCGATCCTCGCGGCGAAAGCGGCAGGATGCACCCGGCTGTCGCTCGCCGCGGTTCCGGACCTGCCGGAAAACCTCCGCGGCTGGAAAGTCCTGAAGGCCGCCGGCCTGACCCGCTTCAAGGCGACCTTCGCCCCGTCGTGGACTGCACGCTACATCGCCGTGAGACGCCCGTGGGACTTGCCCTTCGCACTCTGCTCAGTCGCGTGGCAGGTGCATGTCGGCAGCGGCAGGGACAGCCTGGCCGACGCGGCCGGGGCGGAGACGCGCGATTTAGAGTTTGATCTGCCCGGCGCGGCGTGGCAGCAGACGGCGATCTCTCCGTGGAGTCCTTCCAGATGACGAACGCTCTCTCCGAACTCCTTGCCGACCGCGACTGGCTGCTTGCCGACGGTGCGACCGGAACGAACCTCTTCAACATGGGACTGATGTCCGGCGACGCGCCCGAGCTGTGGAACGTCGAGCATCCGGACCGCATCCGCACGCTCTACAAGGGTCCGGTCGATGCCGGCTCCGACCTGTTCCTGACCAACACGTTCGGCGGCAACGCGTCGCGCCTCAAGCTGCACGAGGCGCAGGGCCGCGTCGGCGAACTGAACCGTGCGGGTGCGGAGCTGGGCCGCGAAATCGCCGACGCATCGGGTCGCAAGGTCGTCGTCGCGGGCTCAGTCGGGCCGACGGGTGAGATCATGATGCCGATGGGCAGCCTAACCCATGAGCTCGCGGTCGAGATGTTCCACGAACAGGCCGAGGCGCTGAAGGAGGGCGGCGTCGATGTCCTCTGGCTCGAGACGATCTCGGCGCCCGAGGAATACAAGGCCGCCGCCGAAGCCTTTGCATTGGCGGACATGCCCTGGGTCGGAACGATGAGCTTCGACACGGCCGGGCGCACCATGATGGGCCTGACGTCCGGGGCCTTCGCCAAGATGGTCGGCAAGCTGGCGAACCCGCCGCTCGCCTTCGGGGCGAACTGCGGTGTCGGGGCGTCCGACCTGCTGCGCACGGTGCTCGGCCTCGCCGCGGCAGGTGCAGATCAGCCGCTGATCGCCAAGGGCAATGCCGGCATCCCGAAGTACGTGGACGGTCACATCCACTACAACGGCACCCCCGAACTCATGGGCCAGTACGCGGTGATGGCGCGGAACGCAGGTGCGACGATCATCGGTGGATGTTGCGGCACGACGCCCGAGCACCTTGTTTCGATGCGCGCGGCACTCGAAGCGTCCGAGAAGAACGCCGCCCCGACTCTGGACGAAATCACGGGAGCACTCGGGGAGTTCTCTTCGGCCTCGGACGGTATGGACGGCAACGCGCCGGTCGCGCCCGAGCGGCGGGGCCGCCGCCGCGGACGCGCCTCCTGAAGACGAACCCGCGTCGTCAGGCTATGTCGTCATCAGGCTATGTCAGCGACGCGGGTAAGATTCCGGTAAAGGTCAGTGTGCGGGACGATGCTCGCAAAGGTCAGTGACTAAGGAAAATGCCGGCGTTCCCTGCGAGTCGCCCGCGACCCCGTGTGAGCCGAAGCATGTCTGGTGCTGGGCGACGCCGACGCGCCAAGTCTTTCCCGTCAGCGCCCGAACCAAATGCCGGACTTCTGACGCGATCCCCATGCCGTGAACGGCGCCTTGGCCGCGACCGCCGCAGCAGATCTTGCGCAATCAACTGATCCTGATCCATGCCTCAGGTGTCATCGCCTGAGGCGCAGCCCCTACCTCAACACGCCGGGCCGGCCCTGAGGGTCAGAACAGCGACAACTGATCCCCCGGACGGGGTGGCACCCGAAACAGGTCGTTACGCAGGTTCGGCAGGGTCTCGGACAATCCGTGGCGGCGGATTGCGGTCAGGAACCGCGCGCGCAGAAGGTCCGCCCATGGCCCCTGCCCCCGCATCCGCTTGCCGAACTCGGGATCGTAGTCGCGACCGCCATGCAGCTCTCTCACCCGGCCCATGATCCGGGTCGCGCGGTCGGGAAACGCCTCTTCCACCCACTCGCGGAACAGGCCGGCGACCTCGCGCGGCAGGCGCAGGACGATGGCGGAGGCCGCGACGGCGCCGGCCGCGGCCCCGGCTTCGATGATCTTCTCCAACTCGTGGTCGGTGAGCGCCGGCACCACTGGAGAGGCCATCACGCGCACCGGAACACCCGCCGTAGAGAGCCGCTCGATCGACGCCAACCGACGGGCTGGCGACGGGACTCGTGGCTCCATCGCGCGGGCGATCGCCGGGTCGAGGGTCGTCACCGAAATGCCGACGCTGGCGAGCCCCTCCGCCGCCATTTCACGCAGCAGGTCGATGTCCCGCTCGATAAGCGTGCCCTTGGTGACGATCGTCACCGGGTGGCGGAACTCCAGCAGTACCTCGAGCACCTTGCGCATCACGCCGCGCTGCTTCTCGACCGGCTGGTAGGCGTCGGTGTTGGTCCCGATGGCGAGCGGCGCGGGCGTGTAGCCGGGCTTCGACAGCTCTCGGGCCAGCACCTCCGCGATGCCCGGGCGCGCGACGAGGCGCGTTTCGAAGTCGAGGCCCGGCGACAGGCCGAGGTACGCATGGCTCGGCCGGGCGAAGCAATAGATGCAGCCATGCTCGCACCCCCGGTAGGGGTTGAGTGAGCGGTCGAAGTGGACATCGGGTGAGGTGTTCCGCGTGATCGCACGCCGTGGCCGCTCGACCGACACCTCGGTGCGCAGCGGCGGCAATTCTTCGTCCCGGCCCCAGCCGTCATCGACCGCTTCGGCCACGAACCGCTCGAACCGGTTGGTGGCGTTGCTGACGGACGCACGGCCGCGGCGGCGCGACTCGGGGATGGGATCGTTGGCGGACATAAGACAGAAGATGAGAACGAAACATGAACAAGTCAATTGGCGATTGCCGCACGCCCGAACCGGACAGATGATCGACAGGTCGCTACCAACGCAGCGCATGTCGGAAACCGCATAGTGACTTTCCCGACGTCATGCGAAGCCGGGATAAAGCCCCTCGGGAGGTCCAGACATGGCCGATGAAGACGACGAGATCATTCTCTCTGAACTTGATGACGAAGAGCTTGTCGCGCAGATGTTCGACGATCTCTACGACGGTCTCAGGGAAGAGATCGAGGAAGGCGTGAACATCCTGCTCGAGCGCGGATGGGCGCCCTATCGGGTCCTGACCGAAGCGCTGGTCGGCGGCATGACGATCGTCGGAAACGACTTCCGGGACGGTATCCTCTTCGTGCCCGAGGTCCTGCTCGCCGCGAACGCGATGAAGGGGGGCATGTTCATCCTGAAGCCGCTGCTGGCGGAAACGGGCGCGCCCCGCGTCGGCAAGATGGTGATCGGCACCGTGAAGGGCGACATCCACGACATCGGCAAGAACCTCGTCTCGATGATGATGGAAGGCGCCGGGTTCGAAGTCGTCGACCTCGGCATCAACAACGCGGTCGAGAAATACCTCGAAGCGCTGGAGACCGAGCAGCCCGATATCCTCGGCATGTCGGCCCTGCTGACGACCACGATGCCCTACATGAAGGTCGTGATCGACACGATGAAGGAACAGGGCATCCGCGACGACTATATCGTGCTGGTCGGCGGCGCCCCCCTGAACGAGGAATTCGGCAAGGCCATCGGCGCCGACGCCTATTGTCGTGACGCGGCCGTGGCGGTGCAGACGGCGAAGGATTTCGTCGCGCGCAAGCACAACCAGGGTGTGGCGCGGGCCTGAGTGGCCATGCTGCCGAGCGATGACACGCTGACACGACACGGCCTGCCCGCAGAGGGCGCGGGCCGTGTCCTTGTGCTCGCCTGCGGGGCGCTGGCCCGCGAGATTCTGGAGCTGAAGCGGCTGAACGGCTGGGATCACCTCGTCCTGCAATGCCTGCCTGCGATCCTGCACAATTCACCCGACCGGATCGCGCCGGCGGTGGAGGCCGAAATCACGAAGGCCGACGGCAGCTATGACCGCATCCTCGTGGCCTATGGAGATTGCGGGACGGGCGGCGCGTTGCAGGCCGTCTGCGACCGGACCGGGGCGGAGATGATCGCCTCCCCCCATTGCTATGCCTTCTTCGAAGGAACCGACGCGTTCGTGGCGCGGGACGAGATCACGGCCTTCTACCTCACCGACTTCCTCGCCCGGCAGTTCGACGCCTTCGTCTGGCGGCCGCTCGGCCTCGACCGGCATCCTGAGCTGCGGGACATGTATTTCGGCAATTACGACCGGCTGGTCTACCTCGCCCAGTCCGACGATGCTGCGCTGACGGCGAAGGCGGAAGAAGCGGCGCAAAGGCTGGGCCTCGCCTTCGAGCGGCGCCGCACGGGCTACGGAGAGCTGGCCGAGGCGCTGGAGCGCGTGGCGGTCTAGCCGGCGGACTTCGCGGCGTGGGCGAGCTTGCCGATCCGCTCCACCATCGCGCGCAATCCGTTGGAGCGCTGCGCGGACAGGTGATCGTTAAGCCCCAGCCGTTCGAATTCGGCGCGGGCGTCGACCTCGCCAACCTCGGATACCGACAGTCCGTCATAGAGCGCGTGCAGCACGGCGATCAGGCCGCGCACGATCATCGCGTCGCTCTCGCCGCGGAAGTGGAAGGTCGCGTCGGGCCCGGTGCCGTCGATCATCGGGACGAGCCAGACCTGGCTTGCGCAGCCCTCGACCTTGGTGGCCGGGACCTTCAGCGCGTCTTCGAGCGGGTCCATGTCCTTGCCGAGCTCGATCACATGGCGATAGCGCTCTTCCCAGTCGTCGAGGAACTCGAACGTCTCCGCAATCTCTTCGAATGCCGCCTGTGCCATGTGATGCTCCCGCTGCCGGTGTTGCGCCACTTATGCAAGGCAGGCGGCGTCGTCCAGTGGATGCTTCCCCCGAGGACGGTTCTCGGCTACCGATGGTCCCACGTGAAACGACCAGGCAAAGCCCCAATGCGCCGTATCTTTCTGTTGATCTGCCTCGCCCTGACCGTGACCGGATGTGCCCGCATCGCGCAGAGCAACCTGAACCCGATGAACTGGTTCGGTAGCTCGACGGTGGTGCGAAGCGACCCGATCGTGCGGCAGCGCCAGCCGCTGATCGCGCAGGCTCCGGTGGCCTACGCCGATCCCCGCCCTCTGGTGCTGGAAGTGACGGAGCTTGAGGTCGAGCGGACGGCCTATGGCGCGCTTGTCCGGGCGACGGGGATGACCCGGGCGGACGGCTACTACAACGTCCAGCTGACCGAGGAAGGCTACGAGGGTGGCACGCTGGTTTACGCGTTCCGGGCGTCCCCGGCCCCTGCCCCGCAACAGCCGGGTACGCCGCAGACGCGACGGGTGACGGTCGCGCGGGATCTCAGCGCGCGGGACCTCGCCGGGGTCAGCGCGATCCGCGTCGTCGCTGCCGGAAATGCCCGCGTCACCAGCCGCTAAAGGTCAGAGTTCGACGATCACCACGTCGTTCTTGCGGGCGGCGAGGCCGATCGTCCCCTCGCAGAGCCGCAGCGCATCATCGCCGAACACCTGCTTGCGCCACCCGCGCAGCGCTTGCACGTCGCGCATCCCGCCCGCGATCTCGTCCAGTTCGGACGACGTCGCGATCAGCTTCTGGGCGACGCCCTCCTGCTCGGCCTTGGCCTTGAGCAGGACGCGCAGCAGGTCGGCGAGCGCGGGGTTCACCACGAGCCGGTCGCGCGACTTGTCGGGGCGCGGCATGTCCTCGGGGTCGGCCTCCTGACCAGCCTTGATGGCGGCGAGGATCCCGTCGGCGATCTCGCCCTTGCGGGCTTCGCGCAGCAGCAGGCGTGAACGGCCGAGGTCGGCGATCGACTGCGGCTTGGTCGAGGCGAGCTCGACCAGCGCGTCGTCCTTGAACACCCTGCTGCGGGGGATGTTGCGGGACTGGGCGTGCGCCTCGCGGAAGCGGGCGAGTTCCTTGACGATCGACAGGAACCGGGCGGACTGGGTGCGGGTCTTCACCCGCTGCCACGCTTCCTCCGGCACGACGTGGTAGGTGGCCGGGTCCTTCAGGACGGCCATCTCCTCGGTCAGCCACTTGTTGCGGCCGGACTTGTCGAGTTGTGCCTTCAGGTGCTCGTAGATCACCCGCAGGTGCGTCACGTCGGCCAGCGCATAGCGTTTCTGCGCGTCCGACAACGGGCGGCGCGACCAGTCGGTGAAGCGCGACGATTTATCGAGCGACTCACGCGCGATCTTTCGGACGAGTGTCTCGTAACCGACCTGCTCGCCGAAGCCGCAGACCATCGCCGCGACTTGCGTGTCGAACAGCGGGTCCGGGATCATCTTACCGTCGTTGAAGAAGATTTCGAGGTCCTGCCGCGCGGCGTGGAAGACCTTGACCACGCCATGATCGGCAAAGAGCGCGTAGAGCGGCGCCAGGTCCATGCTGTCGCCCGCGATCGGATCGACGAGCACCGCGTTCTCATCCCCCTCGCCCGGATAGGCGAGCTGGATCAGGCAGAGGTGGGGATAATAGGTCCGCTCACGCAGGAATTCCGTGTCGACGGTCACGTAAGGGTGCTTGGCAGCCTCCGTGCAGAAGGCGGCGAGGTCGTCGGTCGTCGTGATCGTCTTCATGTTCACCTGCGGCGAATGTCAGACTTTGCTCTTATGACAGGCTCGGGCGGATTGAAAGGGCCGCCCCGGTTACAGGTCGACGCGGTCCGTCTTGCCATCGAGGAAGCGGCGCAACACGAGCGGATAGAGCTTGTGTTCCAGGACCAGCACCCGCGCGGCGAGACTGTCCGGCGTATCGGTCGACTGTATGGAAAGCGACGCCTGTCCGAGGACCGGGCCCGCGTCCAGTTCCGGAATGACGACATGTACCGAACAACCGTGTACCTCGTCCCCTGCCGCGATCGCCCGCTCGTGCGTATGGAGGCCGGTGTATTTCGGCAGCAACGAGGGGTGGATGTTCAGCATCCGGTCGCGCCAGCGCTCCACGAAGGAGCTGCCGAGCACTCGCATGAAGCCGGCGAGACAGACGATGTCGATGCGATGATCTTCGAGCGTTGCGTGAAGAACATCCTCGAACGCCTTGCGATCCTTGCCGAAAGGCCGGTGGTCGATTGCTATTGTCGGGACACCGCGCGCCGCCGCGCGACGCAGGCCGCCAGCGTCCGGGTTGTTCGACAGAACCAGCGCCGCCTCGCCCGGGTGGTCCCCCTCCATCGAGGCGAGCAGCGCCTCCATGTTCGACCCCCCGCCCGAGACGAGGATCGCGACGCGCCTCTTCACAGCAGGCTGCCCTCGTAGGTGACGCCCTCGCCGGCGGCGATGCGGCCGATGGTGAAGACCGTCTCGCCCGACGCGGTGAGCTGCGCGGCGATGTCCTCTGCCCGGTCGGCGGAGACCACGGCGACCATGCCGATCCCGGCGTTGAAGGTCTTGAGCAGTTCGCTCTCGGCCAGGCCGCCCGTTTCGGCCAGCCAGCGGAAGACCGGCGGCAGGCTCCAGCTGTTCAGGTCGATAGACGCGCCGAGCCCCTCGGGCAGCACGCGCGGCAGGTTCTCCGTCAGGCCGCCGCCCGTGATGTGGGCGAGCGCATGAACTCCGCCCGCGCGCACGGCATCGAGCACGGGGCGGACATAGATGCGCGTCGGCGCAAGCAGCGCCTCGCCCAGCGTATCATCCGCAAAGGGCGCCGCGTCGGTCCAGCCGAGGCCGGCCATCTCCGCCACGCGCCGCACCAGTGAATAGCCGTTGGAATGCACGCCGTCCGAGGCGAGGCCGAGCAGGACGTCGCCCTCCGCCACGCCGGCGGGAAGGTCGGAGCCACGCTCCATCGCGCCGACCGCGAAGCCGGCCAGGTCGAAGTCGCCGGCCGGATACATGCCCGGCATCTCCGCGGTCTCTCCCCCGATCAGCGCGGCACCGGCCGTGCGGCAACCGGCGGCGATTCCCTCGACGACCTTGGCCGCATCGTCGACCGAGAGTTTGCCAGTGGCGAAATAATCAAGGAAGAACAGAGGCTCAGCGCCCTGACAGACGAGATCGTTGACGCACATCGCGACGAGGTCGATGCCCACGCCACCGGTGATCCCGGTGTCGATGGCGATCCGGAGCTTGGTGCCCACTCCGTCGGTTGCCGCGACGAGGATCGGGTCGGAATAGCCTGCCGCCTTGAGGTCGAACAGCGCGCCGAAACCGCCGAGCCCGGCCATCGTTCCAGGCCGTTCGGTGGCTTTCGCCGCCGGCTTGATCCGCTCGACAAGCGCGTTCCCGGCATCGATGTCGACGCCAGCCTCGGCATAGCTCAGGCCGTTCCGTTCGGTCATGGCGCACTCCCCGCAATCGCTGCGCGCGCGATACCCGATCACCGCGCCGCTGGCAACGCGCCCCGACCACCCCGGGAGGTGTGACACGGACATGACAGCACGCGGAATTGACGAGCCCTGAGGAACTTCTGCCGAATTCATGGTGTTGGGTGTGCGAAAGTGGGGACACCATGAAACGCATCGCATCGATTCTCTTCCTGACCGCCATCGCTGCCCCTGCCCTCGCGGCGGATGAAGTGCTGACGCCGGTCGGAGCAGCGCCGGTTGCGATGGACGGCCTCTGGGTCGATCCGCCGACGGACTACGACCCGAACGAACCGGTCGATATCCGCGCGCTGGTCGAGATGGATGGCAATCCCGACACGCTCACCGACGAAGAGGCCGAGATGCTGGCCTTTCTCGAACAGGTGATGATGACCTCCCCCATCGAGACGCCGCAGCCTTGACCGTGATCGCGGCTCTGCTACGGAATACGTGGTCGGGCCTGTAGCTCAATGGTTAGAGCAGAGCGCTCATAACGCTTAGGTTGGGGGTTCGAGTCCCTCCGGGCCTACCAAAATTCCGGCGTCTGATCTCATTGGTCGAGCCCCTGCTCTACGCAAAGGCGCACGCGGTCATCGGGACCAATTCGGACCTCCAAAACACTGACATCCGCCACCAGCCGCCCCGCCCGGACGCTTTCTCCGGGCGTTCACCGTCGAGTGCGGTCAGGTGCCCGGACCAGTTCAAGAACTTCCCCCACAGCCCCTATGCCGGACGGCAAAACGGGTGGCATTACGTTGAACCCGTCCGCCGCACCGGCGGCGATCCACTGCCGCATGGTGCGGGCGATGTGATCCCCGGTGCCGACCAGCAACAGATGACCGCGCCCGGCGGCGAACCGCGCCAGCATCTGGCGGAGTGTGAGGTCGTTGCGGTTCGCCTCCATGAGCAGGATGCCAGCGCGCGAGTTGCTGAAGCGGTTGTCCGACAGATCTGCAGGGGTAAATGGCACTGCCGCGTCGAGGTCGAGATCCGACAGCGACAACCCGAGAAACCGTTCGAGCTTCGGGATGGCGTGGGCGAGGCTTACGTGGCGCGTGAGCGATGCGAGTGCGGCCTCGGCCTCCTCCTCGGTGTCGGCGACGAACGGGACGACGCCCGGCAGGATTGCGACGCTGTCGGGATCGCGCCCGGCCTGCGCCACCAGCGATCTCGCACGGGTCCGGAAGGCGACAGCTTCATCCATGTCGGATTGCACGGTGAAGATCTGGTCGGCATGGCGCGCGGCGAATTCGAGCCCCCGGGCCGAGGATCCGGCCTGGGCAAGCAGCGGCAGGCCCCAAGGCTCGGGCGACAGGTTGACGTTGCCCCGAATGGTGCCGAACCGCCCTTCGGCCTCGACGAGCGGCGGCGGTGTATCCAGCCAATGTCCACTTGTCTGGTTCGCGATCCGCGCGACACCGTCCCATCCGGACCACAGCGCGCGCACCGCCTGCACGACCTCTTCGGCTAGAGCGTAGCGGTCTTCCGTGCCCGGCATGTCCGGCCAGCCGAAGTTCGCGGCCTCCTGCGGATAGGAGGACGTCACGATATTCCAGCCCGCCCGGCCTTCCGTCAGGTGCTGCAACGACAGGATGCGCCGCGCGAGGTGCCAGGGGTGGTTGAAGCTGGTCGACGCCGTGCCGATCAACTTCAGCCGGCGGGTCACACCCGACACCGCCGCCAACACCATGAACGGATCGAGCGCCTCCGATGGGTGGTCCTGGGGCCGGTCCTGCAGGCAGAGGATGTCACCGAGGAACAGGCCGTCGAAGCCGGCGTCCTCGGCCTGCCGTGCACAATCGATCCAGTGCGACAGCTCGAGTGGCGCCGTCGGGCTCATGCCCGGAAGGCGCCATGCCGCCTCGTGGCTGCCGAAACCGAAGACGACGGCATTCAGGATCATTCGTCCATCCAGCCCTGGTCGTACCAGTCCGACACATCGCCGGGCCATTCGAGCGTCTCGCCGCCCGGTCCCGTCAGCACGCCGCTGTCGAACAGGAACCGCGCCATCGCCGCGAGGCGGTCGCCATCGATCCCTCCGACCGGTTGGTCTGCGGCATCGAGGTAGCCGCCCTCGACGATCGCCTGCATCGAGCCGCGGACGAGCTCCGCGTTCGGGAAGTCACCCGCGCCGATCAGGATATCCGCGGCCTCTTCGGGATGATCTGCCGCCCATTCGTAACCGTCCTGCGTCGCGGACAGGAACCGCGCCACGACGTCCGGGTTTTCGGCGAGGTAATCGGTGCGCGAGCCGATGTAGCCGTTCTGCTGGTCCGGGATGCCGTAGTCGGCGTAGGCGAAGGACGATTGCTCGCGCCCGAGCAGTTCGCTGTTCACGCCCTCCCACGTGGCCACTTCGAGCGTGAAGTCGACGCGCCCCGTGGCGAGCGCCTCGTAGGCGCCGGTGCCGAGCGTGACGGTGTCATAGTCGGGCGTGCCGCCGTCGGTCTCGATCATCGTGGAGATCAGCGCATCCTCCCACGCGCTGCCGAACCCTGCGTAGGTCTTTCCTTCGAGGTCGGCGGGGCGTGCGATCTCCGCGTTGTCGCTCTGGTAGACGAGCCGCCCGGTCTCGTGCTGCATCGTCACCCAGAGCGCGGTGATGTCGGCCCCGGTGGCACGGGCGGTCATGAAGCCGAGTGAGGTCATGTAGGCGAAGTCCGCCGCGCCCGAGGCGAGCAGCGCGCTCGACGCGGTGTCGGAATAGGGCAGGATTTCCACGTCGAGGCCCGCGTCGTCGTAGAGGCCGCGCTCTTCGGCGACGATCAGGCCGACGTGGTTCGAGTTCAGCGTCCAGTCGAGCGCGATGGACACGTCATGAAGGTCCTGCGCGGCGATCGCCGTCGGCAGGGTCAGGCAGGTGGCGAAAAGGGTCGCGTATCTCATGTGGTCTCCTCCAGCAGTCTGGTTCTGAGCGAGGTCCGGATCTCGGCCAGCGCGGCTTCGGTCCGTTTCCCGCGAGGGGTGTCGATCGGGATGTCGGCGGTGATCCGGCCGGGCCTTGCGCCCATGACGAGGATCCGGTCGGCCATCTGCGTCGCCTCGTGCAGGTCGTGGGTCACCATGAGGATCCCCCTCGGCCGCTCGACGAGACGGGCGGCGAGCCAGTCCTGCATGGTCAGGCGCGTGACGGCATCGAGCGCAGAGAACGGCTCGTCGAGCAGGACGAAGCGGCTTTCCTGAACGATGGTGCGCAGGAAGGCCGCGCGCTGCCGCATCCCGCCGGACAGGGCAGCCGGAAAGGCGTCCTCGGTCCCGTCGAGCCCGAATGACGCGAGCAGCGGCATGATCGTCCTGCGTGCCTCGGTGCGGGGCATGCCCCTGACCGAAAGGCCCAGCGCGGCGTTCTCGGCGATGGTGAGCCAGGGCAGCAACGCATCCTGCTGCGGCTGGTAGGCGATGGCCCGGTCGGGCGGCCTCACCGGCGCGCCGTCGAGCGTCGCCTGCCCCTCGGCGGCGAGCGTGGGCGCCAGAACCCCCGCCAACCATTTGACGACCGATGTCTTGCCGCATCCCGACGGTCCGATCAGGCAGGTGAGCCGCTCCTCCGCCACCTCGAAGGAGACGTCGCTGACGACCGACTGGTCGCCGGACCGTATGGTCAGACCGTCAACCCGCAGCATCGGCGGGTCCCCTGAATCGTCGCCCCGTCACCCGGTCGGCCAGTTGCAGCAGGCCGAGCAGGAGAAGGGTCAGCGCGGCCGATACGACCACGGCGGCCAGCACGAGGTCGGCGCGGAAGTTGTTCTTCGCGGCGAGGATGTAGATCCCCAGCCCACGTCGCGCGCCGGCGTATTCGGCGAAGATCGTCGCCACGATGGCATAGGTCGCCGAAATCCGGAGCCCAGCGAGGAACGCGCCCCGTGCGGCGGGCAGCGTGGCCCGGCGGAAGATCGCGACGCGGCCTGCATCCATCGACCGGAGCAGGTCGAGATAGGCCTGCGGCACCGCGGCGTAGCCCGACAGCAGGCTGACCAGCATCGGGAAGAACGTGACGAGTATCACCAGCAGCACCTTGGGCAGCAGGCCGAAGCCGAACCAGAGGATCATCAGCGGCGCGAGGGCGACGATCGGAATCGTCTGGCTGGCAACGAAGAGGGGCATGAGCCCTCTCCGCACCCACGGGACGAAGTGCAGCACGACCGACGTCGCAAAGGCGAACCCGACCGAGAGGGTGAAGCCGAGGGTCGCGACACCGAGCGTCGCAAGAACGTGGGGCGCGATCGCCGCGCGCTCCAGCCAGAGCACGTGGGCGATACCGCTAGGCGATGGCAGGATCATCGGCTCGACCCCGGCAAGGCGGCAGTACCCCTCCCATCCAAGGAGCAGGGCAAGCGCGAGGAGCGCCGTGGGGTATGAATAGCTCAGGATGCGCATTGGCTCGGGGCAGCTCGGGGAGCGCCTCAGGACAGGCTCGGGCTGTTGGCCGACGCGGTCAGGTCGATCGTCACGTGCCCTTCGGCGGGGCCGAAGCGGAGGAACGCCTGCCGCACCGCCTCGAACGTCGCGCCGGCGTCGCCGCGAAGTCGTGTGCAGAAGTTCTTCGATCGGAAGAACGTGCCGGAGTCCTTCAGGAACTCGATACAGCCGTAGATCTCGTCCATGTGCCGATCCTGCCCGAGCACGTAGAGCGAAAACTGCAGGTCGATCCCGACGCCGAGGACCGGCGCGTCGGCGACGGCCTGCCTTGCGCGGGCGATCCGCTCGTCCAGCGGGAGGCTCTGGGCCTCCGTCAGGACGTCGCAGCGGCAGGAGGGATCATCGGGCTCGCCCGGACAGCCGCGCGACAGCGTGACGTGCATCGTCACGTGCTCCGGCTGCCGCGCGGCCGCGGCAAAGAGATCGCGCATGCCGTCGATCAGTGGTGCCGGCGCACCGACCATCAGGGTCGAGACGTCATCCGTCTCGATCCTGAGATCCGACCTGTAGGGATCGAGCGCCCCGAGGCTCGACGTGATGACATCCACGAATCCGGACGTCATGGGATATAGCGACACCTGCGCGCCGATGAACATGATGACCTCGCTCCGCCGGTATTACCCGGATCAGCTATGGAGGGTTCGCGCGGTCCCGCGCATCTCAGCCCCGATCGGAGCACCCCTGGTTGCACCGCAGAGCATGAAGCGATTGCGCCCAGTGTCAATGGCCGATCGGGATTGCCGGGAATTGTCCGAGGATTCCGAATGAATTCCGTGGCTTGGTTGAGGTAACTCCGGAACTCGGCACGAGGCGATGCGCCGCATCACGCGGCGCTTGGTCTTCCCGATTCACGCGGCTACAGCTTGACGCGAGGAGTTCGGACACGTGCACAAACACGAGACATCAGCGCGGAAGCGGCCCGGTTTTGCCCGGGGTCTGCTGCGTCTGCTCGTCTGTCTGCCGTTGCTGCTCATCGCGCTTCTGCCGCCGGGCACGATGCCCGCGGTCGCCGCGGACGGTTCGGTCTACATCACGATCTGTACCGGTGACGGTCCGATCCTCGCCGTCCGCAAGGCCGACGGTGAGATCCAACCCGTCGATGAGGTGGAGCCCGGCCACGACAGCGGCAGCTCCGGACCGTGCGACTGGGCGGTTCACAGCGGGCCGCTGGCGATCGCGGGTGAGAATGCTTCGCTGACTTTCGTCGCCATCGACGGTCGCCTCGACCCCCTGCAGCTTCCCGCTGCGGCGGTGTTGCTTGCCGACGTCCTTGGCCCCCAGGCCCGGGGCCCTCCAGACTTTTCCTGATCCGACCTGTGCCGGAACCGGCGCGGGACACTCTCTTGTCGGCAGCCTCACAGGACGCACGGAAGGTGTGTGCGAGTCGCTGCGAACTATCAGGATAATCTTATGAAAAACCTTACACTTTCGGCCTGCATGGCAGCGGCCGCGTTCACCATGGCCGCCCCGGCCTCGGCCCATTCGACGCTCGAAGTCGGCGAAGCCCCGGCGGGATCGACGTACCGCGCCGTCCTGCGTGTGCCTCATGGCTGCGACGGCCAAGCCACGCATACTGTCAGCGTCGATCTCCCCGAAGGCTTCTACAACGCCAAGCCCATGCCGAAGGCTGACTGGATGCTCGAGACCGAGACCGGCACTTATGAGACGCCCTACATGAACCACGGCACCGAGATGACGGAGGGGGTCCGGACCATCACGTGGTCAGACGGCAATCTCGAGGATGGCTGGTACGACGAGTTCGTCTTTCGCGGCTCGATCGGTGCGGACATCGAGCCCGGCACGGTACTCTACTTCCCGACCACGCAAATCTGCGCCGACGGCACTGCCGACTGGACCGATACCTCAGGTGAAAGCGGCGTGCCCAACCCGGCACCGTCGCTGACGGTGGTGGCCGCGGGCGGCGGAGACGACCACGGCCACAGCCACAACCACGGTGCGCACGGGGATGTCGCATCCGCCGACGTTACCATCGGCGAGCTGACGCTGTCGGGCGCCTTCACGCGTGCGTCCCTGCCGAACCAGCCGGTCGGCGGCGGTTATGTCACGATCACCAACCCTGGCGACACGGACGATACGCTGATTGCCGGCTCCGCTCCCTTCGCTGGTCGCGTCGAGATCCACGAGATGGCGATGGAGGGTGACGTGATGCGGATGCGCGAGCTTGCCGACGGTCTTCCGATCCCTGCCGGTGAGACCGTCGTTCTGGAGCCGGGTGGCTACCACGTGATGTTCATGGAACTCGGCGCACCGCTCGTCGAAGGCGAGAACCACGAGGTCACGCTGGAATTCGAGAACGCCGGAGAGGTCACGCTCACCTTCCCGGTCGCCGCCCGCAATGCGGAGGGCATGGATCACGGCGCGATGGACCACGGCGCGATGGACCACTCGGGCGGCGAGAACTGAGATGCCGCGCCTTACATCGATACAGATGGTCCTGTGGGGGCTCGTGGTCATCGCGCTCGTCGGGGTCGGGATGTTCGCCTTCGTGCTGCCCCGGCTCGACGAGAGCGTCAGCGATACTCTCGGCCATGGGGACTACGAGCTGGTGACGACGGATGGTCAACCTTTCACCGAAGAGTCTCTGCTTGGTGAGCCGACCGCGATCTTCTTCGGCTTCACCCACTGTCCGGAAGTCTGCCCGACAACTCTGTCCGACATCGACCTCTGGCAGCAGGAACTGGCGGAGACCGGCGACCAGATCCGGGTCTTCTTCGTCACCGTCGACCCGGAGCGGGACACGGCCGAGGTTCTCGGCAACTACGTGTCCTGGGTGCCCGGTGTCTCCGGCGTGACCGGCAGCGAAGAGCAGATCGCGGAAGCCATCCGCGCCTTCCGGATCTACGCCGCGAAGATCCCGCTCGATGACGGCGGCTACACGATGGATCATTCGGCGATGGTCCTGCTGTTCGATGAGAACGGTCGGCTGGTTGAGCCCATCGCCTACCAGGAACCGACCGACTCTGCCGTCGAGACCATTCGCAGCGTGATGTGATCGCGCCTCGGCCCGGGCGACGACCTCGCCCGGGTCACCGATGTTCGGAATGCCGGGCCAGACGCGCCCACGCTTGGCGAGGCAGCCGGTCAGGCGAGCGAATAGAACAGCATGGTTGCGCTCAGCCAGACGATCAGGATGCCGCCGAATACCTGCAGGGACGAGGAGAGCGCCCCGAGACGTTCCGCGCCCTGGCTCGCGAAAGCCAGGCCCCGGGCCACCACGCTGGAGACCGCGACGAGGCTGGTCAACAGGCTGGTGCCCAACCCCATGACCAGCACGGCGATGGCACCGGCGAGGCGGATGTCCATCTGCCATGCGATGACGAGAAGGAAGATCGCACCCGTGCAGGGCCGGATCGCGATGCTGACAACGAGGATCAGCATGTCCCGGAGGGAACGCAGCCCGGCCACGTCCTCCGGGCTCGGGCCGTGGGAATGGCCGCAGTGGGCGTCGTGGTCGTGGTCGTGATGGTGGTGACCGTGCCTGGTCGCCACAGCGCCGGAGCGAAGCGCCAGCAGGCCACGACCGACGAGCACCAGGCCGATCGCGGCAATGGCGAGGTAGCTCGCCGGCGCGAGATAGTCCTCGGTCAGTGACGTGAGCCGCTGCGCCGACACCTGCAGGAGCGCGAAGCCCCCGTAGACCAGCAGGATCGCCCATAGCGCCTGCGCCAGCGAGGAGACCAGCGCGATCGCCAGCAGCCGTGCCGCGCCGACGTCCGAGCCAAGCCCGACACCGCCCACAAGATACTTGCCGTGTCCCGGACCGACCGCGTGGACGAACCCGTAGGCCCCTGCCCCGGCGAGCAACGCCAGCCAGGCGCCGGCCTCTCCGGCGCGCAATTCGCGGATGGCGCCCGCGATCTCGTTCTGGAAGCCGCGCTGCATCAGCACGGCCCACTCCGCGACATCCTGCAACGTGCCGCGCAGGGCCACCGCCAGCACGATGGCCACCACGATGAGCAGAAGCAGCCTCACCCGCATGTCAGCAGCACCCGGTCGGCGAACAGTTTGCCGACGTTGGGGATGGTCGGCGTCTCCTCCCGCCCGAGGGTGCTCAGGGTATCCTGCAGGTCGGAGTGCGCGTCGGGATCGAAGGCGGCGACCTCGGCCCTGCAATCCGGCGCATTGCCCAGCATGCGCGGCGGCATGGTGATGGAGAAGGCGAAGAAATAGGTGGATTCGTAGAAGGCCACTTCCGCCAATCCGCCCTGAAGGTCCAGCGGTTCGGTCAGCTGGCGCGTGAAGGTCTTCTGCAACCGGCCATCTTCGAGCGTCGCATCGACGCCCTCCGGCCAGTCGAGCGGCACCGCCTCGCCATCAACCGTCAGGTGCGCGGAGCCGTCGAAATCGTCGGGCCAGATGCTGAGTTCGCGCACCAGCGCGAGGCGGTCCGCCTCGTCCAGTTCGCCGGCGTCATTCAGGTCGAGCGCGTAGGAGGACAGCATGTAGAGCGTTTCGAACTCGTCGTAGAGCCATGTCACCTCGAGCGCAGCCAACCGCCCCTCGCCGTCAAATTGCAGGTCGATGCCGCCGTCGACGAAGACATGGGGGTGCGCAGCGGCGGGCGACGGGGCCCAGATGTTGCCGGCCAGTGTCATCGAGATGAACGCCAGGAATGTTGTCCGCATCGTCGCCCCCGTGCTTCGGGCCCCCGGCGGTGTGCCGGAACCCGTTGCTCGGTATCGCGACAGGCCTCAGTCGGCCAGAGCTTCTTCGAGCGTCCGCGCGTTATGGCGCATCATCGCGCCGTCGGTGGGTGCCGGCCCCTCGGGCGGGGACAATGCGCCGGGGGAACTGGCCGGACACCGGTCGCAGGGTCCGATCATGTCCTCGAGCAGCCCAGTCGGTCGCTCTCATCTCCGAACCTCGTGCACATGTATCCGGGACCTCCCGCGCCGAGTGGCGGCGCGGGAGGAGATCAGCTCGGTCGGATCAGTGGACGAGGCCGCTGCCGCCGACCGAGATCACGTTGTAGGGCACGCCCTCCACGGGGATCGTCGCCGTCTCTTCGAGCGTTTCGACGTCGAGCACACGGACGAGCCCCTCGTTCGGGTCGGTCAGCACGATCCGGTCGCCGGCCATCGCGAGCCGCGGGCGCGGATCACGCCAGTGGCCGTCCATCGAGTAGGGCGCGCTCACGGTCGCACTGTCCTCGATCGTGGCGTCGAGCATGTTCAGCCGGTGCAGGGTCCCGTCCTCGGTCAGGATGTAGCCGTGCTGCGGCCGGGCCGGGTCGAGGATGAAGTCGACACGCCGGTACGGCAGTTCGACATAGGAGAAGTAGGGCTCCGCCGTTGGATCGATGACCACGACGCCGCTGTCGCCGTAGTTGCCAAGGAAGACCTGCATCGAGCGCGAGCCGAGCAGCGTGCCGGTGCTGCCGTCAGGCAGATCACCGGGATAGGGCAACATGCCGGTGACGAGCTCGTCACCCTCGGCCGAGACCATCGCGACCCCCTCGGCACAGCCGGCCAGCATGACGGCGCCCGAGAAGGCTTCGCCGTGGAGATCCGTGCAGGACTGCATCTCACCGACCGGTTCGCCATCGGCGCTGAACACCTGGAGCCCCACGCGCGGGGGCAGGTTGTCCCCCTCTACCGGGTCGGTGGACGCCACGGAGCTGACCACTCGCCCCTGCCAGGGAACCGAGAACCCGTGATGCGCCGTTGCCTGCTCGAAGGTCTCGCCCTCGAGCGACCCTTCGAGAAGGTCGTGCTCTTCATGGAAGGTCGCATAGCCGCCCCGGTCGAAGTTGATCGCCGTATTGTCGCCGTGCGTGACGACGTGGAACGGTCGCGGTCCGGTGAGCTCACCCTCGATCAAAGACGGCGCGCCGACGTCGATGTCGGCGTGATCGCCATGCGCCTCGAGGCTGAACCCGCTGGCGAGGAAGGAGACGGCATCGTCGTCCGACTGAACGGCGACGACGCCCCGCCCGGTCGCCGTCGGATAGAGACGCGCGGCGCCTTCCACCTCGAACTCCCACCGGTTGTCGGGCGCGGTCAGGTCCAGGGCAGTGATCTTTCCGCTGTCGTGATCCGCCACGAACAGCCGCCAGAGCTCTGCCTCGTCCTGTGCCTGCGCCGGTCCGGCCAACACCATGGCCCCCGCGAACAAGGCGCTGATTTCGCGTGTCATTCTCTGTCTCCTCAGTCGAATTCCTCGGCGCGACGCGCGTCATCGCTACCGACCGGGAGATCAGTAATTGTTATGTTATAACATTACAACGGGGCGCTGCCCGATTTTTCGCTTGAGCGCGAAGCAGCTGCCGTCCAAGGGATCGCGCGCGAAAGCTCGCGGAGTGGGCAAGGTCGGGACACCTGCCCCGAACCCGCCCCCTGCCCCGCGTTCAGCCCGTCAGGACCACGGAGTTACGAGGTATTTCTCGCCCGTCTTCATCGTGCGGTAGTCGGTGATGGCATCCTTGGTCAGCATCTCGTCGAGAGTGACGCGCGTCTTGTAGTGGCTGGCGAAGGTCGTCGTGAGATTGTCGAGCACGCGCTTGCGCATCCGCTCGACCGTCTCGCGATCCGCCGACTGGAGGAACGGGAACAGCAGCCAGCCCGACAGGGACCAGCCGAAGCCATAGCTCGGCGAAAGCATCGTCATGCCGGTGTCGAGGCGCCCGTAGATGAACATCCGCTTCATCTCGTTCGAGCCGTAGCGGGAATATTCCGACATCCGGCTTGCCGCGACCTGCTCCATCGCCTGGAACACCTGATCGACCATCCTGCCACCGCCGATCGGATCGAAGCCGTAGAACGCGCCGGTTTCATCGATCGCGGTGCGAAGCTGGTCCATGAAGTCATCGTCCGAAGAGTTGACGACGTGGGTGGAGCCGAGTTCGGCCAGCAGGTCCGCCTGGCTGTCCTTGCGGACGATATTGACGAGCGCGATGCCGTCCTCCTTGCAGATGCGGGTCAGCATCTGGCCGAGGTTCGACGCGCCGACGGTGTGCACGATCGCATCCTGACCGTCGCGCCGGGCACTTTCGACAAACCCGAGCGCCGTCATCGGGTTGACGAAGGCGCTGGCGCCCTCTTCGGCCGAGTGATCGCCGAGCGGCAGGCAGGTCGAGGCATCGACGATGCAATACTGGCTGTAGGCATAGCCCGGGACACAGGCGACCCGCTGGCCCATCAGAGCCTTCGCCGCATCATCGTCACCGGTGGCGACGACAGTGCCGGCGCCCTCGTTGCCGGCAGGCAGTTTCAGCCCGTGACGCGCTTTGGAGCCGGAGTTGTAGGGCTCCGGCACCGTCGCGACGAATTTGCCCGGGGAATAGCTGGCATTTTCCAGATCGGCCGCGCCGGCCAGAATGGCGAGATCGGAGGGGTTGATCGGCGCCGCCTCCATTTTCACGAGCACCTGACTGCCGGACGGATCGGGCACGGTGACGTCTTCGATCGCCACGGTCAGGGTTCCGTCTGCGTCCAGCGTCGTGAACAGTTGCTTGCCGGTGGTTGCCACTGCGAATTCTCCATTTGTCTGCTTGGTGATGCCGGGACCCGACCCGCCGCGTGATGGCGAATCGTCGATCCCGGTCACTCTCGCGGTCTCAGGTAGGACCGCTGCGGCGCAAGACGAACGGAGATTGCGTGCGAATAGTCTCGCGATTCCTCCCGGACCCGAAAGGGACGCTACAGCTCCGACAGGCGCAGGCAGGCCGCGGCGTGCCCTGCGTCGGCGTCGACCGCCGACATTTCCGGCACCTGGGATGCGCAGGACGCGACGGCATGCTGGCAGCGCGTCCTGAACACGCAGCCCGACGGCGGAGAGAGCGCGCTCGGGATCTCGCCTTCGACGACGACCTGCTCACGGTCGCGGGTGAAATCGATGCGGGGCGCGGCGGCGGACAGCTGGCGGGTGTAGGGATGGGCGGGCGCTTCGAACACGTCGTCGGCGCGACCGACTTCCATCATCCGTCCGAGGTACATCACGCCGACGCGGTCGCAGAAATGCTCAACCACCGAGAGGTCATGCGCCACGATCAGGATCGTCAGGCCGAGCTTTTCCTGCAGGTCCTGCAACAGGTTCAGGATCTGGGCCTGGATCGACACGTCGAGTGCGGAGATCGGCTCGTCCGCCACCAGCAGCGTCGGATCGACCGCCAGCGCCCGCGCGATGCCGATCCGCTGCCGCTGCCCGCCGGAGAACTCGTGCGGATAGCGCGATGCGGCGTCCGACGGCAGGCCGACGAGGTCGAGCAGCTCCGCAATCCGCTGCCGCTTCGCCTCGCCCTTGGCCAGCTTGTGGATCGATAGTGCCTCGCCGATGATGCCCGAGACGGTCTTGCGCGGGTTCAGGCTGGCGAACGGGTCCTGGAAGATCATCTGGATGCGCCGACGGTACCGCAGGAACTCCTGGTCCGGCAGGTCGAGAAGGTTCTGCCCACGGAACTCGACCCGGCCGTCGGTCGGCTCGTTCAGCCGCAGGATCGACCGGGCAACCGTGGTCTTGCCCGAGCCGGACTCGCCGACGAGGCCGAAGATCTCGCCCTCTCCGATACTGAAGCTGACCTTTTCGACCGCGTGCACGGCCCCGGTCTGGCGGCCGAGCACGCCGCCATGAACGGGAAAGCGGACGGTCAGGTCCCTGACGTCGAGAAGCGGGGGATTGATCATGAGACCTCCTTCCAGCGGATGCAGCGGACGGCGCGCCCCGTGCCGGCAGCCTCGAGCGGCGGCATCGCGCTGTCGCAAGCTGCCGTCGCATGCGGGCAGCGCGGCGCGAAGGCGCAGCCGGGCGGCGGGTCCAGCGGGCTCGGCACCTTGCCGGGGATCGCGTAGAGCCGTTGCTTCGGCTCGCCGCGCTTGCGGGCGATGGCGCCGGGCCGGCTTGCCAGGAGCGCCCTGGTGTAGGGATGGCGGGGCGTCGTGAAGACCTCGCGCACCGGGCCCTCCTCCACCACGCGACCGCAATACATGATGCAGACCCGGTCGGCGATCTCGGCCACGACGGCGAGGTCGTGGGTAATGAACATCACCGCCGTGTCCATCTCGGTCCTGAGGTCCGCGATCAGCCGCAGGATCTGGGACTGGATCGTCACGTCGAGCGCGGTCGTCGGCTCGTCCGCGATCAGCAGCGACGGCCGGCAGGAGAGGGCCAGCGCGATCATTACGCGCTGCCGCATGCCGCCCGACATCTGGTGCGGGAAGTTCTTCACGCGGGACTCGGGACCGGAGATGCCGACGATGCGCAGCATCTCGACGGCGGCGCGCATCGCGTCGCGGCGCGACTTCTTCTGATGCAGCATGATCGCCTCGGCGATCTGGTCGCCCACCCGGAACACCGGGTTGAGGGAGGTCATCGGCTCCTGGAAGATCATCGCGATATCGTTGCCGCGCAGGGCGCGAAGCTCTTCCTTCGGGATGGTCAGCAGGTCGCGTGTCCGCCCGTCGCCTCCGGTGAAGGTAATCGCGCCGCTTTCGATGGTGGCCGGCGGCGTCGGCAGCAGGCCCATCACCGAGAGGCTGGTCACGCTCTTGCCGGAGCCGGACTCGCCGACCACGGCCAGTGTCTCGCCCCGGTGAATCTCGAGGCTGACGTCGCTGACCGCCCGGAACGCTCCGCGCTCCGTATCGAAGCGGGTTGTCAGGTTGCGGACCGCGAGAACCGGGTCGGAGGTCATGTCATGGCCTTTCCGCGAAGCTGTTCGAGGGCGTTTGCCTGCGCAAGGGATGCCGCGCTGTCGAAGAGGATCGGCGCGCCGTGCGTGATCGCGTCGACGAAGTGGCGCACCATGTGCCGATAGGGCTCGTGCGGGGGGTAGGTTCGCACATCGTCGCCGATCTTCAGTTCGACCGACCGACCGCGCGTGGTCACCGGCTGGTTCAGCTCGGCGATGGCGCCGGTGCCGGTAACCCGCAGGCCCTGATGCGGTCCCGACAGCAGCCCTGCGGTGATGGTGCAATGGATGTCACCGGACCGGAACAGGGCCGTCACGCTACCGTCGACCTCGCCCCGGGGCCGGCGCACAACGCTGATCTCCGTCGCGGGATGTCCGGTCAGCAGGCTGGCCAGGCAGAGCAAGTAGCAGCCGAGATCGGCCGCCGCGCCACCACCCCGCGCCGCCGACCAGCGGAAGTCTTCGTCGTCCTCGAGAGGGAAAGACAGGTCGCCCTGAAGCGTGAGCACCTCGCCCAGCGCACCGCTCTCCATCGCGGCGGCAAGATCAACGACGGCCGGGTGGTAGAGATGGCAGAACGCCTCCATCACGCGCCGGCCACAGGCGGACTCGGCCGAGACGATCGCGGCGGCGTCGCGCTCGGCGAGGGCCAGTGGCTTTTCGCACAGGACGTGCTTGCCCGACCGGAGGGCGCGGATGGTCCAGTCGGCATGCAGCTCGTTGGTGAGCGATATGTAGACGGCGTCGATGCCCGGACCGGCCAGGAGCGACGCGTAGTCCGAATGTGTCCCGGCGATGGCGTGCTCTTCAGCGAAGGCGGTGGCCCGCGTGGCGTCGCCGGCGGCGACGGACGTAATGACCTGCCCCTCCGCGCGAAGGGCGGGGACGATCGCCCGCGCGGCGATCCGCGACGCTCCGATCAGACCCCAGGTCAAGCTCGGCCCGCTCATGCGTCCACGGTTGCCCGAGGCTGTCCGGACCGCTGGTCCCGGGGGAACATGACGCGCCCCGTCGCCACCGATGCCGCACCGCGACACCAGATTTCGGGCGAGACCTTTTCGAAGATCAGCTTCGCGTGCGGGGCGACGCGCGGCATGAGGTTCGTTTCGACCGCGTGCTGCGTCACCCGGTGCATCAACCCGTCGAGCGCGCTGAAATGCAGGATGACGATGACGACGGCGGGATCGGTCGTCTGGATCAGATTGGAAATGGCGAGGCCGAGGATGCTGCCCGCCCGGTGGATGATCTCGACCGCGGCATGGTCGCCGCGTTCGGCCAGCGCCTCCACCTCTTCGGCGGTGGAGCAGTCGAGGCCCCGCTCGCGCGCCGCGTTCAGCACCGCGCGTCCCGAGGAAATGGTGGTCAGGCACCCGCGCTTGCCACACCGGCAGGGCGGCCCGTCCAGCACGTAAGTGGCGTGCGAAATCTCGCCCGCTCCGCCCGAGTGCCCGCGCCTCAGGTGACCGCCGACGACGAGCGCGCAACCGATCCCCGCACCGAGCGAGACCAGCGCGAAATCGTCCTGTTCCCGCGCGGCGCCGAACAGGCGCTCGCCGATGGCGACGGCGTTGGCGTCGTTCTCGATGAAAGTGGCGAGGCCGGTGCGCTCCGCGATGGGGCGGGCGACGTTGATGTCGCGCCAGCCCATGAAGCTCGACTGCAGGCAGACCTCCTGGCATTCGTCGACGAAGCCCGGCACGGCGGCGCCGATCCCGATCACCCGGTCCTCGGGAACGCCGGCATCCGCGACCAGCTGCGGCAACATTCCGGCGATCGAGTCGGCCAACTGTTCGGTATCGTTGGTCCACGGGATCGAGGCCCGGGCCCGCACGGCGCCCTGAAGGTCGATCAGCACGGCCGGGATGGGATCCTCGAACAGGGCAAGCCCCACGAAGCAGGCGCCATCGGCATCGAGGTCCAGCCGGACGGAGGGGCGCCCCTGCCCATAGACCGTCTCACCCTCTCTCAGGATGCCGTTCTCCAGCATCTCGCGAGTCATCGTCGTGACGGCCGCCCGACTGTAGCCGGTCGCGATCGCAAGTTCGGTCCGGCTGAGCGGTCCGGAGGCACGAACTGCCCCGAGAAGTGCACGATGTGGATCAGTTAGGGTCAACATTGGCCGTCCAACAGCATAATGGCTTGACTTATATTTTTGGTTCTGAAGTAAAACAAGGGTACTTAAGACAAACAATGTAATAAGTTTGCCGTTACGACAGCAACTCCGGACAGGGAGACACACCATGACCAAGACCCGAAACTCGGTCGCAATGATTACGGCGCTTCTGGCATCTACCGCTTTGGCGGTGCCGGCTGCGGCGCAGACCGTGACAATCATGCAGGGGGAAGCGCCCCAGAGCATGGAGCCCGGAACGATGGGCGGCACCTACAACATGAGCGTGCTCGACGCGATGTACGAAAACCTCGTCGCGCTCGACGAGGACCTGACGCAGCAGCCCGGTCTCGCCACCGAGTGGAGCGTCAGCGAAGACGGCATGACCTGGACCTTCACGCTGCGCGAGGGTGTCACGTTCCACGACGGCACACCCTTCGACGCCGACGCGGTGGTCTACACGTTCGAGAGGCTTCTGGACGAGTCGCTCGGCCTGCCCAGCGGTGGCCGTTTCCGCCCGATCATCGACTCCGTCACGGCTGTCGATCCGATGACAGCCGAATTCTCGCTGAAGACCGTGTACCCGGCGTTCCCCGCGCTCATGGCAATGATGCACGCCGCCATCGTGAGCCCGGAAGCCGGTGAAGCCGGCACGCTCGAGACCGGCGGCGGTGGCACCGGTCCGTTCGAACTCGTCGAATGGTCAAGCGGCGAATTCGTGCTTCAACAGGCCTATGACGGCTATTGGGGCGACGCGCCCGAGGTCGACGAGCTTCGCTGGGTCTGGACGCCGGAAGCCTCGGTCGCCAGCATGGCGCTGATGGCCGGTGAAGTGGACGTGGTGAACGCCCCTGCCCCGACCTTCGCGCAGCAGATCGAGGCCGCCGACGGGTTCGAGCTGAACTCCGACGCGTCGAGCCGGGTCTTCTGGGCCGCGCTCAACACCCAGATCGAGCCGTTCGATTCGATGGAAGTCCGGCAGGCCGTGAACTACGCCACCGACCGGGAAGCCCTCGTTCAGGCGCTGCTCTTCGGCTACGGCTCGCCCGCGAACTCGCCGCTCGGCGAGGCGGTGTTCGGCTACGACGACACGCTCGAGCCCTACACTTACGACATCGACATGGCCCGGCAGCTCCTGGAAGAGGCCGGCTACCCCGACGGTGTCGAGGTGAACCTCTTCGTGCAGGAGCAGGAGACCCAGATCGCGCAGGCCCTTCAGGGCATGTGGGAACCGGCGGGTATCCAGCTCAACATCACGCGGCTTGAAAGCGGGGTGATGTCGGACGTGATGTTCGCCGGGCCCGAAGAGAAGGCCGAGCAGGACGTCGACATGGTGATCGCCTCCTTCTCGTCGGCGACGCTGGACGCGGACACGCAGCTGCGCGCGCTCTACCACAGCGACAGCTTCACGCCGACCGACGCCAATATCGGCTTCTATCACAGCGAGCGGCTCGACGAGGTTCTCGACGAGGCGGCGAGCATCAGCGACACCGACCGGCGGATGGAACTGTACCTCGAGGCGCAGAACATCATCAACGAAGAGGCCCCGCACGTGCTGCTCTACAAGCCCGTCGACCTCTACGCGACGCGTTCGGGCATCGAGGGTGTCTGGGTCCGTCCCGGCGGCCTTCTGGTCGCCAAGGGCGTGTCCGTCGCCGAGTGAGCCAAAGCGGATGCCGGCCCGCGCCGGCATCCTCTCCTCCCCAACTCCACCCGGCCGCACGCTTGAGGCGACGCGGCCGGGCCGGACACTGGAGCATGTCCGTTGAAGGCCTATTTCTTCCGCAAGATCCTCGCGCTGCCGCTCATCCTGCTCGGCGTGTCGTTCATCGTCTTCATGGCGGTGCGCGCCCTGCCCGGTGATCCGGCGCGGCTCATGGCGGGCCCCGATGCACCCGAGGCGGCGCTCGTGCTGGTCCGGGAGCGTCTCGGCCTGAACCAGCCGGTGATCGTCCAGTACGGTTATTTCCTGGTGAATGCCCTGCAGGGCGACCTTGGTATGTCGCTGCGATCCAAGGTGCCGGTGACGCAGGAGATCGCGGACCGCTTCCCGAACACGCTCAAGCTGGCGTTCGTCAGCTACATGATCGCCGTTCTCGTCGGGATCCCGGCGGGCATCCTGTCGGCCGCCGCGCGAGGGCGATGGCCAGACCAGCTCGTGATGATTTTCGCCATCCTCGCGGCATCGCTCGCCAACTTCTGGCTGGCACTGATGGGGATGAACCTGTTCGCGGTAAAGCTGGGCTGGCTGCCGCTGATGGGCATGGGGACATGGCAGCATTACATCCTGCCGTCGGTCACGCTTGCCCTTCTGCCGGCAGCGATCATCGCGCGAATGACGCGATCGTCGATGATCGAGGTTCTGGGGCAGGACTACATCCGCACCGCCCGCGCCAAGGGCATCGACGAGGGCAAGGTCTACAGGAAGCACGCGCTGCGCAACGCGCTGATCCCGATCGTCACGATCGTCGGGCTGAACTTCGGCGCCGTGGTCTCCGGCGCGGTCGTCGCGGAGACGGTCTTCAGCTGGCCCGGCATCGGGCGCCTGCTGGTCGACGCGGTCCGCTACCGGGACTACCCGGTCATCCAGGGCGTGACGCTGCTGACCGTGGCAAGCGTGGTGATCGTGAACCTCGCCGCCGACCTGCTCATCATGCTCATCAACCCGCGTGTGAGGGTCAGCTGATGACCGTGACCTCTTCCCGGCCCAGCCGTCCCCGTCCTGCGCGCCCCGCCCTGACGTTGCGCTGGTGGGTGCGTCGCCCGAACCTGCTGATCGGCGCCCTGCTGATCGGACTGATCGTCTTCGCCGCGATCTTCGCGCCGTTCATCACCACGGGTGAGCCCTATCAGCAGGACTTGATGCAGAGCCTTCAGCCCCCGTCGCTGGCGCATCCCTTCGGCACCGACCAGTTCGGGCGCGACATCTTCACCCGCGTCATCTACGGCGCGCGTATCTCGCTGCTCGAGGCGGTGGTCTGCGCCGGGCTCGCCGTCCTGATCGGTGTGCCGCTGGGGCTGATCTCCGGCACCGCCGGCCGGCGTGTCGACGCGGCCATCATGTGGACGATGGACGTGATCTTCGCCTTTCCCGCCGTTGTCCTCGCGATCCTGATCGTGTCGATCCTGGGCCCGAGCCTCATCAACCTGCTGATCGCAAACGCCGTCTTCTCGATCCCCGTCTACGCCCGCCTGACGCGCAACATCGCGCTCGGCCTGCGAGAGATGGAATATGTCGAGGCCGCCCGCGCGCTCGGCGCCGGTCGCCTCCGCATCATGTTCGACCAGATGCTGCGCAACGCGCTGGCGCCGATCATCGTCCAGGCGACGCTCACGGCGGGCACCGTCCTGCTGTCGGCGGCCAGCCTGTCGTTCCTCGGCCTTGGCGCGCAGCCACCGCTGCCCGAATGGGGCGCGATGATGAGCGAGGGACGCAACTTCATAGGAGTGAACGTGTATCTATCCCTCTTTCCCGGCCTCGCCGTGATGGTCATGGTGCTCGGCTTCAACCTGCTCGGGGACGGCCTCCGCGACCTGTTGGATCCGCGGCCATGAGCGCGGATCAACCTGCGATGGCCCGCACCGCGTGGTTCACCGATGCACGGTTCGGCCTCTTCATTCATTGGGGGCTGTACGCGATCCCGGCCCGGCACGAATGGGTCCAGACCCGCGAGCAGACGCCGCCGGAGGACTATGCCGCCTACCTCGACCAGTTCGATCCCGACCTCTTCGATCCGGCGGACTGGGCCCGCAAGGCGAAGGCAGCGGGGATGCGCTACGTCGTCGTGACCGCAAAGCACCACGAAGGCTTCTGCCTCTGGGACAGCGCCTTCACCGATTTCAAGGCAACCAATACTCCGTTCGGGCGCGATGCCCTGCGCGACATCCTCGACGCCTTCCGGGCCGAGGGGCTGCGGGTCGGCATCTACTACTCGCTAATCGACTGGCACCATCCCGACTTCACCATCGACCCGGTGCACCCGCTGCGAAACCATCCCGACGCCATCGCGCTGAACGCCGAGCGCGACATGGAGCGCTACCGCAGCTACATGTTCGCGCAGGTCGAGGAACTGCTCACCGGATACGGTCCGCTCGACATCATCTGGTTCGACTTCTCCTATCCCGACCGGGCGGAGAACGGCCTGACTGGAAAGGGCCGGGACGACTGGAACAGCGAGGCGCTGCTCGCCCTCGTCCGGCGACTGGCGCCCGGGATCATTGTCAACAACCGCCTCGGGCTGCCCGAGGAGGCCCCCGACGTCGTGACGCCTGAACAGCTCTCGCCCCCCGAATGGCCAGAGCGTGACGGCGCGCGGGTGACGTGGGAGGCCTGCCATACCCTGTCGGGCCCCTGGGGCTACGCCCGCGACATGGGGTCCGCCAAGAGCCCGGGACAGCTGATCCGTCTGCTCGCCGATACCGTGTCCAAGGGGGGCAACCTGCTGATGAACGTCGGGCCGACCGCCCGCGGCGAATTCGATCCGCAGGCGACCGAGGCGCTCGAGACCTACGCCACGTGGATGCACCATCACGCGCCGGCAATCCGGGGCTGCACCGCCGCCGACCTGCCGCCGGCACAGGATTGCCGCCTGACCCGCAAGGGCGACCGCCTGTACGTTCATGTCTTCGCCTGGCCGTTCCGGCACCTGCATTTGCCGGGGCTTCAGGGGAAGGTCAGTCAGGCCCGGCTGATGACGGACGGCGGCGAAGTCGGTATCGTCGCCCCTGCCCCCGACGATCCGCATGAGAACATGCAGATCAGATCGCGGCCCGGCGACCTCGTCCTCGAACTTCCCGTGAAGAAACCGGACGCCGTGGTCCCCGTAATCGAGCTGGCGCTGTGCTGACCCGGACCGCACCCCTCGTCGCCGCGAGCTCCCTGCCCGCCGGCCCGACCGACGCCATCGCGGGCCACGCGGATGTCATCGTCGCGCGCGATGTCTCCGAGGCTCCGTGGGAGGTCGGCCCAGGGGTCGAAGCGCTCTTCACGCATCAGTCGCAATGGGGCGATGCGACCCGTCCACCGGGTTGGCCCTTCGATCTGAAGTGGCTTCACACGACGTCGGCGGGGGTCGAGATCCTGCCGGACTGGGTCTTCGAGGTGCCGCTGGTCACGCGAGGCTGCGGCATACAGGACAAGGCCATCGCGGAATACGTCATCGCCGCGGTCTTCGCGCGGGAGAAATCCTTCCTCGCCCCGCCGGTCACCAAGCGCGAGGACTGGCAACCGCGCAAGCTTGGGGACGTGTCCGGCAAGGTTCTGGGGATCGCCGGGCTTGGCGACATCGGACTGGCAACGGCGCGGCTCGGCCTTGCTGTCGGGATGCGGGTCAAGGCGCTCGTTCGGCGACCGCGCCCCATGCCGGAGGGGATCGAGATGGCAGCCAGCCTCGCGACTCTTGCCGGGGAGTGCGACCACCTCGTCCTGTCGCTGCCGCTCACCACTGCGACGCGGGGCATCCTCAACGCAGACGTTCTGTCCGGCGCGCGACCGGGCCTGCACGTCATCAACGTCGCGCGCGGGGCGCTGATAGACGATGCGGCGCTGCTCGAGGCACTCGACACCGGGACGGTCGGCGGTGCGACGCTGGACGCGACATGGCCCGAGCCACCGCCGGACGGTCATCCCTACTACACCCATCCGAAGGTCACGCTGACGCCGCATGTCTGTGGCGTCACACCCGACGCGGACCGCCGCCTCGCCAGCCGGCTTGCAGGCAATATCGACCGCTACCTCGCCGGGGACGATCTGTCGGGCGCCGTCGATCATCGCTCGGGGTACTGAAGCTGCGCGGGCGTGACCTTGCGCGGCGCATCGGGTTATCGAAGTTGGACTCCTATCGTTTGACGCGACTGGCCACGGGTCGCCCGGCAACCGGCGGTTGCCGCGCCTTCTTCTCACCCTCACAAAGCCTAACCCATTAACCTGTAACCTAGTTTCCGCCCCACTTCAGTCCCAATGACTTGGCAGGTTGACAACTCAACTGAAGAGAAAACGATCTGAGCGGGTGCTATGAAACTCTACGAATACATGGCCGGCAAAAGCTGGCCGCGCAGCTACAACGGCAAGATTCTTCTGGTGAGTTTCCTTGGGGTGCACGTGCCGATGTTCGGTGCGGTGAGTTACGTGCTCCTTGCGGATACGACGCCGCTGATGGAGCAACTCGACGTTCTGGGAGCGATGCTGGTCGCGACGCTCATCGGCACGGCGGCGACCATGTTCGTGATGCACACCCTTCTCGCCCCGGTCCGCGCCGCCTCCCGCGCGGCGGACGCCTACCTCAAGCGCCGCGAGACGCCACGCTTGCCGACGAACTACACCGACGAAGCAGGTGTGCTGATGGCGAGCGTTCAGGAATGCATCACCCGGCTCGACAGTTCGCTGGCGAGCACCGAGTACCAGATCCAGCAGCTCGAGCAGGACCATGCCGAGAAATTCCGGATGGTGTCGGGGATGAAGCATGACTTCCGCACGCCCCTGACCCATATCCTCGGCTTTGCGTCGCTGATGAAGAGCGAGTCCATCGGGCCGCTCGGCAACCAGAAGTACCAAACCTTCGTCAGCAAGATCGGCACTTCGGGGGAGCAGCTCCTGCAGACCCTCAACTCGCTGATCGACCTGTCGGACACGCAAAGCGCCGCGCAGATCGCCGAAGACAGCGAGGACCTCGACCTCGTCGCGCTCGCCAGCGATGCCGTGAACCTCGAACACCTCCATGCTGAGAAGACCGGCGTGACGGTCACGCTGCACGGCCCCGAGGCCCTGACCGCGCATACTGTCCGCTCCGCCGCCAAGACGCTCCTGGCGACAACGCTTCATGCCGCGATCTCCGTCACACCGCAGGGTGGGCATGTCGCCTTCAGGCTCACCCGCGACGCGGACGGAATCAGCATATCCGCAACCAGCTCCGAAGGTGTGCTGTCGCTGGAGGACGTGCCGCCACGGCTTGCCCATCACTTCGACCAGCTGGAGAGTGGAACTGGCGCGCGATCGGCCAATGCGGAGACGGCCACGCCCGTCACCCTGCGCCTGTCCCTGATCGACACGCTGAGCCGCGTGATCGGCGCGCGCTTCACAATGCAGCAGTCGAGGGCCGATGGCGTCACGCTCAAGACGGCAATTCCCGAAGTGCTGACGACCGAAATGCCGCTCGCGGCCTGAGGGACCACACCCAAGCCTACCGGGGCAATCGGATCAGTCGACCAATCGGACCGCTGCGGACATTTCGGTGTTTGCGGTGGTCCGATGACTTTGATTCAGCGTTCGGTGGTCTGGCCGCCTGGCGACGTCCCGGCGGCCGCACAGGGGCACCGGCCAGACGCCGCGATTATCTCGTTGCGTTTCAGCATTGTTCGCGCGACAGGGAAGGTTCATCCGGGCTTGCCATGAGCTCGATACAGGCGCCTCATCGTTTCGCGATCCCCAGTCCGACGGGCGATGGATCCGGTACCGGTGCCTGTGCCAATCGACGACTGGCCCGCTGCCCCGAAACGATTGTCTGACGAGCATGGACGCGATCATCCAACTGGCGAGTGACTACGACGCGATGATCGCCCTCGCCGCGATCTTCGCGTTGTTCGTGCTGTTCATCCTCGAACTCTACCCGCCCGAAGTACCGGCAGCGGGAATCGCCGCACTGTTCGTCGTGCTCGGCTATGTCGGCCCGGACGAGCTGCTGTCGGTCTTCTCCAACCCCGCCCCGCTGACCATCGCCGCGATGTTCGTGCTGTCGGGCGCCCTGGTGCGGACCGGTGTGCTGGAGGCGATCTCCAACCTCGTGATCGCGCAGGCGCGTGCGAACCCGACCCTCGCGCTCGGGGTGATCCTCGGCGTGACGCTTCTGGCGTCGGGGTTCGTGAACAACACGCCGGTCGTTCTGGTGCTGATTCCGGTGGTCATCCGGCTCGCGGCGGAGCTGAAGATGGCGCCGACGCGGCTGCTGATTCCGCTGTCCTACGTCGCGATCCTCGGCGGGACCTGCACGCTGATCGGCACCTCGACCAACCTGCTGGTCGATGGCGTCGCGCAGGGCCAGGGCCTCGAGCGTTTCACCATCTTCGAGATCACGCCGATCGGACTGATGGTCGCCGCCGCCGGCGGTGCGACGCTGGCGCTGCTCGGCCCGCTGCTCCTGCCGGACCGCGACGCGAGCGATCCCGACCAGATGCTCGGCGAGACGGTGTTCCTGTCCGAAGCGGTGCTGGCCGACGAGACCTACGCCGGCAAACCCCTGTCCGAAACGCCGGCGTTCAGCCGGGGCGGGATCAAGGTCGTCTCCGTCCTGCGCAAGGGGAAGTCGCTGCCCGCGCCGCTGACCGAGCAAGTGCTGGAACAGGGCGACACCGTGATCTTTCGCGGGCCGACATCGGAACTGCTGACGCTGCACGACGATCCGGGGCTGAAGGTCGGTCTTCGCCGGGGCGAGCCGGTGACGGACGAACTGATCCGGGTCGAGGTCGTCGTCTCCCCCCTCAAGTCGAGCCAGGGACGGACGTTGCTGAACATGTCGCTTGGCCGGCGCTTCGGGGTTCGGGTGCTCGGCGCGCACCGGCACGGGCACAACGCGGGACCGAACCTGGGCGCAGTGCGCCTGCGACCCGCCGACAAGCTGCTGCTGGAGGGGCCGGCGAACGCCTTCCAGAAGCTCGAAGACGAGGCGCAGCTCGTGTCCGTCAGCCGCCCCACGGGCCGTGCCTTCCGGCGCGGGCGCGCCCCTCTCGTGCTGACGGCGCTGGCGGCCGTTGTGCTGCTCGCCGGGTTCGGCTGGTTCGACATCGCCACGCTGTCGATGCTGGCGGTCGCCGGAATCCTGATCCTGCGTTGTATCGATGCCGACGAGGCCTGGGCCGCCGTCGACGGCTCGATCCTCGTGCTCATCTTCACGATGCTGATCGTCGGGCTGGGCCTTCAGAACACCGGGGCGGTCGACCTTATCGTGCAGTGGCTGTCACCTCCGATCTCCAGCCTGCCGCCCTTCTTCGCACTCCTGGCGGTCTATCTGCTCGCCTCGGCGCTGACGGAGACGGTGACCAACAACGCGGTTGCGGTGGTCTTCACCCCGATCGCCATCGGGCTGGCGGAGAGCACCGGCCTCGACCCGAGGGCGTTGACGGTCGCGGTCATGTTCGGGGCTTCGGCGAGCTTCGCGACGCCGATCGGCTACCAGACCAACACACTGGTCTATGGCGCCGGGAACTACCAGTTCATGGACTTCGTGAAGGTCGGCCTCATCATGAACATCGTCGCCGCGCTCGCCGCCTGCTGCGGCATCCTCTGGATCTACGGCTGACGCAGCCATCTACCGGGCGAAGGACACTTCCGCCTGCAATCCGCCAAGCGCCGCGCTGTCACCGAGCCGGAGCTCTCCGCCGTGCGTGCGGGCCACGTCCGCGACGATGGCGAGCCCGAGGCCGACTCCGCTGCCCCTGTCCTGGTTGCGGGCCGGGTCGAGCCGCGTGAAGGGGCGCGTTGCTTCCTCGCGCCGGTCGGGTGGAATGCCGGGGCCGTCGTCCTCGACAAGGATGCGCAGGCTGCGCGGTGTCGTGATGACCGAGACCCTGACACGCTCTGCGTACCGCAGCGCGTTGCCGACGAGGTTGTCCACCGACCGCCTGAGCGCCAGCGGACGGAGCAGCGTCAGCTCTCCCTCCGGTCCCTCGATCCGCCCGATCTCGACGGCCTGGCCGGCGGCCCGGCGCGCCTCCACCATGCGCTGAACGACGTCGGCCGGGTCGATCTCCTCGATGACGTCCTCAGAGTCGGAGCGTGCGAAGTCGAGAAATGCGTCGAGCAGATGCTGCATCTCGTCGAGGTCCTGCCGCAGCGGCGCGGCGTCCTCTTCCTCCAGCATCGACAGGCCGAGCTTGAGTCGGGTGAGCGGAGTGCGCAGGTCATGACTGACGCCCGACAGCATCATCGTCCGCGTCTGCGTCTGCCGTTCGATCCGCGCGCGCATCTCGAGGAACGCCCGACCAGCCGCCCGGACCTCGGTCGCGCCCGAGGGATGGTAGCGCACGATCCGCCCCTTGCCGAAATCCTGCGCGGCATCGGCGAGCCGCGTGATCGGCCGCAACTGGTTGCGCATGTAGACATAGGCGATGGCGGTCAGGATGATTCCGAAGAACAGCATGATGACCACGAGCTGGTGCGGATTCGACGCCGACACGCGCCGTCGGTCGAAGGACAGCTTCAGATCCCCGTGCGGCGTCTCCATCCATACGATCGCCTCGCGGATGTCGGGCAGCGCGATGGCCCCGATCCCGTCCAGAAATTCGTTCATCCACGCGATCACCGACAGGCCCGAGAAGTCGAGCGGGCGGCGCAGGTTCTCCGCCGGGCGGTCATCCGCCGGCAGGGTAACGCCGAAGCCAAGCGCATCTCCGACGCCGCCGATCGCCTCCTGCGCGGTCTCGAGCTCCGGGGCCGCCCTTGCCAGCCCGGTGACGAGCCCGATGTCATAGGCCATCGACCCGACCATCTGTTCGGTGACATCGTCGAAGTAGCGCGTGATGAAGGAGGCGAGCACGATGACCTGCAACAGCACGAACGGCAGCACCAGGATCAGCGCGGCCCGTCCCAGAAGTCCCTGCGGCGTAAAGCGTTTGAGCCATGCGAAGGTCATGGCCGCACGCTACTCCCCGGCCTCGAGAGAGGGAAGCGCCCGATGACCGCCCTGCCCGATCCCGCCGAAAGTCCGGCACCGGGCGTGGTGCGCGTGCTGGCCCCGAACCCGGGGCCGTTCACGTACCGCGGCACGAACAGCTACGTGGTCGGAGACGCCCGGCTCCTGGTCATCGACCCCGGCCCGGATGACGATGCCCATCTCGACGCCCTGCTCGCGGTGATCGCCGGGCGCCCGGTCGAGGCCATCGTCGTCACCCATGCGCACGCCGACCACTCCGCCCTCGCCCCACGGCTGACTGCGGGGGTCGACGCGCCGATCTTCGCCTTCGGTGGCCCCGAGGCGGGACGCAGCGCGGTGATGCAGGCGCTCGCGGCCTCCGGCGACCTCGGCGGTGGCGAAGGCGTGGATCGCAACTTCCGCCCGCACCGCCTGTTGGCGGATGGCGAGTCCGTTCCCGCCGGGGATCTGCCGCTGACTGCCCTTCACACGCCGGGGCACATGGGCAATCACCTCTGCCTGCTCGGCGACGGTCTCTGCTTTTCGGGCGATCTGGTCATGAGCTGGTCGAGCACCCTGATTTCACCCCCTGACGGTGACCTGACACAGTTCAACGACTCATGCCGCCGCCTGCTGGCCAACGCCCCTGCCCTGCTGCTGCCCGGTCACGGCGATCCTGTCGACGAGCCCGACGCCCGGATTCGCTGGCTCCTCGACCACCGCGCCGGCCGCAGCGCACAGATTCTCGACGCGCTCGCCGCGTCCCCGCTGACTGTTCCCGAGCTCGCCGCCAGTCTCTATTCCGATCAGCTTCCACAGGTCCTGCCTGCTGCCGAACGTGTCGTTCTGGCGCATCTCGTCGATCTCCATACCCGCGACCTCGTCACCGCAGAGCCGGCTCTCGCCGTGACCGCCCGCTTTGCGCGACGGAAGGCGTGAAGACTTCGCAAATCAATCAAATTTCCTGCTGGACGCCCCCGAACACCGTTGCTATATGCGCCCCGGTGTTCCGGCGTAGCTCAGCGGTAGAGCAGTTGACTGTTAATCAATTGGTCGTAGGTTCGATCCCTACCGCCGGAGCCAAAATCTCTCGATAGAGTTAGAGCTACAGGCAACAGGTCGCTTCGGGCGGCCCTTCGCCTTTTGATCTGAGACGCCGCCGTGAGCACGGCTCAAGCTGGCGCAATCCATTTCATGTTCGGCAATTCGGGCGTTTGAGAATCCTATGGGAATCTCGCCGGGGGCACCGAGCGTAGCCAGACCAGCGGGCCTGACTTGGGTATTACCCCCGCGACATCAACGGACTGCACAATTACCTCACCGGGGTAATCGACAAGGTCTGTGGTAATGGCGAATTCCGACCTGTCGCCTGCGGCGTCTCTCCAGAGATCTTTTGGACAAGATGAGCCGGATCGCCCCCCACGGCCCCTGTTGGCCAGCGGCGGACGGGCGGGCCGGGAGGGGAGGACTTGCCCCGCCCCCCCCCCCCGCCCGCCGAGTCTTGTCAGGCCTGCTTCGACTTGTTGTAGACGTCGAAGATGACGGCGGCGAGCAGCACGAGGCCCTTGATCATCTGCTGGTAGTCGATGCCGATGCCCATGATAGACATGCCGTTGTTCAGCACGCCCATCAGGAAGGCGCCGACCACCGCGCCGACGATCTTGCCCACGCCACCCGACATCGAGGCCCCGCCGATGAAGACGGCCGCGATCACGTCGAGTTCGAGCGCGAAGCCGGCCTTGGGCGTGGCGGAGTTCAGTCGCGCGGCAAAGACCATGCCGGCGGCCGCAGCCAGCACGCCCATGTTCACGAAGGCGAGGAAGGTCAGCCGCTCGGTCTTGATCCCCGACAGCTTTGCCGCCTTCTCATTGCCGCCGAGCGCGTAGATCCGCCGCCCCGTCGTCGTCCGCGCGGTGAAGAAGGCGTAGATGATCGTCAGCACGCCCATGGTGATCAGCACGTTCGGAAGGCCGCGGAAGGTCGACAGCTTGAACAGGATGAAGATCAGCGCGATCGAGGTGATGCCGATCCGCGCCGCGAAGAAGGGCGTCGGTTCGAGCTCCATGCCGTAGGCGCGGTTCTGCGCTCGGGCCTTCATCTCGATCCAGAGAACGAGCGCGGCGGCAATGATGCCGGTGGCGAGCGCCAGCACGTTCACGTTGCGCGCCCCGAACAGGCCGGCAAGGGACTCGCCGAGTCCGGCCGGGAAGAGATCGGGCACAAAACCGTTGGCGATCAGCTGGAATTCACGTGGGAACGGGCCGAGGGACTGGCCCTCGAGCAGCCAGAGCGAGGCGCCCCGGAACACCAGCATGCCCGCCAGGGTGACGATGAAGGACGGGATCTTCCAGTAGGCGATCCAGTAGCCCTGCGCGGCGCCGATCAGGCCGCCGGCGATGAGGCAGGTGATCATCGTCACCGCTGTGGACTGGTCCCACTCAACGATCATCACCGCTGCGAGGGCCCCGATGAAGCCCATGACCGACCCCACGGAGAGGTCGATATTGCCGCTGACGATGACGATCAGCATCCCAAGCGCCATGATGACGATGTAGGAGTTCTGCAGCAGCAGGTTCGTCACGTTCACCGGCCTGAGCAGCGTGCCCTCGGTGACGATCTGGAAGAACACCATGACGAGGATCAGGGCAAAGAGCAGCCCGTATTCGCGCAGGTGGCGGACGAGGTATTCCCCGATCCCGATCTTTTTGGGGGCCTCGGCCCCCTGGTCAGTGCTCTGGTCGGCAACGGACATCTGCCGGTCTCCTATTCGGTCACGATGAGCGACATGATGCGCTCCTGGCTGGCCTCTTCTGCGGTGAGTTCGCCTACGAACTCACCCTCGTTCATCACGTAGATCCGGTCGCACATGCCCAAGAGTTCGGGCATCTCCGAGGAGATCATGACGACGCCCTTGCCCGCGGCACTGAGCTCGTTGATGATCCCGTAGATCTCGAATTTCGCGCCCACGTCGATCCCGCGGGTGGGCTCGTCGAGGATCAGCACCTCCGGCCCCGCGAAGAGCCACTTGGACAGGACCACCTTCTGCTGGTTCCCACCCGAGAGGTTGACGACTTGCTGGAACACGCTCGGCGTGCGGATGTTCAGCGTCTTGCGATAGTCCTCGGCAACCCGTGTTTCGGATTTCTCGTTGAGGATACCGGATTTCGACACGCCCGGCAGGTTCGCCAGGGTGATATTGGTCTGGATCGTCTCGTCGAGCACGAGGCCGAGCGACTTGCGGTCTTCCGTCACGTAGGCGAGGCCCGAGGCGATGGCGCGATCGACGCTGGAGACGTCGACCGGGCGCCCGTTCATCTCGACGCTGCCCGAGATCTTCTGCCCCCAGGACCGGCCAAAGACGGACATGGCAAGCTCGGTCCGGCCGGATCCCATGAGACCGGCGATGCCCACCACCTCGCCCGCCTTCACGGAGAGGTTCACATCGTGGATCACCTGCCGGTCGGCATGCAGGGGGTGGAAGACGTTCCAGTTCTTCACCTGCATCAGCATGTCGCCGGCCCGCCGGGTGCGCTCGGGATAGCGGTCGGCCATGTCGCGGCCGACCATGTCGCGCACGATCGCATCCTCGGTGATCGGGTTCGCCCGGGCATCCATGGTGCTGACCGTGCTGCCGTCGCGGATTACTGTGACGGAGTCCGCCACGCGGCGGACCTCATTCAGCTTGTGGGAGATGATGATCTGGGTGACGCCCTGGGCCTTGAGCTCCAGCATGAGCTCGAGCAGCGCCTGGCTGTCGCTTTCGGATAGGGCGGCGGTGGGCTCGTCGAGGATCAGCAGGCGCACTTCCTTGGACAGCGCCTTGGCGATCTCCACCAGCTGCTGCTTGCCCACGCCAAGCTTGTCGACCATCGTCGAGGGCGGATCGGTCAGGCCGACCTTCCTGAGCAGCGCCTCGGTGCGCTGGTTGGTCTCGCGCCAGTTGATGATGCCGCCCCGGGCCCTTTCGTTGCCGAGGAACAGGTTCTCGGCGATCGACAGTGTGGGTACCAGTGCAAGTTCCTGGTGGATGATAATGACACCGCGGGACTCGCTGTCGGCGATGTCGGTGAACTCGGCGAGCTTGCCGTCATAGTGGATCTCGCCCTCGTAGCTGCCGGCCGGATAGACCCCGCTCAGCACCTTCATCAGGGTCGACTTGCCGGCGCCGTTCTCACCGACCAGAGCGTGGATCTCGCCCGACTTGACGGACAGGTTCACAGAGTCGAGCGCCTTGACCCCCGGAAAGGTCTTGGTGATCTCGCGCATTTCCAGCAGCGCCGTCATGGCCCTTGGCTCCGTATCTAGTGAGTGGTGGTCGGCATGGAGATGGGCCCGCCCGGCAGGGCGGGCCCGGAACGCGGGCTCGTTACTCGAGCTCGTCCATGGTGTAGTAGCCGGAGCCGATGATGACCTCTTCCCAGTTGGACAGGTCGACGGAGACGGGCTCGAGCAGGTAGGACGGAATGACCTTGACGCCGTTGTCGTAGGTCTCGGTGTCGTTGATCTCGGGCTCGCCGCCTTCCAGCAGGGCGTTGACCATGCCCACGGTCACGCGGGCCAGTTCCCGGGTGTCCTTGAACACGGTGGAGTACTGCTCGCCCTGGAGCATGGACTTGATCGAGCGGATCTCGGCGTCCTGGCCGGTCACAATCGGCATAGGCTGATCTTCCGAACCGTAGCCAATCCCTTTCAGCGAGGAGATGATGCCGATCGACAGCCCGTCATAGGGCGACAGCACACCGTGCAGCTGGGCGTCGGTGTAGTGGGTGGAGAGCAAGTTATCCATGCGCGCCTGGGCGACGGCGCCGTCCCAGCGCAGGGTGCCGACCGTGTCCATGCCCATCTGGCCGGAGACGATCTCGATCGAGCCGTCGTCGATCAGCGGCTGCAGGACCGACATCGCGCCGTCGTAGAAGAAGTAGGCGTTGTTGTCGTCCGGCGACCCGCCAAACAGCTCGACATTCCAGGTCTCGGCATCGGGGAAGCGCTCCTCGAGGCCGGACACCAGGCTCTCGGCCTGTTGCACGCCGACCTTGAAGTTGTCGAAGGTGGCGTAATAGCTGACATGCTCGCTGTCACGGATCAGACGGTCATAGGCGATGACCGGGATGTCGGCGTAATAGGCGTTCTCCAGCGCGTTCGACAGGGTCGTGCCGTCGATGGCGGCGATCACCAGGGCGTCGACGCCGTTGGTAATCATGTTCTCGACCTGGGCGAGCTGGTTGGGGATGTCGTCCTCGGCGTACTGCAGGATCGTGTCGTAGCCAGCTTCCTCGAACTGGGCGACCATGGACTCGCCGTCGGAGATCCAGCGCGACGAGGATTGCGTCGGCATGGCGATGCCGACGGTCTGGGCGATGGCACTGCCCGCGATCAGGGTGGCTGCCGCCGAAGCGAACAGAAGTTTGGTCTTCATGTTTATCCTCCCATGAACGGCACCGTTCTGCCCTGTCGGGCGGCGTGCCGTCGGTGTTGCTCGGACCCTTGCTGGGACCGCCGCGCAACCTAGTCGGCGGAATCGTGCCTGTAAATTCCATTTCACATCGGACTGGATGACGGAAATGGTCCGAAGATCGTCCGGAATTCGCAGAAAAACGTACTTTGCAGGACTGCGCGACGTTGCGGCAGGCGGCCGGGGAAGGCCGACGCGAGGTGCTGCCCCGAGGCAATCGCGGAGACCGGGCCCCTACTCCGCCTTCTTCCCCGCGATGATCACGCGGACAGCGCCTTCGACGCTGTCGATCAGCAGGTTGACCGACTCGACCGCGCCCGCGACGTCCTCTGCGGCGATGGCATCGGCGAGGTCGCGGTGGATCGGAAAGGAATCCAGGCCGAAGCCATCGGTCTCGAACGGAGAGCCGGCGCCACGTTCGAGGGCATGATCGAGGTTCTCGAGGATCTGGCCGTACATCGGGTTGCCGGACGCGTCGTAGATCGCCTGGTGAAACGCGTGGTCGGCCTTGCGCCAGGCGCGGCCGGCGTCGACCTCGACCAGCAGCAGATCGCAGAGGCGCGAGATCTCTTCGCGCTCGGCCGGCGTGGCCCGCACAGTCGCCTTTCGGACAACGTCATTCTCGAGCGTGCGGCGGATTTCCAGCAGGCGCAGAAGCGCCTCGCCCTCGAGGCGGATCATGGTCGGGACCAGCCCGCGCGAGGTCTGGACCCGCGCGACGAGGTAAGTGCCGTCGCCGCGGCGGCGTCGGATGATGCCGAGCCCTTCCCACCGGTTCAGTGCCTCGCGGATGGTCGAGCGCCCGACGCCGAGCGTCGCGGCGAGCGAGACCTCGGGCGGCAGGCGGTCACCGATCCTGAGGCCCGAGCGTTCCACCATGGTGGCGAGCGCGTCGAGCACCTCGACGTTGCGGGACCGCTGTTCCAGCGGTTCGAGGAAGTCCAGCGCCTGTCGTTTCACCGTCCGGTCTCCTGTTGCAGCGACCGAGCGGCGGCTGTCCGATACGAAGGCCGCCTCAGGCCAGTCTGAGCCCCGGTGTCACGCCAAGATCCAGCAGTTCACCGAGCGCGTCGAGCAGCGCATCCATCTGTGGGCGGGAGTTGTATCCCTGAACCGACAGCCTCGCGATGCAGCGGTCCTGCCACCGGAAGACGGGAATGTCGATCTTGTAGCGCGCATAAAGCGTGTCGTGGATGTCCTGCGGGTCGCACTCGGGTATCGGCATGGCGACCATCTGCGGCGCGCAGAACTCCGGCGAGCAGAGCGGCGGAAGGCCCGTCAGCTCTTCCATGCGGGCGCGGGTTTCCTGCGCGAGGTCGCGGCATTGCGCGGCGACGGCCCACCAGTCGTGCTCGGCCCGGAACTCGAGCGCCTTCGGCACCGTCAGCCAAGCGGACGGATCACGGGTCCCCTGCATTTCGATCTCGTCGATATAGGGCGAGTTGCCGAAAGCCCCCTTCGCGCCGGGCTCCTTCGAGGTTGCGGTCCAGCCGTGGCTCACCACCAGCGGGTCGATCATCCCCTGAACGTCGGGCCGCACGTAAAGAAAGGCGGAGCCCTTCGGCGACATCATCCACTTGTGGCAGTTGCCGGAATAGATGTCGGCACCGATCGCGGTGAGGTCGAGCGGGATGTGTCCCGGTGTGTGGGCGCCGTCGATGACCGACCAGATGCCGCGCTCCCGCGCTTCGGCGATCAGGGTTTCCACCGGGAACAAGAGCGCCGTGGGTGAAGTGATGTGGCTCAGGAACAGAACCCGCGTCCGGTCGGTGATACCGGCACGGATCGCGTCCGCGAAGCCCTCCGCCGACGTCAGCGGCAGGGGCACGTTCACGGTCACGACCTCCGCCCCGGTGCGGCGGCAGACGAAGGCCCAGGTTTTCTCGAGCGCGCCGTATTCGTGGTCGGTCGTCAGGATCTGGTCGCCCGGTTTCAGGTCGAGCGACTGGATCGCGATGTTCAGCCCCGTCGTGGCGTTCACCACGCCGACGATGTCCTCCGACCCGCAGCCGAGTTCGGCCGCCAGAACCTCGCGGGGCACGCGCATGTTCTCGGTCAGGTGCCGGGCGAGGAAGTCGACCGGCTCGCGCTCGAGCTCCAGCTGCCAGGCCTGGTAGGCCTCGAACACCGGGCGCGGGCAGGCTCCGAAGGAGCCGTGGTTCAGAAAGGTGACATCCTCACGAAGATTGAAGTGTCGGGCAAGATTGTCGGACAAGGGTCAGCGGCCTTTCAGGGTGGGGTCGAGAGCATCGCGCAGACCGTCTCCGAAGAGCGACGTGGCGAGCACCGTTATGGCCAGCGCGGCCGTTGGGAAGACGGCGAGATGCCAGTAGAAGAACATGTAGTCGATGCCCTCGCTGATCATCTGGCCCCATGTCGGGGTCGGCGGGGGAACACCGATGCCGAGAAAGCTGAGCGACGCCTCCAGCATCATGGCGAGCGGAATGGCCAGCACGAAGCCGACGATGATCGGGCTCACCGAGTTCATGATGAGGTGGCGGCGGATGATGTAGCCGGGCGACGCGCCGAGCGCCTGCGCCGCGCGCACGAATTCCTTCTCGCGCAGCGCCTTCACCTGGGCGCGGACCAGCAGGCAGACCTGCACCCAGCCGAACAGCGCGGCGATGGCGACGATGGTGGGATAGCCTCCGCCCGACAGCGCGCCGAGCAGCATCGCCGCCAGCAGCGGCGGCACGACCGAGAACAGCTCGATGATGCGCATGATGACCCAGTCCACGGTGCCGCCGAAGAACCCGGCGAGCGCGCCGAGCGGGATACCGATGAGCACCGAGAAGGCCGCGGCGATGAACCCGATCGAAAGCGACACCCGTGCGCCGTAGACGATGCGCGTGTAGAAATCCCGGCCGAGGTTGTCGACGCCGAACCAGTGCTCGGACGACGGGAAGGCCAGCGACTCCGTCAGAAAGCTCTGCGCTGTCGGCGGGACCGGCGTGATGAGCGGCGCGAAGATCGCCATCAGGATCAGCACGGACAGCACCGCCCCGCCCGCGACCGCGGCCTTGTTCGACAGGAAGCGCTGCCACGCGAACCACAGCGGGCTGCGCTGCCGCTGGTGCGGTGCGACGACCGGGGTTTCGACCTGAGTGGTGACGTCGGTCATGCCTGTCCTCCGACCCGGATGCGGGGATTGATGAGCGCGTAGACGATGTCGGACAGCAGGTAGGCGATGCAGTACATGAAGGTGATCATCAGCATCAGCGCCATCTCGAGCGGATAGTCCCGGTTCTCGATCGAGGACACGAAGTAGGCGCCAAGCCCCGGCACCCGGAACATCGCCTCGACGAAGATGGACCCCGTCGCTGTGCCGATGAACATCGGCAGAAACACGGTGACGAGCGGGATGGCGGAGTTTCGCATCACGTGCTGGAAGACGATCCGCCGCTCGCTCAGCCCCTTGGCGCGCAGCACCGTCACGAATGGCCGGCTCATCGTGTCGAGCATCGCCGAGCGCGTGTAGCGGGCGTAGGTCGCCAGCGGGATCGCCGCGTAGGCCGCGATCGGCAACACCCAGCGGTCCGGCGAGGGCCAGCCGCTCGCCGGGAACCAGTTCAGCCACACCGCGAAGACGAGGATCAGCAGCATCGAGATGACGAACACCGGCACAGTAAGGCCGAGCGTCGCGAAGGCCGAGGCGAGGTAGTCGATCCAGCTGTTCCGGTTCAGCGCCGCCGCCATGCCGAGCAGGATGCCGAGCGGTGCGCCGATGGCCACGCCCAGCCCGCCGAGGATCAGGCTCGGCACCCAGGCCCGCGACAGCAGCTCGAGAACGGTTTCACCGGGGCTCTGGAACGGGACGCCGAAGTCGAAGTGGAGCACCCCCCACATGTACTTCAAGTACTGGACGTGGAGTGGCTGATCGAGGCCCAGCCGCTCCATCATGCGCGCCCGCACGGCCTCAGACACCGGCATATCGTTGCCGTCGAACGGCCCGCCGGGGACGGAGTGCATCATCAGGAAGATGATGATCGACACAGCTATGAAGGTGAAAGCGACCGAGATCAGCCGCCGCAGGACATATCCGAGCATTGCGTCTCCTCTCAGGCGGTCACGTAGGTTTCGACCCGGTGGCCGGGTGCGACGGTGACGAGTTGCGGGGCGTCGTTGGCGGCGGTTCCGGCCTCGGCAGCCCCCATGCGCGGGATGCCGGCGAGGATCTCGTCCGCGGACAGGAAGGTCCGCTCCCGCTTGTCGCGCGGGTTGGTGGCGGGGACGGCGGCGAGCAGCGCACGGGTGTAGGGATGGCGCGGATCGGCGAAGATCCGTTCCGTCGGCGCCTCCTCCACCACGCGGCCGCGATACATCACGACGACGGAGTCGGTCAGCGACTTCACCGTCGACAGATCGTGGCTGATGAACAGCATCGACAGGCCCATCTCCGCCTGAAGCCGCTTCAGCAGACCGATGATCTGCGCCTTGACCGTGACATCGAGCGCAGAGGTCGGCTCGTCCGCGACCAGCACGTCGGGCCCGAGGATCAGCGCGCGGGCGATGGCGACACGCTGCCGCTGGCCGCCCGACAGCTCGTGCGGGTAGCGGCTGGCGAAGGACCGGTCGAGGCCGACTCGCTCAAGCCACTCCAGCGCCTTCTCCTGCTGCTCGCGCGCGGTGCCCATGCCGTGGATATGCAGCGGCTCCGCGATGATCTGGGTCAGCGTCATCATCGGGTCGAGCGCGGAGTAGCTGTCCTGGAAGACGATCTGCATCCTCTTGCGCCATGGCTTCAGCGCCTCGCGCGAGAGTGTCGAGATATCCGTGCCGTCGACCAGGATCTGTCCCCGTGTGACGTCGGTCAGGCGCATGGCCATCATGCCGGTCGTGGTCTTGCCCGACCCGCTTTCGCCGACGACGGCCAGGATTCGGTTCTTCGGCAGCGCGAGGCTCACCCCGTCCACCGCCTGGAAATCGACGTGCCTCACACGGAGGCCGCTCCGCCGGCGCACGATGTAGGTCTTGGCAAGTTCCCGCAGCTCGAGCGCGGGCGTGTCGTCCGCCGCCTCACGCGAGGGTTCGAAACTGGCATGCAGGCTGGCGAGCAGCTGCTTCGTGTACTCATGCCTGGGCGCGTCGAAGATCTGCTGGACCTCGCCCTGCTCCATCACCTCGCCGCGATACATGACGAGCACGCGGTCGACCGTCTCGGCGATGACGCCGAGGTCGTGGGTGATCATGATCAATGCCATGCCGAATTCGGCCTGCACCTTCTTGATGAGCTGGAGGATCTGCGCCTGGATCGTGACATCGAGCGCCGTTGTGGGCTCATCCGCGATCAGCACCTTGGGCCGGCAGGACAGCGCCATGGCGATCATCGCCCGCTGCAGCATGCCGCCCGACAATTGGTGCGGATAGTAGTTGAGGACGTCCCGCGCGTTCTTGATCTCGACCCGCAGCAGAAGCTCCTCGGCCTCGTTCAGCGCGGCGCGGCGCGACACGTTGCGGTGCGCCATGATCGTCTCGCAGATCTGGTGGCCGATGGTGAAGACCGGGTCGAAAGCCGACATCGGATCCTGAAAGATCATCGCCGCCGACTTGCCGCGCAGCCGGGTCAGGTCGTCCCGGCGGGCCTTGGCGACGTCGATCCCGTCGAGCTTCAGCTTGGCTGCCGTCACTTCGGCGGTGCCCGGCAGCAGGCGCAGCAGCGCGCTGCAACTTACCGACTTGCCCGAGCCGCTCTCGCCGACGATGCCGAGGCTTTCGCCGTCCTCGAGCGTGAAGCTCACGCCGCGCACCGCATCCACGGCGCCGCCGTATTGCCGGAAGCTGACCCGGAGGTCTTCGATTTCCACGAGTGGCATGAGATGTCCCGATCGCTGTCATGCCCCCCGCCCGCGCGGGGCGGAGGGCAAAGGGGTTGGGCTTACTTCGTCAGGTGGGTGAAGAAGTAGTGGCCGAGCCGGTCGAGCGGCGTGAAGCCGAGCTCGTTCGGCGTGGAGGCCTCACCGCCGAGTTCTTCGGAAATGACCGCCGTGGTGATCGGGTGCACCAGCGGAACGATCATGCCTTCCTCGATCATGATGCCCTCGGCCTCGGCATAGAGCTCGTACCGGGTGTCCCAGTCGCTCTCGGAGTCCGCTTCCGCGACGACTTCGTCGTAGGCGTCGACATGGTAGTCGTGACGGCCGCCGTTGTAGAAGATGCCGTAGAAGTTGGACGGGTCGAGGTAGTCGTACTCATAAGGCGAGATGAAGAGCTTGCCGCGCTTGTTCAGCAGGCCGTCCATCCATTCCGCCGACGGCTGCGAGCGGATCGTCAGCGACACGCCGAGGTTCTCCTCGAACTCCGCCTGCAGGTACTGGGCCATCGCCGGAACGATGGCACTGTTGTAGCCGCCCTCTTCACGGATCCAGATCTCGAGCTCCGGGAAGCCTTCGCCATCCGGGTAGCCCGCATCGGCCAGGTATTGCTGCGCCATCTCGGGATCGAAGACCGCCTGCTCGACGACCGACGGATTGTACCCGGGATAGCCCGGCGGAAGGATCGAGCCGGCCGGGATCGCGATGTCGCGCAGCACGGTGGAGGTCAGCTCGTCCCGATCGATCGCGTAGTAGAAGGCGCGGCGGACGTTGACGTCGTCGAACGGCTCCGAGCTCATGTCGAACGACAGATAAGACGTCGCGAAGACCGCGTTGCGGCGAATCCCGTCGGGATAGCGGGCCTCGGCCACCGGAAGCTGACCGGTGTTGAGGAACGAGTAATCCGCGTCGCCGGCGAGGAAGGCCGGCAGGCCGACTTCGGGCGCGCCGAGCGTCGGGTCGACTTCAAGACGGTCGATCTGCGCGGGCCACGGGCCGGCGTAGCTGTCGGAGGCGGTGAAGACGACGGAGTTGTTCGACTTCTCCCAGCTTTCGATTTCGAACGGGCCGGAGCTGATGATCGTGTCGACGCTCAGCGCCCAGTCGTCACCGAGCTCTTCCACCACGTGCTTGGGCACCGGATACCAGAGGCTCATCACCGAAGGCAGGTAGGGCTTGGGCGCATTGGTCGTGACTTCGATCGTGTAGTCGTCGACCGCTTCGAGGCCGAGCGTGTCGACATCGGCTTCGCCCGCCGTGACCTCGGCCCAGCCCGCGATGCCACCGGCGAAGTCCCAGTACCACGCGAAGTCGTAACCGCCGGTCGCCGCGCGTTCGAGCGCGTAGACGTAATCCTCGGCCGTCAGCGGCTCCCCGTCGGACCAGACGAGGTCCTGGCGGAGATTGAAGGTCCAGGTCAGCCCGTCCTCGGACTGCTCCCAGCTTTCGGCCGCCATCGGCGTCAGCTCGAAGTTCTTGTCGAAGGTCGCGATCGGAATCTGCAGCAGTTCGGCGAAGGTGGCCCGGTCGTAGACCGTCTTCATGTAGTCCATGTAAGTGCCGACGGTGTTCTGACCCGGCGCCAGGATGGTCGTCTGCGCGAGCGCGGGCGCCGCCATCGCGGTGGTGACGGCCAGCGCACCGGCCAGTTTCGGTAGTCGCTTGAGCATTAGGACGTTCCCCGTTGTCGTCATTGCTTTTCTGGCCGTGCGCCCCGGCACCCTCTCGTCCCGGAGAGGCAGACAGGCTTTGCGTCCGGCACCTCCAGCATTTGCCGGATGACAAATGTCTGACAAATGAAAATGTCCCGATCGGCAAAATTCGTGCCGTTTCCGCACATGGAATAATCAATTGCCTGCGTATCACGCGCAATTTCACGGGTTTTGACCGCGATCCTGTGGCTATCTACTGAGCGTCCACGCGGTCCGCTCCATCTAAGGCGCTGAACAAGCCCGCCGACTCAGAGCTGCAAAAGCCCTGAGACCGATCTTTGGCGAGGACCGATTCCCCGGTGTCCGCAGCTGAAGGCGAGCGCGACACCTTACCCATGCCCCCGCCCCTACTCGTGCGCGACCGGCGTCTCCGGATCACCGTCGAGCGCGGCGTCCAGCAGTGGCGTCAGCCGCTCCACCGCGTAGGGCAGCGACAGGAGGGAGCCGTGCGACAGCGCGCCATTCGCCGGGCTTTCGAGCGACAGGAAGATCTCCCGCCCCTCCTCCACCGCGCGCATCGAGTCGCGGGCGACCAGACCCTGCACGTTCTCGTCGTCCTGCGGGGAGAACCACAGGATCACGTCGGCATCGAGCTCGGGCAGGATTTCCTGGCTGATCTCGACGTAGAACTGCCCCGGCTGCGACAGCTCGATGACTTTCGGATGCGGCACGAGCCCAAAGGCCTCGAAGGTCCGCACCGAACTGTCAGTCGCGGTATAGAGCCCGACCGACCCGTCGTAATAGGTGAGCACGGTCATGGTCTTGCCCTCCCACTCCGGGTGGGCGGCGGCGGTCTCCGCGAACAGCTCCTCGATGTCGGCGATCTGCCGCTCCGCCTCGTCCTCGCGGCCAAGAGCGCGACCGGCCAGCCGCGCCTGCGCCTGCCAGTCGAGGTCGTAGTCCCCGGCACCGGGCGGCACAGCGACCGTGGGTGCGATGGCGGACAATTGTCCGAACTCGTCCGCCGTGATCCCGGACCGCAGGCCGAGGATCACGTCAGGATCCGTGGCGGCGATCGCTTCGAAGTCGAGCTGCCCGGACAGCAGCACGGGGTCGTCACTCGCAACCTCCTGCGCCCAGTGCCAGAGGCCGTTCTCATAAGGTCCGAACCACTCGCGTACGGTCAGCGGCTGGAAGCCGAGCGCGAGCACGTTGTCGGCGCCCGCGTAGTCGACCGTCGCCACGCGTTCAGGCTGCGTCTCGATGGGGACGGTGCCGAATTTCGTCTCGATCTCCACGGGAAAGTCCTGCGCCCAGGCAGGCAAGGCGATGAGCGCGACAACGGCGGCAATGATCGGTTTCATGGCGAAAGGTCCTTCTGGATGGAAACGGCAGGCGCTCACTCGGTGATCCGGTCGGCTTCTGGGATGCCGCCGTCGAAGGCCGCCTCGAGCCGGGGTTCGAGCGTGTCGAAGAGATAAGGCAGCGACAGCAGAGAGGTGTGGCTGAAGGCGCTCGTCATCTGCCGGCCGAGGAACAACTCCCGCCCCTCCTGCACCGCGTCCAGCGCGGGCCGGAACGCGATGTCCTGCATTTCGTCCAGGTAAGCGTCCGCGAACCAGAGCAGCAGGTCGGAGTCGAACGCCTCGATCCGCTCTTCCGACACGTCGGCATAGAAGTTCATGTCGTCCGACAGCTCCTCCACGACCGGGTTGTTGGCGAAGCCGAGCTCCGACAGCAGCAGAACGCGGGAGTCGTCGCGCAGGTAGATGCCGGGCTGCCCGTCCCAGTAGGTCGCGAGCGTCGTGGTCTTGCCCGCCCACTCTGGGTGGGCGTCCCGCATCGCAGCGATCCGGTCCTCGATGGCGACGACCTGCGCCTCCGCCTCGTCCGCGCGACCGACTGCGCGTCCGACGATCAGCGCCTGATCCTTCCAGCCGAGCGCGTAATCGGCAGTGCCTTCGGGCACGGCGACGACCGGGGCGATCTGCGACAGCCGCTCGTAATCCTCGGGTGTGATGCCCGACCAGACGGCGGTGATCAGGTCCGGCTCGGCGGCGGCGATCTGTTCGAAGTTCAGCTCGCCACTCAGGATCTCGGGTGTTTCATCGAGCAGCGCATCCGCCCACGGCCAGACCGCGCGGGGCTGATCGCCGAACCAGTCGCGCACGACGACCGGCTGCAGGCCGAGCGCCAGCAGGTTGTCCGCGCCATTGTAATCGACCGTCGCGACCCGCTCCGGCGCTGCCTCGATGACGGACTGGCCGAACTTGTGCTCGATGGTCAGCGGAAAATCCTGGGCCAGCGCCGGCCCGGCAGCGAGCGCGATCAGCGCGGTCACGAGAGCTCTCATCAGACGTTTCCTTTCTGTCTTGATCTCAGATCTGCGATCAGGCGCATCCGGCGGCTGTCGTCGTCGCGCAGCACGCAGGTGGTGCAATATTCGCCCCCGTCGGAGGTGTAGAAGCGGCAACAGCCGCCCCTGAGGCGCACCCATTCCGCGCAATCCGGTCTGTCGGGGAGGGTCACTTCCTCGAACCCGGTCTGGCGGGAGTACAGCGGCCCGCTCCGGTCGCGCAGGATATCGAGGGCGATCTGCATCGCCGCCTCCCGCACCCCGTGTCGCATGCCTGCCTCCAGCAGCGCCGCCGCCATGCCGTCACCCACGATGCGCCACAGCGCGGCCGGCGCGAGGCGCGTGCGCGCCGAGATGGCCGCGACGATCGGCGACAGCAGCGATACGTGCAGTTGCGCGATGCTGGCGGCCGGCCCCGAGGTTGGACAGCGCAGCGGCGTGCGCCTGAGCGACAGGTCGTAGATCACGGCGCTGCCGCTCTCGCCCTCGTAGCTCCACGCCTCTTCGCGCGGCACCAGCGTGACCGCTTCGGCGGCCAGTGGCGGCAATTCGTCCGACAGGCCGAGCGGACAGAACACGGTCGAAATCGCCCAGCCGATCCGTCCCATCAGGTAGGCGGCCGCGAGCTTGTCATCCGCGCCGGCCGCATCCTGTTTCTGCCGGTCGAGCCACGCCTCGAGGCGGCTCTCGTCGGGCCGGGCGAGCCACAGGCTATCGGTCTCCGGCGCTTCAAAGCTGACCCTGCTGCTGAACCCGGTCGGATCGGCCGGCAAGCGCTTCAGCGCGTCGGCAAGCGCCCGCCAGTCCTGAAGGTTGGGCTGGTCCGGCGTCGGCCAGTGGCGTCCTGTCGCGATGTTCATAGCCGGGCGCTGCCCCGGGCGCGCAGGATCAGCCAGACGAAGACGGGCACGCCGATCACCGACGTGACGAGGCCTGCCGCGATCTGCACCGGCGCGAACAGCGTCCGCCCGGCGAGGTCCGCCGCCCCGACCAGCAGCGCCCCGCAGGCGGCCGACAGGATCAGATGCACACCGACGCCCGATCGCGCCATACGGCTGGCGAGATGCGGCGCGACCAGTCCGACGAAGCCGAGCGGCCCAACCATCGCGACCGCTGCGGCGGCGAGCGCGACGGACAGCGTGATCAGCGCGATCCTAGTCGGCCCGACCCGGACGCCGAGGCCGATCGCCACGTCCGGCCCCATCCGCATCGCCGCCATCGGGCGCGACGCGGCAACCAGAAGCGGCGCGAGGACCAGCAGCGTCAGCGACAGAATGGACACATCGCTCCACCCCGCCGCATGGACCGAGCCCGCCAGCCAGCTCAGCGCCGACATCGCCCGCTCGATCTGGCCGTAGGTCAGCAGTGCAGACGTCGCCGCCGAGATGAAGGCCGCCACGCCGATGCCGGTCAGGATGAACCGCATCGTCGCCCCGCCCGAGCGTTGCATCGCGATCCACTGGATCAGCGCGGCAACGGCGAGCGCGCCGCCGAAGGCGAGGATCGGCCGCCACATCTGGGCGAGACCGGGGAACAGGATCATTGCGGCCACGACCGCGAGGCCCGCGCCCTGGCTCACGCCGACGAGGCTCGGGTCCGCCAGGGGGTTTCGCGTGACGTTCTGCAGGGTCGCGCCCGACAGGGCCAGCAACGCGCCCGCGAGGAGCGCGGCGAGCGTTCGGGGGAAGCGGAACTCCCAGACCACGGTGGTCGCGATCTCCGTCGGCGGATTGCCGAGCAGCGTCGACAGCACGCCCGGCACATCGAGCGGGTAGCTTCCCGCCATCAGGCTGACCACGACCAGAAGAACGATCGCGCAGACCAGCAGCCCCAGCACGCCAAGCGCCCGCCTCGGAAGCTGGAACGTGACCGGCCCTTCGAGCCGCTTGAAGGTGCCGGTCGTCACAGCCGCGCCCTCACCAGCCAGACGAAGATCGGCGCACCCAGCAATGCGGTGACGAGGCCGGTCGAGATCTCGATCGGCGCCAGCGCGAGCCGCGCGGCGATGTCGACGACCAGCAGGTAGGCCGCGCCGCCGACCGCCGACCACGGCACGACGCGCCGGTAGTCCTGACCGACGAACAGGCGAACCCCGTGTGGCACGACGAGACCGACGAACGCCATCGGTCCGGCCAGCGCCACTGCGCCCGCCGTCAGCGCGATCACCGCGACCAGGATCAGGGCCTTCAGCCGCCCGACCTTCATGCCGAGCCCGACCGCCGCCTCGTCGCCCAGCGCCAGCGCCGTCACCTGCCGCGCCACCGCCATGGCGATGCCGAGCCCGAGCGCCAGCCACGGCAGGGCCCAGGGCAGCGTCTCGGTCTGTCGTCCGGCGAGAGACCCGGTCAGCCAGACCCGCATTTCCTGAAAGGTCTGCTCGTCGAGGAGGTTAACGATACTCACCAGCGCGCCGAGGAACGCGGTGATCGCCGCCCCCGCCAGAACCAGCGTCAGCGGCGTCGCCCCACCCGGCGCAAGCGTCGCGATCCCCCAGACGGCGACGGCGGCGCCCAGCGCGCCGAGCGCGGCGGCAAGCGGAATGAACACCGGCGGCACGAGGTCGAGGAACCCGACGAGCACCACGACGGAGAAGGACGCCCCGATCAACAGGCCGAGGATGCCCGGCTCCGCCAGCGGGTTGCGCGTGACGCCCTGCATCAGTGCGCCCGCGACCGACAGCGACGCGCCGACCAGCACGGCGCAGATCGCGCGCGGCAGGCGCAGGTCGACGACGACGACATGATCGAAATTTTCACCATCGTAGGCCAGAAGGGCCTCGAACACGGTGGCGAGCGGGACCGTCTTCGCGCCGACCGAGATGTGCCATGCGAAGGCCAGCACCAGCGCACCGACGCCGAGAACCGGCGCCAGCCACGAGGGGGCTCCCGGCCGCGCAAGCGCCGCCCCGGTCATTGCGCGGCGAGCCCCTGCCCGCTCCAGCCACGCGGCGCGACATTGGGCACACAGACCGGGCGACCGCTCGACGGGTCGGTGAGCACGCTGGCGTCGAGGCCAAACACTTCCTCCAGCCGGTCGGAGGTGAAGGTCTCGCCCACGCTGCCACCGGCGACCAGACGCCCGTCCTTCATCATGACGAGGAGATCGGCGAAGGCGGCGGCCACGTTCAGCTCGTGCAGTACGACGACGAGCGTTCGACCCTCTTCGTGCGCGATCCGGCGAAGCAGCGACAGCAAGTCCACCTGCACCTTGAGGTCGAGGAAGGTCGTCGGCTCGTCGAGCAGGATGATGTCCGTCTCCTGCGCCAGAACCATCGCGATCCAGCAGCGCTGCCGCTGCCCGCCCGAAAGGTCGGACACCGGGCGATCCGCGAAGTCGGCGACATCGGCCGCGGCCATCGCCGAGTCGAGAGCACGGGCATCCTCGCGCGACCATTGCCGCAGCAGCGACTGGTGCGGGAACCGCCCCTGCGCGACGAGTTCGCGCACTGTCAGCCCTTCGGGTGCGACCGGCCCTTGCGGCAGCAGCGCCAGCTTGCGGGCGACGTCGCGCGTGGGTGTCGCGTGCACGGCCTTCCCGTCGAGGGTGATCCGGCCGCCGCCGAGGGGCAGCACCCGGGCCATCGCCTTGAGCAATGTCGACTTCCCGCAGCCGTTCGGCCCAACAAGGATCGTCAGCGACGCATCCGGAATCTCGAGGCTGAGCCCCTCCACCACCGTCTTGCCGCCATATCCCGTCGTGACATTCTCGATCACGAGACGAGGCGCACCTTGGGGAGCATCACGGCCAGCAGAAACAGGGGTGGAGAGCGGCACTTTGATTCCTACAAAAACACTCAGGTTACGGCACACTTGCAGAAGCCGCCTGGTGCTGCAAGTGCGAGATGCCGAAAAATGAGAAGGCCGGCCCGGTCTGCCGCGACGGCAGACGGGACCGGCCATTGGTCATTGGGCCTATGGTTGAAGCTGCATCAATCGCAGCCGAAGGCGCGCGACCGGATCAGGCAGCGTCCTTCTGGGCACCCGGCGGTGCGGGCACGTAGTTCAGGATCGGCGCGAGCCAGCGCTCGGTCTCTTCCACCGACATGCCCTTGCGGCGGGCGTAATCCTCGACCTGGTCACGCTCCACCTTCGCGACACCGAAGTAGTAGGCGTCAGGGTGCGACAGGTAGAAGCCGGACACCGACGATCCCGGCCACATGGCCATGCTCTCGGTCAGCTTCACACCGGTCGCGGCCTCCGCGTCGAGCAACTCGAACAGCGTGACCTTCTCCGTGTGGTCGGGTTGCGCGGGATAGCCCGGCGCGGGTCGGATACCGTTGTAAGGCTCCCTGATGAGCTCTTCCGGCGTGTAGCTCTCATCCGCCGCATAGCCCCAATACTCCTTGCGGACGCGCTCGTGGAGCATCTCGGCCATCGCCTCTGCGATCCGGTCGGCAAGGGCTTTCACCATGATCGCCGCGTAATTGTCGTTGGCGCGATCGAACTTCTCGGCGATCGTGGCCTCCTCCGGTCCGGCGGTGACGACGAAGCCCCCGACGTGATCGGCGCCCTGCCCCTCCGGCGCAACGAAGTCGGCGAGCGCCACGTTCGGGCGACCCGCCCGCTTGGAATGCTGCTGGCGCAAGGTGTGCAGCGTGGCGAGCTCGTCGCCGCGGCTCTCATCGGTAAACAGCCGGATGTCGTCGCCACTGGCGTTGGCGGGCCAGAAGCCGACGACTGCGCGCGGCGTGAACCAGCGTTCTGCGATGATCTGCTGCAACATCTCCTTGGCGTCTTCGAACAGAGACCGCGCGGCTTCGCCCTGTTTCTCGTCCTCGAGGATCTTCGGATAGACGCCTTTCATCTCCCAGGTCTGGAAGAACGGCGTCCAGTCGATGTAGCGCGCGATCTCGGCGAGATCCCAGTCCTCCAGCACCTTCGCACCAGTGAAGGACGGCGCCGTCGGCTCCCAGGCCTGCCAGTCGACTTTCGCCGCGTTGGAGCGGGCCGCCGCCAGCGGCAGCCGCTGCTTCGCCCGTTCGGAGCGTTCGTGCCGCTCAGCGACTTCGGCGTATTCGGTCCGGATGCCGTCGACATAGCCCGCCTTCTGCGTGGGGCTGAGCAGCGCGCCGACCACGCCGACCGCCCGGCTGGCATCGGTGACGTAGATCGCCTGCCCCTTCGTGTAGCGGGGCGAGATCTTCACCGCGGTGTGCACCTTCGACGTCGTCGCCCCGCCAATCAGAAGCGGGATGTCGTAGCCTTCCTGCTCGAGCTCGGTGGCGAGGTGGACCATCTCGTCGAGCGAGGGCGTGATGAGGCCGGACAGGCCGATGATGTCGACGTCCTCCTCCTTCGCGACCTCGAGGATCTTCTGCGGCGGCACCATCACGCCAAGGTCGACGATCTCGTAATTGTTGCAGGCCAGCACGACGCCGACGATGTTCTTGCCGATGTCATGGACGTCGCCCTTCACCGTCGCCATCAGCACCTTGCCGGCGGAGCTTCTGCCCGTGGCGCCGGATTTGCGCTTTTCCTCTTCCATGTAGGGGAGCAGGACCGCGACGGCCTGTTTCATCACGCGGGCCGACTTCACGACCTGCGGCAGGAACATCTTGCCCGCGCCGAACAGGTCCCCGACCACGTTCATGCCCGCCATCAGCGGCCCCTCGATCACCTCGAGCGGCTTGTCGGCGGCCACGCGTGCGGACTCGGTATCTTCCTCGATGAACTCGGTGATGCCGTTGACCAGCGCATGTTCAAGCCGCTTCTCGACCGGCCATTCGCGCCAGGCGAGGTCGCGGACCTTCTCTTCCCGCTTGTCGCCCTTGAAGCGCTCGGCAAGGTCGAGGAGGTTCTCCGTCGCCGTACCACCGGCCTTGGGCGTGCGGTTCAGCACCACGTCCTCGCAGGCCTCGCGCAACTCGGGGTCGATCTGGTCGTAGACGGCAAGCTGGCCCGCGTTGACGATGCCCATGTCCATGCCAACCGCGATGGCGTGGTAGAGGAACACGGCGTGCATCGCCTCGCGCACGGTGTCGTTGCCGCGGAAGCTGAAGGAGAGGTTCGATACCCCGCCCGACACGTGGGCATGCGGCAGGTTCTGCCGGATCCATCGGGTCGCCTCGATGAAGTCGACGCCGTAATTGTCGTGCTCCTCGATCCCCGTCGCGACGGCGAAGACATTCGGATCGAAGATTATGTCCTCGGGCGGAAAGCCGATCTCTTCGACGAGGATCTTGTAGGCGCGCGCGCATATCTCGGTCTTGCGCTCGTAGGTGTCTGCCTGCCCCTGCTCGTCGAAGGCCATCACGACGACGGCGGCACCGTAGGCGAGGCACAGTTCGGCATGGTGGCGGAAGGCGTCCTCACCCTCCTTCAGCGAGATCGAGTTGACCACCGACTTGCCCTGCACACACTGCAGGCCGGCCTCGATCACCTCCCACTTGGAGCTGTCGATCATGATCGGAACCCGCGCGATGTCGGGCTCGGACGCGACGAGGTTCAGGAACTCGACCATCGCCTGCGCGGAGTCGATGAGCCCCTCGTCCATGTTGACGTCGATGACCTGCGCGCCGTTTTCTACCTGGTCGCGCGCGACATCGAGCGCGGTGGCATAGTCGCGGTTCACGATCAGCTTCTTGAACTTGGCGGAACCGGTGACATTCGTGCGCTCACCGATATTCACGAAGGGAATGTCGGGCGTCAGCGTGAAGGGCTCGAGGCCGGACAGTCTCAGGTAGCGGCTCATGCGCGGACCTCCCGCGGGGCACTGTCCTTCACAACATCGGCGATGGCGCGGATATGCTCGGGCGTCGTGCCGCAGCAGCCGCCGGTGACGTTGATGAGGCCCTCGGCCGCGAACCGGGCGACCTGTGCCGCCGTCTCGTCCGGGCCCTCGTCATATTCCCCGAAGGCATTCGGCAGGCCGGCGTTGGGATAAGCGCAGATGCGGCTCGTCGCAACGCCGGACAGCTCCGTCAGGTGCGGGCGCATCGCCTCCGCGCCCAGCGCGCAGTTCAGCCCGACGGTGAAGGGCCGCGCGTGCGCGACAGAGTGCCAGAACGCCGTCGGCGTCTGACCCGACAGCGTGCGCCCCGAGGCATCGGTGATCGTGCCCGAGATCATCAGCGGCAGCCGCTGTCCAGCCTCTGCGAAGGCCTCGAACGCGGCGAAAATCGCGGCCTTGGCGTTCAGCGTATCGAAGATGGTTTCGATCAGGATCAGGTCCGAGCCGCCCTCGATCAAGGCCCGGATCTGCTGGCCGTAGGCGACGCGCAGATCGTCGAAGGTGACCGCGCGAAACCCCGGGTCGTTCACGTCGGGACTGATCGAAGCGGTCCGGTTCGTCGGACCGACGGCCCCGGCAACGAAGCGGGGGCGGCCATCCTCGGCCTCTGCCCGGTCGGCAGCGGCACGGGCGCAGCGCGCCCCGGCGACGTTCAGGTCATGCACCTTCTCCTCGAGACCGTAATCGGCCTGAGCGATGGTGGTGCCCGAGAAGGTGTTCGTTTCGATGATGTCCGCGCCTGCCCGCAGGAACTGCAGGTGCAAATCCTCGATCGCATCCGGCTGCGTCAAGGCGAGAAGGTCGTTGTTGCCCTTCTGCGCATGATCGGAATGCAGGTGACAGCTGTGCCCGCCGGAGCTCCCGGTGAAGTCCTCCTCCGACAGGCCGAGGGTCTGGATCATCGTCCCCATCGCACCGTCGAGGATCAGGATCCGCTCCTCTGCCGCGGCGCGCAGCCGCGCGAGGCTCGGGTGGTCGGGCAGTTTGAACGCCTGCATGAAGGAGATCTCTTCTGTTGTGAGACCCTTCTTCTACCTCATCGCCGAGATGAACAGAAATGCGAATTCCTACCTGTCATTATGAGGTTCGCTCATACTCGGCACTCAGCTCAGAACGCGCTTCATCGCATCCCGGGCGCCCGCTACCGCAGCCCCCCGCAGCGGGTGCCGCCCTTCCCGGACGAGGTGCCGCCCCGCGACCCACACATCGGTGACCGCGACATCGCGCCCGAAGACCCAGCGGTCGAGCAGCGCGTCGCCGGTGCTGTCCATCGGGTCGGACAACCCGACGACATCCGCCGGAGCGCCGGGCGCAAGGACGGCCGGCGGCGCGTCGAGCGCCTGCGCCCCGCCGGCGCACGCGGCATCGAACAGGCGACGCCCGGTGGAACTGCCTTCGGCCGCCAGCACGTTTCGCGCCCGGTGAAACAGGCGCTGCCCGTATTCGAGCGTCCGGAGTTCCTCCGCCACGTCGATCCGGACGTTGGAATCCGTTCCGATCCCGATCCGCCCGCCCTCGGCGAGGAACCGTTCCGCCGGGAAGAGCCCGTCGCCGAGGTTCGCCTCCGTCACCGGACAAAGCCCCGCCACGGCGCCCGACCGGGCGAGCCTCATGCGCTCCTCGTCCGACAGGTGGGTTGCGTGGATCAGGCACCAGTCCGCTCCGACGTCGACATGGTCGAACAGCCAGTCCACGGGGCGCGCTCCGCTGAAGGCGAGGCAATCCTCGACTTCCTTCACTTGCTCGGCGACGTGGATGTGCGTGATGCGCCCTTGGAGCGCGCCGCAGAGGTGCGACAGCTCCTCCGCCGTCACGGCGCGCAGCGAATGCGGCGCCCAGCCGACCCGGTCGCCCGACCGTGTGGCGAACGCATCGCAGGCCTCGACCAGCGCGAGAAATGGCTCAGGATCATGCAGGAACCGCCGCTGGCCGGCCTCGGGGTCCTGCCCGCCAAACCCCGCGTGCGCGTAGAACACCGGCAGATGCGTCAAAGCGATGCCGCTATGCTCGGCCGCCGCGAAGATGCGCGCCGACAGCTCCGCCGGGTCGTCGTAGGGCCGCCCGTCCGGCGCATGGTGGAGATAGTGAAACTCTCCCACGCGGGTGAAGCCTGCTTCCAGCATCTCGACATGGCACAGCAGCGCCAGCGCCTCGACCCCGTCCGGGTCCAGCGACAGGGCGAAGCGATACATCAGGTCGCGCCAGGTCCAGAAACTCTCCCGCCCCTGCCCGCGCCGTTCCGTCATGCCGGAGAAGCCACGCTGGAACGTGTGACTGTGCAGGTTCGCCATGCCCGGAACCAGCGCGTCGACCCGCACGTCCCCGGCGGATGCGACAGCGCCCGGCGTCACGTCGGATATGGCACCGTCCGTGACGCAGACGCGGACGTCCCTTGTCCATCCCTCCGGCAACAGGGCCTGCCTTGCGAAGATCATTGCACATCTCCTTCGGATCGTCGGTCCACTTTTCATCTTCCACGGCGCCGCTCATTATGTCTATACTTATTAGAGAGACCACAGGCCGACAGGAGAGCGCACCGTGGGACCGAAATGCATCTGGACCAACGCCCGCGTCGTCACCGGCGCCAGTGGAACCGACGCCGAGACCCTCGAAATCGCAGTCGAGGATGGCCGGATCACCGAGGTCGGACCGGACCTGGATCGCAGCGGCGCCGAGGTCGTCAATTGCGAGGGCCGCCTGCTGACGCCCGCCTTCATCGACTGCCACACCCACCTCGTCTTCGGCGGCGACAGGACGACCGAGTTCGAGATGCGCCTCGAAGGCAGTTCCTACGAGGACATCGCGCGCGCCGGCGGTGGTATCGCCTCGTCGATGCGCAACACGAGACAACGGGACGTGGAGACGCTTGTGCGCGAAGCCCTCCCCCGCCTCGACGCGCTGCTGTCCGAAGGCGTCTCCACCGTCGAAATCAAGTCGGGCTACGGCCTGTCGATCGAGGACGAACTCAAGATGCTCCGCGCCGCCCGACGTCTGGCGGAGGTGCGGCCCGTCCGCATCCGCACGACGTGGCTCGCCGCGCACGCCATGCCGCCGGAGTTCGACGGCTCCAAGGCCGACTACATCGCAGAGGTCGCGATCCGCGGCCTCGAGCTTGCCCATGCCGAGGGCCTTGTCGACGCGGTCGACGCCTTCTGCGAAGGCATCGCCTTCAGTGCCGAGGAGATCGCGCCGCTCTTTGACACGGCCGATGCGCTTGGTCTGCCGGTGAAGCTGCATACCGAGCAACTGAGCCGCTCAGGCGGCACGGCGCTCGCCGCCAAGCACAAGGCCCTGTCGGTCGACCATTTCGAATATGCGGCAGAGGACGAGGTCGCCGCCATCGCCGCCTCGGGCACAGTTGCCGTGCTGCTGCCCGGTGCTTTCTACTTCCTGCGCGAAACCCGGCTGCCCCCTGTCGCGGCGCTGCGCGACGCCGGGGTTCCGATGGCGCTGGCCACGGACTGCAATCCGGGCACTTCGCCCGTCTCCTCGCTGCTGCTGACGATGAACATGGGCGCGGTGCTGTTCCGGATGACCGTCGCCGAATGCCTGGCCGGCGTGACGGTGAACGCCGCCCGCGCGCTCGGGTTGACGGACGCCGGCCAGATCGCTCCCGGCATGTCCGCCGATTTCGCCATCTGGAACGCAGGGACCGTCGCTCAGCTTGTCGGGCGGGCCGGCCTGAACCCGTTGCACATCCGCGTCTACAAGGGAGAGATCCAAGGTGTCTGAAACGCTCACACCCGGTGCGGTCACGCTCGCCGACCTCTCCCGCATCTTCGCCGGCACCGGCCCGGTGCGCCTGTCGGACGAGGCGCGGCCCGCGATGGCCGCCTCGGCCGCCCGCATCGCGGAGGTCGCCGCCGGATCGGACGCGGTCTACGGGGTCAACACGGGCTTCGGCAAACTCGCCTCGATCCGGATCGAACCGGGCGACGTCGCGCGGCTTCAGCGCAACCTGATCCTGTCGCACTGCTGCGGCGTCGGCGATCCGCTTGGCCCCGGGATCGTGCGACTCATCATGGTGCTGAAGCTGATCTCGCTCGGACGGGGCGCGTCGGGCATCCGGCTGGAAGTGGTGGAGCTGCTCGAAGCGATGATCGCGGCGAACCTGCTCCCGGTCATCCCTGGCCAGGGGTCGGTCGGCGCGTCGGGCGACCTTGCGCCGCTGGCCCACATGACCGCCGTGATGCTGGGCGAAGGCGAGGCCATTCTCGACGGTGAGCGGATGCCGGCATCCCGAGCGCTGTCAAAGACCGGGCTGTCCCCCGTCGAACTCTCCGCCAAGGAAGGGCTCGCCCTCATCAACGGCACGCAAGTCTCGACCGCGCTGGCCCTTGCCGGTCTGTTCCGCGCGACGCGGGCGCTGCAGGCCTCCGTCGTCACGGGCGCGATGTCGACCGATGCGGCGATGGGCTCCACCGCACCCTTCGTGCCGGAGATCCACGCGCTGCGGGGACACCGGGGGCAGATCGACATCGCCGCTGCCCTGACCGCGCTGCTCGACGGGTCCGACATCCGGTCGAGCCACGTCGACAACGACGAACGGGTGCAGGATCCCTATTGCCTGCGTTGTCAGCCGCAAGTCGCGGGTGCCTGCCTCGACCTGCTGCGGCAAGTGGCGCAAACCCTCGAGATCGAAGCGAATGCCGCGACCGACAACCCGCTTGTGCTGAGCGATGGCAGCGTCGTCTCCGGCGGCAACTTCCATGCCGAGCCCGTCGCCTTTGCCGCCGACCAGATCGCGCTCGCCGTGGCGGAGATCGGGGCCATCGCGCAGCGGCGGATCGCCCTGCTCGTCGACCCGGCACTGTCCTTCGGCTTGCCCGGCTTCCTGACGCCGAAGCCGGGGCTCAATTCGGGGCTGATGATCGCCGAGGTCACCTCCGCCGCGCTCATGAGCGAGAACAAGCAGCTGGCGCATCCGGCCTCGGTCGACAGCACGCCGACCTCCGCCAATCAGGAGGATCACGTCAGCATGGCCTGCCACGGCGCGCGGCGGCTGTTGCTGATGACGGAGAACCTGTTCCGGATCATAGGCATAGAAGCGATCACCGCGGCACAGGGCGTCGCGCTGCGCGGCCCCCTGACGACCTCTCCGTCGCTTGCGTCGGCCATCGCGCGCCTACGCAAGGACGTCGCCGAACTGAAGGAGGACCGCTACATGGCGCCCGACCTCGAAGCCGCCGCGCGACTGGTCGAAAGCGGCGCACTCGCCGCTGCCGCCGGGCAAGACCTGCCGGGATCGTGGTGATGGATCCGGTGATCGTCGCCAAGGGGGACAGCCCCGTCGTGCTCGGCCTGCCCCATACCGGGACCTACGTGCCGGAGGAAATCGCCGCCGATCTGAACGAAGAGGGCCTTCGCCTGCGCGACACCGACTGGCACGTCGATCGCTTGTATAGCGAGAGCGCTCCGGGCCTCCACACCACGGTCGCGGCGACCTTCCACCGTTACGTGATCGACGCCAACCGCGATCCCTCGGGGCAGAGCCTTTATCCGGGCCAGACCACGACCGGACTGATCCCGCGCACGACCTTCGACAATCTGCCGATCTGGAAAGACGGGCGCGAACCCGACGAGCGCGCTACCGCCGCGCGCCTCGCGGCGTTTCACGCGCCCTACCACGCCGCGCTCCGGGCGGAACTCGACCGCGTCAAGGCGCGGCACGGGATTGCGGTGCTGTTCGACTGCCACTCGATCCGGTCGGTGATCCCCTGGCTGTTCGAGGGCACCCTGCCCGACTTCAACATCGGCACTGACAACGGCACGACCTGCGCGGCAGAGATCGAGCGCGTCACCGCGGAAATCTGCGCCGCCTCGGGGCGCACCAGCGTCCTGAACGGCCGCTTCCGGGGCGGCTGGACAACGCGCCATTACGGTCGTCCCGGCGATGGCATCCACGCCATCCAGATGGAACTGGCCCAGTCCAGCTACCTCGCCACCGAGGCCCCGCCCTTCGCCTACGACGAGGCGAAGGCCGCTGATCTCGGACGCACCCTCGACACCATCCTGACCGCCATCTCGGACGAGGCGCTGCGCCTCGCCGCCCAGCGCTGAGAGCCTGACATGACCAACCCGCGCCACAACCTCCGCGACGTCTACCCGCCGACCGGCCCCGAGCTGACAGCGAAAAGCTGGCAGACGGAGGCGCCACTCAGGATGCTGATGAACAACCTGCACCCCGACGTCGCCGAGAACCCGCACGAGCTGGTCGTGTACGGCGGCATCGGACGCGCCGCGCGGACGTGGGACGACTTCGACGCGATCTGCGACAGCCTGCGCGGGCTCGAGGCGGACGAGACGCTCATCGTGCAGTCAGGCAAGCCGATCGCGGTGATCCGCACCCATGCCGAGGCGCCGCGCGTGCTGATCGCAAACTCCAACCTCGTGCCACACTGGGCAACGTGGGAGCATTTCAACGAGCTCGATAAGAAGGGCCTCGCCATGTACGGCCAGATGACCGCCGGGTCCTGGATCTACATCGGCACGCAGGGGATCGTTCAGGGCACGTACGAGACCTTCGCCGAGGCGGGGCGCCAGCACTATGGCGGCGACCTGACGGGCCGATGGATCCTGACCGCCGGCCTCGGCGGCATGGGCGGGGCGCAGCCGCTCGCCGCGGTGATGGCGGGGGCCTGCTGCCTGGCGGTCGAGTGCGACGAGACCCGCGCCGATTTCCGCATCCGCACCCGCTACTGCGACGCCAAGACCCGCGACCTCGACGAGGCGCTCGCCATGATCGCCCGCTGGACCGAGGCCGGAGAGGCGAAGTCCGTCGCCCTGATCGGCAACGCCGCGGAGGTCTTTCCCGAACTGCTCCGCCGCAAGCTGGCGGGCGAGGCGTTGCCGAACGGCGGGCCCGACATCGTCACCGACCAGACCTCCGCGCACGATCCGCTGCACGGCTACCTCCCGCTCGGCTGGTCCGTGGCGGACTGGCGCGAACGACAGGAGAGCGACCCGAAAGCGGTGGAGTCCGCCGCACGCGCCTCGATGAAAGCGCATGTCGAGGCGATGGTCGGTTTCTGGAACGCCGGCACGCCGACCGTGGATTACGGCAACAACATCCGCCAGGTCGCCAAGGAGGAAGGGTTCGAGAACGCCTTCGCCTTCCCCGGCTTCGTGCCCGCCTACATCCGGCCCTTGTTCTGCAAGGGGATCGGCCCGTTCCGCTGGGCCGCGCTGTCCGGCGATCCGGAGGACATCCACAAGACCGACCGCGCCATGAAGGAGCTTTTCCCCGAGAACGAGCACCTGCACCGCTGGCTCGACATGGCCTCCCAGCGCATCGCCTTCCAGGGCCTGCCGGCACGGATCTGCTGGATCGGGCTTGGCGACCGGCACCGGGCGGGGTTGAAGTTCAACGAGATGGTCGCCTCGGGCGAACTCTCGGCTCCGGTGGTGATCGGCCGTGACCACCTCGACAGCGGCTCGGTCGCCTCCCCCAACCGCGAGACGGAAGCGATGATGGATGGCTCCGACGCGGTGTCGGACTGGCCGCTGCTCAATGCGCTGGTGAACACGGCGTCGGGCGCGACTTGGGTGTCGCTGCACCACGGCGGCGGCGTCGGCATGGGCTTCTCGCAACACGCAGGCGTCGTGATCTGCGCCGACGGCACGCCCGAAGCGGCACGCAAGCTCGAACGGGTGCTCTGGAACGACCCGGCCTCGGGTGTCTGGCGGCACGCGGACGCGGGCTACGAGGAGGCGATCGACTGCGCACGCGAGCATGGGCTGAAGCTGCCGCGCATCCTCGGTTAACCCTGCGGCGCGAACTCCGCGACGAGCTGGTGCGCCTCGCCGGGATAGAGCAGCCGGACATGGGTCACCCAGTCCTCGCCGATCGTCGTCTCGCGTAGCACCTCGAGGCAGGCGGTCCCGGCTGAGAGCGCGAGCGTCCTGGCGTCCCGCCCCGCGACGTTGACCGCGCGCACACGGTGACGGGCGGCACTCCACGGCATCGTCCGCAGCAGCCACTGACCGGGCACCGTCTGCGCGAAATCCTCGTCCAGCGCACCGGCTGCCACGCGCAGGTCGATGGCCCGCGTCTCGAGGCAGAAGGGCTCGCCCCTCGCCAGGTGCAGACCGCGGAGCAATAACACCTCGTCTGCCGCGTCCTCGGGCGTCAGGCTCAGCAGTGTCCGTTCGGCCGCGCTCAGTCGCTTGCGCTCCGCGCTTTCCAGCCGCCACTCGTGGCGCAGGCCAAGCGCGGCGACTTCCTGCGCGATGTCGGTGATCTCCATCACCGCAGACTGGCCGCGGGGCTGCGCTACGAAGGTGCCGCTGCGCTTGCGCCGGACGATGAAGCCATCCCGCGCGAGGTCGGAGAGGACGCGGTTCATCGTCATCCGCGCCACGCCGTGCGCCTCGGCGAGCTCCGTCTCCTTCGGCAGGCGGGTGCCGGGGGTCAGTTCTCCGTCGACGATCCTGCGGCGCAGGTCCTCGAAGATGCGGGCGTGAAGCGGTTCGGTCGACATGCCATTAGTCTAGACATGTCGACCCGCCCGGCCAAGCGTCCCTAGTGGGTGGCGACGCCCCGCGCCTTCAACGCCCGTTGCGCGCGGATCGAGAACAGGATCAGCGCGATCACGGTGACGAGGAACGGGATCGTCTGGATCAGCTCTCCGGGGATCCAGTTGAACAGGTTCGGCATCACGATCGACAGCGCCTCGAACACCCCGAAGAGCAGCGCGGCGAGCAGCGCGCCCACCGGGTGCCGCGCGCCGAGCAGGACGGCGCCGAGCGCGATGAAACCCCGCCCCGCCGTCATGTCCCGCGTGAAGCCGATGTAGTTGAACATGGCGAGCTGTGCGCCGCCGAGCCCCGCGAAGGCGCCCGACGCGACCAGCGACCACATCCGCACACCGGTGACGTTGATCCCCGCCGCCTCGGGCGCAGCCGGATATTCCCCCACGCCCCGCAGCCAGAGACCGCGCGGCGTGCGGTAGAGAAAGTACCAGACCGCGAAGACGGTGAAGCCCGCCAGCCAGCTCAGCAGCGAGTGGCCCGACAGCAGGTTCAGGACGGGGATGTTCTCGAGGAACGGCAGCTCCACCCGCGGGATCGATTTCGACGGCAGGTTGATCGAGGTGCCCTTGTCGCCGCCCGTGGCGAGCGCGAGGATGAAGACGGTGCCGCCGGTGGCGAGGATGTTGACCCCGAAGCCGACCAGGATCACGTCCGCCTTCAGCCGCAAATGGAAGAACCCCATGAGCGCGCCGAGCAGCGCCCCCGCTCCGCAGCCTGCCAGCACCGCGATCCACCAGGGCGCGTAGACCGATACGATCACGGACGTCAGCGCCGCGATCAGCATCATCCCCTCGAGCGCGACGTTCAGCGCGCCCGACAGGTCGGAGATCAGCCCCCCGATCGTTGCGAACAGCAAAGGTGTCGTCGCGCGGATGACGGTGACGAAGAAGGTGACGGAAAAGACCGCCGCAATCAGCTCGGTCATGTGCCCGGAGCCTCCGTCTTGGCCGCCTGCCCGTCACGCCGCATCAGGCGGGCGAAGAGCTTCTGGCCGGGGAAGGTGAATTGCGACGCGACCAGAAGGATGATCAGCGCCTGTACGACGGCCAGCATCTCGGTCGGCACGTCGGAGCGCAGCCCCATGAACTGCGCCCCCTGACGCAGGTAGCCGTAGGCGATGGCCACGACGGGCACCGCCAGCGGCTTGTTGCGCGCGACGATGGCGACGAGGATCCCCTCGAACGCGAGGTTGGCGTCGAAGTCGATGGCGATCCGCCCGAAGGCCCGCCCCTGCACGTAGACCGAGCCGAGCAGCCCGCCGATCGCGCCGGACACGGTCATCGCCGAGACCATGATCGCCTTCGACGGAATGCCGGCATATTCGGCGAAGCGGGCGTTGTCGCCTACGAGGCGCAGCTTCAGCCCCCAGGCGGTCCGGAAGATCAGGAACCAGACGACACCGACCGCGATCAGCGCGAACAGGATGCCGAGGTCGAAGCGCGTTCCCGGGATCAGCGCCGGGTAGATGGCCGCGTCGGGGAATTCCGGGCTCATCAGCTGCCCCGACCCCTCCGGCGCGAGGTGGGCCCGCACGATCCAGTTCACGACGCGGATCGCGATGTAGTTCAGCATCAGCGAGGAGACGATCTCGGACGCGCCGAACCTTGCCTTCGCATAGCCCGGCAGGAACCCGTAGGCCGCGCCGGCCAGCATCGCCGCCAGCATGCCGAGCGGAATGGCGAGCCATGTCGTCCCGATCGGCGACAACGCCACCAGCGCGGCGAACAGGCCGCCCACGTAGACCTGCCCCTGCGCGCCGAGCGAGAACTGCCGCGCCTGAAAGACGAGGCTGAAGCAGAGCCCCGTCAGCGTCAGCTTGGCCACATCGTCGATCCAGAGGCCCCGCGTCCGCGCGCTTCCCACCGGCGCCGTGAGGAACGTGTGGAACGCCTCCATCGGCTCTTCCGAGGTCAGCAGCACGATCACGAAAGCCACCACCAGCGCGATCAGCAGCGCCGACAGCGCCCGCGCGCCTTCCCTGAGGAAACTGTTCAGCTTGTTGGGTTTGCGGTCCGCACTCATCGCAACGCTGCCTTCATCACTGCCTCGTCCTGCGTTTCCGCCCCCAGCATGAAGGAGCCGAGCGTCTCCGCCGTCAGGTCCTCGCTGTTGTGGAAGGCCGCCACGATCCGTCCCTTGTAGAACACAACCAGCCGGTCGGAGAGCGCGAGCAGCTCGCTCAGATCGGCGGAAGACAGCAGCACCGCCGCACCACCGTCGCGCGCATCCGTGATGCTCTTCCAGATGAACTGCGTCGCGCCGAGGTCGACGCCCCGCGTCGGCTGGTTGACGAGCAGCAGCTCTGGCTGTTCCGCCAGCTCGCGCGCGACGACCACCTTCTGCATGTTGCCGCCCGAAAGCGTGTTGATCTTGAACTCCGGTCCCCCGACCCGGATCGAGAACCGCTCGATCAGCGTCCGCGCGTTCTCACGGATCGCGGCCCGGTCGAGCAGCCCTTTCCTCACGAAGCGCGGATCGGACAGCCGCGTCGCGACAAGGTTCTCGGCGGTCGAACTGTTCACCGCCAGCCCTTCGGCCAGCCGGTCCTCGGGGATGGAGGAGACGCCCATCCCCCGCCGCTCCAGCACCGACAGCCCGAGCAGCGACCGATCCTTCAGCCGGATATCGCCCTTCGCGGCGGAGCGCAGACCGGCGACCGCTTCGAGCAATTCCGCCTGCCCGTTGCCTTCGACCCCGACGAGGCCGACGATCTCGCCCTCGTGGACGTTGAGGCTCAGGTCCTCCGCCAGCGTCACACCCGTGTCGGCCTTCAGCGTCAGTCCTTCGACCGTGATGGCGCGTGGCCCGTCATGGGTGGAGCGGTCGACTCGCAGCGCCACTTCCCGACCCACCATCATCGATGCAAGCTCGGGCTCGGTCACCTCGGACGAGGCGACTTCGCCCACCGTCTTGCCGGCCCGCATCACCGTGATCCGGTCGGAGATCGCAAGAACCTCCGGCAGCTTGTGGGCAATGAAGATCACCGTGCGCCCCTGCTTCACCAGCGAGCGGATCGCCGTGAACAGCTCCTCCACTTCCTGCGGGGCCAGCACGGCCGTCGGCTCATCGAGGATCAGGATCTTCGCCTCGCGATAGAGCGCCTTGAGGATCTCGACCCGCTGCTGCTGCCCCACCGGCAGCGCGCGGGTCTGCGCCTCGGGATCCACGCGCAGGCGGAACTGTTCGGACAGCTCCCGCACCCGCTTGATCGCGGCGGCCCGGTCGAACCGGACGCCCGCCGCAGGCTCCGACCCCAGCACGACATTTTCGTACACCGAGAAGGACGGGACGAGCGAGAAATGCTGGAATACCATGCCGACGCCCCGGTCGATGGCGTCCTTCGGCCCGTCGAAGCGGGCCTCCTGTCCATCGACGACGAGCGTGCCCTCGTCGGGCTTCTCGATGCCGAACAGGATCTTCATCAGGGTGGACTTGCCGGCGCCGTTCTCGCCGACCACGGCATGAACCTCGCCTTCGTTCACGGTCAGCGACACGCCGTCGTTCGCGACGGTGCCACCGGGATAGATGCGGGTGATCCCGCGCGCCTCGATGATGCGGTTCAAACTCGCCTCCTGCCCGGCGGAGTGGTGCCGCGCCCGACAGGCGCGGCACCGGGGAAGGATCACATCACGGAGTCGACCGTGATCTCACCGTTGATGATCTGCTGTTCGATCTCGTCGACCTGGGTCCGGACCTCTTCGGGCACGCTCTCCATGTAGTAATCGTTCTTGGAGATCCCGACGGCCCCGTCGGCAAGGCCAAGCAGCAGCGTCGTGCCGTAGGCGGCCGTGCCGTCCAGCGTCTGCTCCAGAACGTCGAACAGGCTGTCGCCGATCTTCTTCTCGACGGAGGTGAAGATCACGGCGGCCTGCTCCGGATCGGAGGGCTCGAAAATCTCGGCCTGGTCGCTGTCGACACCAACGGCCCACATGCCCTCATCCCGCGCGGCCTGCAGCGCGCCGATGCCTGTGCCCCCGGCGATCGGGAACACCACGTCGACACCCTGGCTGAACTGGGCGAGCGCCAGTTCCTTGCCCTTCGCCGGGTCGGTGAAGCTGCCGGCGACGGCGCGCGTCACTTCGACATCCGGGTTGGCAGCCATCGCGCCTTGCTCGAAGCCGACGGCGAACTCGACCACGGTCGAGCCCTCGACGCCGAGGATCTCACCCAGCTTGCCGGTCTCCGAGATCATCGCGGCGGCGTAGCCCGCGAGGTAAGCGGCGGTCGAGGTCTTGTAGGTGATCGCGATGATGTTGCCGAACTCTCCGGTGGAGAAATCGGGCGTGTCATCGAACAGGATGAACTTCTGGTCCGGATAGTCCGGCGCGAGGTCCTGCATGAAGCCGTTCATCTCCCAGGTGCCGGCGATGATGACGTCGAACCCTTGGTCGGCCGCGTCGGCGAGTGCCGGCTCCCAGCGGCCACGGTCCAGCCCGGCCTCGATGATCGTCACGTCGACCGGCAACTCCGCTTCGGCCCGCTCCATCCCGGCGGCGGCGGAATCGAAGAAGCTCTTGTCGCCGAGCGTGCCGTGCAGCACGAGCGCGACCTCCATCGGATCGTCGGCGGTGAATTCCTGCGCAAGCGCGGGCATGGCGGCGCCGGACAGCGCCGTGCAGAGCATCAATTGCGCCGCGCGGCGGCGGGTGAACTTCATGGGCATTCTTACTCTCCTGCTGGCTGAGCTTCTTTTTGTCGTGACGGATGCCACCGGACGGAGGCGGCGTAGATCTCGGTCAGGCGCGCGACGTCGCCGGTTTCGATGAAGGTGACGGGCGGCGTGCCGAGGCGTCGTGACGGATCGACCAGCGTCATCCCCCGCGTCAGCCCCGGCGCCAGCGCAACGGCGCTGCTCGCGTCGGTCGTCGTGCGGATCAGGTCCGGGTCAATCACCACCGCGGCCGCGAACGGATCGACGAAGCGGAACACGTCGTCGCCACCGTAGCTCACCGCGACATGGCGCGATCGGTCGGCGATCGCCTTGTTGAACTTGCCAAGCGGCGTGTCGGCATGACCGTCGAACAGCAGATCCATCGCCGCACCGTCCACGAAGTGGCTCACGCAGGGTTCCCAAGGCACGATCAGGGTCGGGATGTCGGCGCGGAGCACGATGTCGGCGGCTTCCGGGTCGGCGTAGATGTTGAACTCCGCCGCCGGCGTGGTGTTGCCGCGTCCGTAAACGGTTCCGCCCATAATGGTCAGTTGTCCGATACCGGACGCAAGTCCGGGATCAAGCGTCAGCGCGACCGCGAGGTTGGTCAGGGGCCCGATCATCAGCAGGTCGGTCTTGCCACCCTGCTCCATCTGGCCCGATATCATCTCGCGCAGGAATCCGACCGCGTCGGTTCCCGCGATCGGCGGCAGATCCGCCGGGATATCCGCCCCGCCGAGGCCGTCCTCTCCGTGGACATGCGTCGCGTTCACCATCGGCTGCGACAGCGGTGCAGACTGGCCGGAGATGACCGGGATCTCCGCCGCTTCGCAAAGCGCGAGAACCGCCTGCATGTTGCGCGTCGCGAGCTCCAGCGGCACGTTGCCGAAGACAGTCGTAACGGCGACGGGCCGCACGCCGTGGGCCAGCAGCATAACCAGCGCCTGCGCGTCGTCGATCCCGCCATCGGTGTCGAGGATCAGGGGATTGCGGCTCATGCGACCTCCGCCATCTGCGAGACACGTGTCCAGTAGTCCGCATAAGTTTTCGAATATTCGGCCCGGATGTCCTCAAACGGACGTCTGACCAGTTCCCGGTCGCGCACGATCTGCTCCCCCGCGATCCAGCTGTGCCGCAGGTCCCGCCCCGAGCCGGAGTAGACCAGCGCCGCCTCGACCTCCGGCACTTCGGACCAACCCGCGCCGCGCATGTCGAAACAGGCGAGGTCGGCGGACTTGCCGGCTTCGATGGAGCCGATCTCGTGATCGAGGCCGAGCGCCTTCGCCCCCTCGATCGTCGCCATCCGCACGAGCTCTCTCGCCGGGATCGGTTGCGCCTTGCCCTGGCGGTGCGACGCCGCGTGCCCCGCCATCCGCATCTCCAGCACCATGTCGTAGGCGTTGTTCGCCGCGACGTTGTCGGTGCCGAGCGCCACGGTCACGCCGGCCGCGCGCAAGTCGACGACCGGGCAGATCATCCCCCGCCCCGACCGGAACCCGGCAGACGCACATTGAACGACCGACGCCGCCTCCGCCCGCGCGAAAACCGCGATGTCCTCAGCCGAAAGGTCGAGGCAATGCGCAGCATGTACCCGCCCCTTGAAAAATCCCGCCTCTTCAAGAGCCTGGCTGGCACTCTTGTCATAGCGGGCCAGCGTGATCTCGTTGTCCTCGGGCCCCGCCGCCATGTGCAGATGCAACCCGCAGCCAAGCTCGGCCGCCATGGCCACCTCGTCCTGCAGGAGCGCCTCGGAATTGTCGACGTAAGGTGCGTGGGGGCCGAACCACGGCACGATCCGCCCCTCGGCCCGCCGCTGGCGACGCACGAAGTCCGACGCGGCGGCAAGTTCGGAGATGCCCCGCTCCCGGTCGCCCAACTCCACGATTCCGTAGGCGATGACGGCCCGAAGCCCGGCGCGTTCGACCGCTTCGGCGATCTCTTCGGCAAAGAAGTACTGCTCGCAGAACGTCGTCGTGCCCGACAGAGCCATCTCCGCGCAGGACAGCGCGACCGCCGGCCCGACGTCGCCCGATTCCATCGCGAGTTCGGGAAGCCGAATCGTGTCGTACCAGCCCTCCATCGTGAGGAGCGAATGCCCCTCCGACCGGCCCCGGAACAGGACCATGGCAGCATGGGTGTGGGCGTTCACCAACCCCGGCATCAGCAAGTGACCGGCAAGGTCATGCACCTCGTCGAAGCCGCTTTCGTCCGGGCGATCCGCGGCCTTCCCGCAGCCGGAAATTCGTCCATCCACGACCGTTACCCAGCCGGAATCGTAGCACGTATTTTGTGCATCGACCGTCAGGACCATGGCGTTGTGAAGGAGAGCAGAACTCATTTGACGGGGCTCGGTAAAGCGATTTACTAGTAGGATAATCGCGAATGTGCAGGCGGTGTCAAATGCAATTCGATCACATGCCGGCGTCGGTCAGGCGCCGCCCCCGGTCGCCCAAAAAACCGGCAAACTGCCCGGAGCGCCTGCGCGGGCGCAACGGAGAATCCTGATGGCGCTTCAGGACTCCCCCTTCCCAAGGGACGCCGGGATCCCGGATCGCCTCGCCTCCCGCGATGTGACCGGACTGCTCTCCGCCGCCCGGTCCGCCATGAGTCGGGGACTGATTCTTGAACCCGCGAAGACCGAAGATCTGGTCACGCGATTCGGCCTGGAGAGCCGGGAGGAGCTCGGCCTCCACCTGCTTCCGCTGGCGCGTGAGATCGCGGCGCCACCGATCTCCGATTTCCATGTCGGCGCGGTCGGAGTGGCGACCGACGGGACCGTCATTCTCGGCGGAAACCTCGAATGGCCGGGGACCAACCTCGGCTTTACGTTGCATGGCGAGGGCTTCGTCGCGATCCGCGCGCATCACCTCGGCCTCAGGCTCGCCACGCTCGCCATCACCGAGGCGCACCCCTGCGCCCATTGCCGCCAGTGCCTTGCCGAACACGCATCCGGTGAGACGCTGATGATCGTCGACCCGCACGGGCACCGGCTTTCGCTGTCCGACCTCTACCCCTGGCCGTTCTCCCCGACAGCCCTCGGGCAGCCGGGTGCGCTGCCGGAGAAAACGTTGCCGGTAACGATTACAGGCCATTGTCCGGAACCGGTCAGAGACCTGCTGACCGCGGAGGCCGGCCGCGCGCATGCGCCCTACTCCGGGTCCGTTTCCGCACTCGTGCTCGATACCGGGCAACTGTCTGTTTGCGGGTTCGTGATCGAAAGCGTCGCCTTCAATCCGACGATCCAGCCAGTCATGTCCGCATTCGTACAACTGATCGCGAATGGCGGACGTCCATCCGATGTCAGACAGGCATGGCTGCTTCAGCGCGGCGGATCCGTCGACTATGCCGCGCCGACGGCGGACCTGCTGGGCAAGGTCGCGCCCGGCGCGGCACTCCACCTTCTGGACTGGCCGGCATGAAGCTGGACTACGCTCAGATGACATGGGGCGAGGCCGGCGGAGCGAGCGACCGGCTCGCCATCCTGCCGCTCGGCGCGACGGAGCAGCACGGCCCCCACCTGCCACTGACAGTCGATACGGTGCTCGCCACCGGCGTCGCCCGTGCGCTTGCCGACCGGATCGGCGCAGTATGTCTGCCCCCGATCACCTATGGCGACGCATGGAACAACGAGGCGTTCCCCGGCACGATTTCCCTGTCGCCAGAGACACTTGCCGCCGTCATCACCGATGTCGGACGAGGCGTCGAGCGGATCGGTCATCCCGCGCTGATCACGCTGAACGGTCATTTCGGAAACCGGGGCCCAGCGGCAGAGGCAGCGGTGCGCTTGGCCGATGTCGGCTTGCCGGTGCTGGCGCTCGACTATCCGGGGCTTGAGGACATCGCGGCAAGGCATTGCGACAGCATCCCGGCCGGAAACCACTTCTTCCATGCCGACGAGGTCGAGACGTCGATGATGTTCGCGCTCGCGCCCGACGTGGTGCGGCTCGACAAGGCCGCGCCGGAATATCCCGAGTTTCCGGAAGATTTCGGCACCCGCCCGATGCAGCTGAGAGAGTTCAACGAGAGCGGCGCCTTCGGCGACCCGCGCCCCGCTACGGCCGAAAAGGGCGCCGCGATGATCGCCGAGATCGTGGAGAATTGCCTTCCCCTCATCGCGGCCTTCTGCGAGGAAAACCGCATCGGAGCCCCGGCATGGCCACGCTGAGCGATGTCGCGCGGATGGCGAATGTCTCGCCCGCGGCGGTCTCCCGGCACCTGAACGGACGGATCAAGCTGCCCGCGGCGACCCAGGCGCGGATCGACGCCGCGATCAAGGCGCTCGACTACCGGCCGAACCTGATGGCCAAGCGCCTCTCGACCGGCCGGACCGAGGCGATCGGCCTCGTGACACCCGAGATCTCCAACCCGTTCTTCGCCGAACTTGCCGCAGTGGTCGAAGATGAGGCCGCAAGCCACGGATATGATGTCTATATTTCCTCCACTCGCGGTGATGCCAGTCGCGAGGTAACCGCCACCAAGCGGTTGCGCGACCGGCATGTCGACGGGCTCATCATGATGACGAACCGGGCCGACGACGGCACCCTGGCGAGGGCGCTCGACGGGCTCGGCAACCTGGTCATCATCGACGAGGACATTCCCGGCGCCGCGCAGTCACGCATCTTCGTCGAGAACCGCGCCGGGGGGCGGATCGCGACCGAACATCTTGTCGCGCTCGGTCATCGCGACATCGCCACGGTCACCGGCCCCGCCGGCGTGATGAGCGTCGTCGAGCGCGAACAGGGCTGGGCGGACGCGCTGGACGCGGCGGGCCTGCCGCGCGGTCGCGTCATCGCCGGAGACTACAGCCGCGCGTCCGGTCGGGAGGCGGCGCGCCAGCTCCTTGCCGAAGGCCCGCTTCCGACCGCGATCGTGGCGGCCGCCGACGATATCGCCATCGGCCTGATCGAAACGTTCCGAGAGGCCGGCATCGACGTGCCCGGCGACATCTCGATCACCGGGTTCGACGACATGCGCTACTCCGCCCTCGTCGCACCGGCGCTGACGACGGTACACCAGCCGGTCGCCGAGCTCGGCCGCCTCGCCTTCTCACATTTGCGCGCTGTGATGGACGGCAAGCAGGTCGAACCGCTCGTCCGGCTTCCGGTGTCGCTGACGGTGCGCAATTCAACAGCAAAACCAAGGAGCTGACTGCCATGCCTCCTCCCCGTGCGCTGCTTGCCGGCGAAAGCTGGACCACGCATTCGATCCACCAGAAGGGCTTCGACAGCTTCACCACCACCGACTACCAAGAGGGCGGCGGCTGGCTGATCGCCGCGCTGGAAGGTGCCGGGTGGGAGGTCACCTATCAGCCGGCCCATGTCGCGGCACGGGACTTTCCCTTCACCGCAGACGGGCTTGCCGCCTTCGACGTCGTGATCCTGTCCGACATCGGTGCGAACACCCTGCTGCTTCACCCCGATACATTCGTGCGCGGTCAGGCCACCGGCGACCGGCTCACCGCGATCCGGGACTACGTGGCGGGCGGCGGCGGCTTCATCATGATCGGCGGCTACCTCACCTTCCAGGGCATCGATGCTAAGGGCCAGTATGCCGGAACGGCGATAGAGCAGATCCTGCCCGTCACCCTGTCCCGGCACGACGACCGTGTCGAGGCGCCCGGCAGCGTCACGCCTGACGCCCGCGCCCACGCGATCACCGAGGGACTCGGCGACTGGCCGGCGCTGCTTGGCTACAACCGGCTGACCGCCAAACCCGAGGCGGAGGTCATCGCGACGGTTGGCGACGACCCGCTGCTCGCCCTCGGCCAGTTCGGCGAGGGGCGCTCGGTCGCTTTCGCCTCGGACTGCGGCCCGCACTGGGCCCCGATGCCTTTCGTGGAATGGGACGGCTACGCGCCGCTGTTCTCGCGGATGGCTGGTTGGGCGGCGGGGAGGCTCTGATGGACGACCTGTTTCTCGACCCCAAGGAAGAAGTGGCGATCCGCCAGAGGCTGACGCTCGTTGCGCTCGGCAAGGCACCGGCGGACCGAGTGCTGCGGGTGGGTCGGCTGCTGGACGTGCACGGGCGCGAATGGCTCGACGACCAGGAGATCGTGATTGCCGGCAAACGCATCGCGTGGGTCGGCCCCGCCGGCACTTGGCCCGGCGCGGCGGCGGAGCGGCACGACCGCCCCGACCTGATGGCGGTGCCGGGCTTCGGTGAAGCGCACAAGCATATCGAATCCACTCACCTGACGCCCGAATGGGACGCCGCGATGGTGATCCCGCGCGGCTGCACCTGGACCTGCGAGGCGAGCCACGAATTCAGCAACGTCGATGGCCCCCACAACCTCGACTTCTGGCTGATGGCGCGTCGCGCGGGAATGCCGAACAAGATCTTCCCCCTCCCCGGCTCGGCCGTTCCCCCGACGGGCTACGAATCGAGCGGCGGCTGGTTCGGCGGCCCCGAGCAGACGGCATTCATGGCTCACCCGATGGTCGCCGGCCTCGACGAGGTGATGGACTGGCCCGCCGTCTGGAACCCGGAGAACCCGGCCTACGAGCGGCTCTGGGGAATGATCGGGGCGACCTTCGCGGGCCGTGGCGTGGTCGAGGGTCACGCCGCCGGCCTGACCGAACTGCCGGAGATCAACGCCTTCGCCGCCGCCGGCCTCGCCTCGGACCACGAGGGGCGCGGCGCGCGGGAAGTCCGCGAAAAGCTGCGCCGGGGCCTGTTCTGCGAGATCCGCCCGCAGTCGATGGAAGAGATCTTCGCAGGCCTTATCGCCGAGGGCCAGCAGGACTGGAGCCAGTTCGCGCTGATCACCGACGACCGATCGGCATCGGACACGATCCGGATGGGCGCAACCGACTACAATGTCCGCCTCGCGATGAAATGCGGCATTCCGCCGGAGGTCGCGATCCAGATGGTCACGATCAACCCCGCCCGTCACATGCGCCTGACGCCGTGGGTCGGCTCGCTGGCGCCCGGACGCTTCGCCGACGTGGTGCTGCTGTCGGACCTCGAGACACTCGACATCGCGGAGGTCTGGGCGGACGGGCTTCAGGTGTCAGAGGGGCCGCGATACATCGGCGAAGTCGCGAAGATCAACTACCCCGACTGGGCGACCCGGACGGTGAACCTGCCCTTGCCGTTGAGCCCCGCGGACTTCGCCATCCTCGCGCCCGAAGATCGCATCCAGATGCAGGCCGCCGTCCTGCGGCCCTTCCACTGGTGGGACGATTTCCTCGAGGCCACGCTGCCGGTGATCGACGGCGCGGTGCAGCGCGACAGGGACCAGAACATCACCAAATTCGCCATCGTCGACCGCTATTCCGGCACCGGTGGCGTGGCGAAGATGTTCTGGAAGGGGACGGGCCCGGCGACCGACGACACGGCGCTCGCCTGTTCGGTCGGCCACGACAGCCATAACATCTGGTGTGTCGGATCGTCGGACGCTGCGATGGCGCAGGCCGTCAACGCGCTGCGCGAGATGCAGGGCGGCTGGGCGCTCGTCGTGAAGGGAGAACTCGCCGCGACTGTGCGCTACGAGGTCGGTGGCCTGATGACCTGCCGTTCGGCGGAAGAGCTCGATGCCGAGATGCAGGCGCTCTACAAGGCCGCCGAACAGGTCGACTGGATGTGGGAGCCGACCGCGACGCCGCGTTGGCCGAAGGGCATGCCCGAACGGCTCGCCTTCGCGACGCTGACCTGCGCGCCGTGGCGGTGGGTGCTGGTCGCGCCGAGCCCCCGGGCTCCGGAAGGCTTCGTCAACGTCACCAACGGGAAAACCCACCCGATCGTCTGGTGACGCTCCCGGTCATCTGGCCGGAAATACCTCCGGGGGCGCGGGGGCAGAGCCCCCGCCCGGTCGACGCGCGCCAGCGCGGCGAACCGGCTCAGGCGAGCCGGCTGATGACGACCGTGACTTCCGGCTTCTTGCCGATCTCGCCCTGCGCGGTGCGGCGGGTGATGGTCCGCAGCTCCTTCTCCAGCGCATCGTCGTCCGCCAGCGTCTTCTTGCCGGCCCGCATCAGGTACTGGTTCAGGTCCTCTTCCAGAACCTCGACGAGCGAGGCGCGGGATACGCCGGTCTCGGCCAGCCCCATGATCTCGCACCACGGCTCGCCAAGCGGCTCGCCTTCCTCGTCGATGATGAGCGTCACGGTCACGTGGCCGTTCAGCGCCATGCGGATCCGGTCGCGGACGATCCCATCGAGCGCACCGACCTGCACCGACCCGTCGAGGTAGGTGCGCCCAGTCTCGATGAACTCGGCCACCCGGGGGGCGTTGCCGGTGAGGTCGACCATCGTGCCGTTCACCGCGAGGATGCTCTGCAATCCGCCCTCTTCGCCAAGCTTGGTATGTTCGCGCAGGTGGCGGTGCTCACCATGCATGGGCACGAGGATTTGCGGCCGGATGATCTGGTGCATCTTCTGCAAGTCCGGCCGGTTGGCGTGGCCCGAGACGTGGTAGCGGCCCGAGCTGTCGTCGATGACCTCCACCCCCTTCTCGGAGAGCTGGTTCATGATCCGGATCACGCCCCGCTCATTGCCGGGAATGGTCTTGGAGGAGAACAGGAACGTGTCCCCCTCCTTCAGCTCGATTCCGTTGTACTTGCCCTGCGCCAGCTGCGCGGAGGCCGCGCGCCGCTCGCCCTGGCTGCCGGTGACCAGCAGCATGACGTTCTCGCGCGGGATCTGCACCGCATCCTCGGGCGCGATGGTCGAGGGGAAGTCGGTGAGGATCCCCGTCTCGACCGCCGCCTCGACCATACGCCGCATGGCGCGGCCGAGCAGGCAGATCGACCGGCCCGCGCGCTGCGCGGCCTCGGCCAGCGTCTTCAGCCGGGCGACGTTGGAGGCGAAGGTCGTCGCGACGACCATGCCGCTCGCGCTCGACATCAGCTGCTCGATCTCGGGGCCGATGGACAGCTCCGACCGGCCCTCGTGCGGCGAGAAGACGTTGGTGCTGTCGCAGACCAGCGCCTTCACCCCCCCCTTGGCGATCTCGCCCCACATGACGGGGTCGAAGGGCTCGCCGATCACCGGCGTCGGGTCGGTCTTGAAGTCGCCGGAATGGACGACGCGCCCGGCGGGCGTGTCGATCACCAGACCCGCGCTTTCGGGGATCGAGTGCGAGATCGGCGCGAAGCCGACCTTGAACGGCCCCGCCTCGATCATCTCGGGCCAGGCAGAGGCGGTCGTGACCGCCTGCGGCTCGACCACGCCGTATTCCTCGAGCTTGCGCCGCGCGAGGTTGGCAGTGAAGGCCCGCGCGTGAACGGGAATGCCGCCGAGCCGACTTTGCAGGTGGCCGACCGCTCCGATGTGATCCTCGTGCGCGTGGGTGATGAAGATGCCCTCGATCCGGTCCTTGCGCTCTTCGAGCCAGGTGATGTCGGGCATGATGAGATCGACGCCGGGCGTGCCGTCCATGTCGGGGAAGGTCACGCCGAGGTCGACGACGATGAGACGCTCCTTGTCCTGCGGCCCGTAGCCGTAGACGTAGGCGTTCATGCCGATCTCCCCCGCGCCTCCGAGGGGGAGGTAGATCAGTCTGTCTCCGCTCATGTATTTTCCTTATTGTAGCGGTGGATGACGAGCAGACCGTGCATGGTCAGGTCATCCTCGATCGTGTCGAACAGCACATCGCCGGATGAGAACAGCGGCGCAAGGCCCCCGGTGCCGATGATGCGCATGGATTTGTCGTATTCGCCCTTGATGCGCTCGCAGATCCCCCGGACGAGGCCGATGTAGCCCCAGAAGATCCCCGATTGCATGCAGGCGACGGTGTTGGTGCCGATCACCGCCTGCGGGCGGGTCACGTCGACATGCGGCAGCGCCGCGGCGTTCTGGTGCAGCGCCTCGAGCGAGGTGTTCACGCCGGGCGCGATGACCCCGCCGACATAGGCCCCGTCCTCGGCCACCACGTCGAAGGTGGTGGCGGTGCCGAAGTCCACAACGATCAGATCGCCGCCGTGCCGGTCGTAGGCACCGGCGGAATTGACCAGACGGTCGGGCCCGACCTGCGTGCCGCCGTCGACCCTTGGCTGGGTCGGCAGCAGGCAATCAGGCCGCCCGACCACTATGGGCCGGGTTCCGAAATAGCGGTCGGCGAAGACGCGCAGGTTGAAGACGACGCGAGGCACGGTGGAGGAGATGATGACATCGGTAATGTCGGTCTCCAGCCCGTTGTGCCGCAGCAAGGTGGAGAACCAGACGAAATACTGGTCCGCCGTGCGCTGATGTTCGGTCGAGGTTCTCAGCGTGACAACGAAGGACTCGCCGTCCCAGACGGAGAACACGGTGTTGGTGTTGCCACAATCTATGCAGAGCAGCATGGGCAGGCCACCTCCCTAGAAATAGACGTCAGCTGCCGGGATGACCCTCGGTCCTTCGGTCGTGGCGAGCACGAGGTTACCCTCCTCGTCGACCGTCTCGAACACGCCCCGATACTCGGCCGTGCCGGTGCGGGCGGTGATGACTTCGCCGACACGGGTCGCCCGCTGAAGCCATTCCTCGCGGACGCGGGCAAAGCCGAGCCGCTCGAGGATGCTCTCCTGCGTGGCGAAGTTGGTGGCAAGCACGGTCAGGAACTCTTCCGGCGTGACCGACTGACCACCCTGCCCGACGAGGCTGACGGGCTTGGCCGACATCTCCTGATCGGTAGGCGGCGCTTCGGCGAGGTTCACGCCGATGCCGACAGTCAGCCAGTCGACGAAAGGACCGGCGCCCGAGGACTCAAGCAGGATCCCGGCGACCTTGCCCTCGTTCAGCAGCACGTCGTTCGGCCACTTGAGCGCCAGCGCATCCCGGTTGGTGTAGATCGCCAGCGTTTCGAACAGGGCATTGGCGGCCATGAAGGACCGTCGCGCGGCCTCGGCCGGGGAGCAGGCGGGATTGTAGAGCAGCGTCGCGAATAGGTTGCCCTCTCCTCCGCTCCACGCACGCCCCCGCCGGCCGTGGCCGGCGGTCTGGCGATGCGCGAGGATCCAGGTCGGACCTTCGAGGCCGGTGGCGCGACGCCGCGCTTCGGCCATGGTGCTGTCGGTCTCGTCCAGCGTGACGAGCGCGTAGCCCTCGGGCCAGACGGAGCCCTCGTCAGTTGACAAGCGTTTCAGCCGCCGCAGCCGCCAGCGGCTCGATCCCGAAGAGGTTGATGACACCGAAGGTCATGACGAAGGCGGAGGCCACGAGGAACACCCAGAGCACCGGGTTCATCGCACCGTCGAGCGCCTCGCGCTCTTCGCCGAAGTACATGTAATAAACGATCCGCAGGTAGTAGAACGCCGCGATGACCGAGGCGATCACGCCAGCCACGGCAAGCCAGGCGAGCCCGCCGTCGTAGGCAGCGCGCAGCACGTAGAACTTGCCGAAGAAGCCGACGAGCGGCGGCACACCGGCGAGGCTGAACATCAGGATCAGCAGCGCGATGGATTTCAGCGGTTCCTTGGCCGAATACATCTGCAGCGCATCGATGTCGGTGACCGGCGTGCCGTCCTTCTCCATGGAAAGGATGAAGGCGAAGGTGCCGACGTTCATCGCCACGTAGATCACCATGTAGACCAGCATCGCCTGCACACCGAAGGCCGTGCCCGCGGCGAGGCCCATCAGCGCGAAGCCCATGTGGGTGATCGAGGAATAGGCCATCAGGCGCTTGATGTTCTTCTGACCGATCGCCGCGACGGCGCCGACGAACATCGACACGACCGACAGGAAAGCGATGATCTGCTGCCAGTCGCCGACGATGCCGCCGAAGGCGTCATGGACGACCCGGGCGAACAGCGCCATGGCGGCCATCTTGGGCGCCGTGGCAAAGAAGGCGGTGACCGGCGTAGGGGAGCCCTCGTAGACGTCCGGCGTCCACATATGGAACGGTGCGGCAGAGACCTTGAAGGCGAAGCCAGAGGCAAGGAACACGAGGCCGAACAGCAGCCCGAGCGAGGCGCCACCTTCGGCGGATTCGACGATGCCGCTGAACAGCGTGGTCCCGGCGAAGCCGTAGGTCAGCGATGCCCCGTAGAGCAGCAGGCCGGACGACAGCGCGCCCAGCACGAAGTACTTCAGGCCCGCTTCGGTCGACTTCACCGAGTCGCGGCGCAGCGAGGCCACGACGTAGAGCGCGAGCGACTGAAGCTCGAGGCCCATGTAGAGCACGATCAGGTCGCCGGCGGAGACCATGACCATCATGCCCACCGACGCCAGTGTCACGAGCATCGGATACTCGAACCGCAGCAGGCCGCGACGCGCCATGTAATGCTGGCTCATCACCAGCACCGACGCGGCGGACAGCAGGATCACGACCTTCGAGAAGCGCGCGAAACTGTCATCGTTGAAGGAGTCATGGAACGCGGTGCGCGTTTCATCCGGACCGTAGCCGATCCAGAGCGCGATTGCGACGAAGACCGCGGCCGTTGCCCAGGTAAGCGGGCCGGCAAGCTCGTCCTTGCTGGTGTAGACCGCGAGGACCAGACCGATCATCGCGTAGATCGACAGCAGGATCTCGGGGAGGATGACCTGTAGATCGGCAGAGATCATGTCCGCTCTCTCCTAGTGGCTCTCGGCCGCGTCAGCGACCTGTGTCTCGGAGGAAAAGTCCGCCTGTGCGGTCTCCACCTGTGACACGAGGGTCTCGACGCTCGGCCCGATGATGTCGGTGACGAGGCTCGGGTAGACGCCGAGCAGGATGGTCATGACCACCAGCGGCGCGAAGATCGCACGCTCGCGGCCGGTCATGTCGGTCATGGACTTCAGGCTCTCCTTGATCAGGTCGCCCATGACGACCCGGCGGTAGAGGAACAGCGCGTAGCCCGCCGACAGGATCACGCCCGTGGTCGCGATCAGTGCGACCCAGGTGTTGACCTGGAAGACGCCCATCAGGGTGAGGAATTCGCCGATGAAGCCGGAAGTGCCGGGCAGACCGACGTTGGCCATGGTGAACAGCAGGAAGATCAGCGCGTAGGCCGGCATCCGGTTCACGAGGCCGCCGTAGGCGTCGATCTCGCGGGTGTGCATCCGGTCGTAGATCACGCCGACGCAGAGGAACAGCGCGCCGGAAACGAAGCCGTGGCTCAGCATCTGGAAGATCGCCCCGTCGATGCCCTGCTGGTTCACCGCGAAGATGCCCATCGTGACGTAGCCCATGTGGGCGACCGACGAGTAGGCGATCAGCTTCTTCATGTCCTCCTGCACCAGCGCGACGAGCGAGGTGTAGACGATCGCGATCGCCGACAGCCACAACACGAGCGGAGCCATCACCTCGGTCCCGATCGGGAACATCGGCAGGCTGAAGCGCAGGAAGCCATAACCCCCCATCTTCAGGAGGATCGCCGCAAGGACGACCGAACCGGCGGTCGGTGCCTGCACGTGCGCGTCCGGCAGCCAGGTGTGAACCGGCCACATCGGCATCTTAACCGCGAACGAGGCGAAGAAGGCGAGCCACATCAGCGTCTGCAGGCCGCCGATGATCTGGAAGCCGAACAGCGACACCGTCTCCGACGAGAACTGATAGTCGAGCAGACCGACGATCTCGCCGCCGCAAGCCCCGATACAGGTGGTGCCGGCCTGGGTGTACATCGCGACCATCGCGACCAGCATCAGCACGGACCCGAGGAACGTGTAGAGGAAGAACTTGAAGGACGCGTAAATGCGGTTCTTGCCACCCCAGATGCCGATGATGAGGAACATCGGGATCAGGCCGCCTTCGAAGAACAGGTAGAACAGGATCAGGTCGAGCGCGCAGAACACGCCGAGCATCAGCGTCTCGAGCACGAGGAACGCGATCATGTATTCCTTGACCCGGTGCGTCACCTCCCAGCAGGCCGCGATGACGAGCGGCATGAGGAACGTTGTGAGCATGACGAACAGCACGGAGATGCCGTCGACGCCCATCCGGTAGTTCATGCCCAGCAGCCACTCCCGGTCCTCGACGAACTGGAAGTCGGTGTTGGACGGGTCGAACCCGATCAGCACGAACAGCGAGATGACGAAGGTCGCGACCGTGGTGGCGAGCGCCACCCACTTGGCGTTGCCCTGTGCCGCCTTGTCGTCGCCGCGCAGGAAGACCGCGAGGATCAGCGCGCCGAGCAGCGGAAAGAACGTGATGAGGGAAAGGAGGTTGCCCATTATTCCGCTCCTCCGCCGAGCGTCATCCAGGTGAGAAGGATGGCGATGCCGATAACCATGAAGAAGGCGTAGGTGAAGACGTAGCCCGACTGTGCCCGCCCGGCGATCCGGGTGAAGAAGGGCACGATCCCCATGGCGACGCCGTTGATGCCGCCGTCGATGACGGTCCCGTCACCGCGCTTCCACAATGTCCGTCCGACCCACATGGCGGGGCGGATGAAGATGAAGTTGTAGATCTCGTCGAAGTACCACTTGTTCAGCAGGAACTGGTAGAGCGGCTGCTGCTGCTCGGCCAGTTTCGCCGGAAGCTCGGGGCGACGGATGTACATCTGGAAGGCCAGCAGGAAGCCGATCAGCATCGCGACGAAGGGAGAGACCTTGACCCAGACCGGCGCGTGGTGCGCCTCGTCCATGACGTGGTTCTCTTCGCCGATGTAGATCGCCCCCTCGCCCGGCATGACGCCCGTCAGGTGGATCTCTTCGGAGCCATGCTCCTCAGCGCTCTCCGACGCGGCGGCCTCGGCCCCCTCTTCGGCACCCTCGCCTTCGGCAGCGGCTTCTGCGGTCGCTTCGCCCTCGGCAGCAGCCTCGGCACCGTCGCCCTCGGTCGCGGCCTCGCCGGGCTCGACCTCGACAGCCGCGAGCTCGGATTCGTCGACCTCGACAGCCGCCAGTTCGGACTCATCGACCTCGGTCGCAGCCTCCTCGGTGGCGTCGCCTTCGGCGGCGGCCTCTTCGGTCGCGTCGCCCTCGGCGGCAGGTTCACCTTCGGCGGCGGCTTCCTCGGTGGCGTCGCCTTCACCGGCGGTGTCCTCAGCCGCTTCGCCCTCGGCGGAAGCTTCCTCGGTCGCTTCGCCCTCGGCGGACGCCTCTTCTGTCTCTTCCCCTTCGGCGGCGGCGTGGTCTTCGCCACCTTCTTCGTCGTGGGAAGCCTCGGCGTGGGCCGGGATACCGAAGAAGCGGTTCACGCGATCATGGTCGCCGAAGAACGGGCCGTACCAGATCATGCCGGCGAAGACGGCCCCGAAGGCCAGCACGCCGAGCGGGATCAACATGACCGTCGGGCTTTCATGCGCGTGGTCGTGGGTGTGCTTGTCGCCGCGCGGCTTGCCCCAGAAGGTGAGGAACATCAGCCGCCACGAGTAGAAGGAGGTAAACGCGGCAGCGATCACCAGCGACCAGAAGGCGAAGGACGTGCCGCCGGCCCAGGCGCTCTCGATCACGGCGTCCTTCGACAGGAAGCCGGCGAAACCGATGTGGGTCAGCGGAATGCCGACGCCGGTGATGGCCAGCGTGCCGATCAGCATCGCCCAGAAGGTCATCGGCAGCTTCTTGCGAAGCCCACCGTAGTTCCGCATGTCCTGCTCGTGGTGCATCCCGTGGATGACCGAGCCAGCGCCAAGGAACAGCATCGCCTTGAAGAAGGCGTGCGTGAACAGGTGGAACATCGCGACCGAATAGACCCCTGCCCCGGCAGCGACGAACATGTAGCCGAGCTGCGAACAGGTGGAGTAGGCGATCACGCGCTTGATGTCGTTCTGCACAAGTCCGACCGTCGCCGCGAAGAAGGCGGTCGAGGCGCCGATGAAGACGATGAAGCTCTTGGCGTGCGGGGCGAATTCCATCAGCGGCGACATGCGGCAGACGAGGAAGACGCCCGCCGTGACCATGGTCGCGGCGTGGATCAGCGCCGACACCGGAGTCGGGCCTTCCATGGCGTCCGGCAGCCACGTGTGCAGGAACAGCTGCGCCGACTTGCCCATCGCGCCAATGAACAGCAGCACACAGATCAGCTCGATCGCGTTCACGCTTTCCCAGAGGAAGGTGATGTTCGTCGTCGCAAGCTCGGGCGCGGCGGCGAAGATATCGTCGAAGCGCACCGAATCCACGAGGAAGAAGAGCCCGAAGATGCCGAGCGCGAAGCCGAAGTCGCCGACCCGGTTGACCACGAAGGCCTTCATGGCGGCAGCGTTCGCCGACGGTTTCTTGTAGTAGAAGCCGATCAGCAGATACGACGCCAGGCCCACGCCTTCCCAGCCGAAGAACATCTGGATCAGGTTGTCCGCCGTCACGAGCATCAGCATCGCGAAGGTGAAGAACGACAGGTAGGCAAAGAAGCGGGCCTTGTAGTGCTCGCCTTCCTTGAAGTTCTCGTCATGGGCCATGTAGCCGAACGAGTAGAGGTGCACGAGCGCCGACACCGTCGTGATGACGATCAGCATGATCGCCGTCAGCCGGTCGAGCCGGATCGACCAGCTCGTGTCGAGGCTGCCGGACTGGATCCAGCGCATGATCTCGATCTGCTGGGTCGTGCCGTCGTGGCCGAAGAAGATGATCCAGCTGAAGAAGCAGGACATGAACAGCAGGCCAGTGGTGATCCACTGGGCACCGCGCTCCGAGGTGACGCGCCACCCGAAGCCGGCGATGAGACTGCCGATCAGCGGCGAGAAAAGGACGATCTGCTCCATGACGTCAGCCTTTCATCATGTTGACGTCTTCGACGTCGATCGTGCCGCGATTGCGGAAGAAACAGACGAGGATGGCGAGGCCGATGGCGGCCTCCGCCGCGGCGACCGTCAGCACGAACAGGGTGAAGACCTGTCCCACGAGATCGCCGAGGAAACTGGAGAATGCGACGAGGTTGATGTTCACCGCCAGCAGCATGAGCTCGATGCTCATCAGCAGGATGATGATGTTCTTCCGGTTGAGGAACAGACCGAAGATGCCGATCACGAAAAGCGCCGCGGCGACCGTCAGGTAATGTTCTATTCCGATCATGCTGTCCCCCGGGTCTTTTGCCCGCCGATTATCCGTTTCGCTGTCCGTGCGCCACCGCTTTTCCGGCCGCGTCAGACTACCTTCTTTGCCAGCGCCCGGGCTCGCCGGAGGCGCCACATTCTCAGCACGGCCCAGCCGGCCGCGACCTTCACGGCCCAGAGCGCCGCAAATCCCGCCAACCCCACGTGACCGAGCACGGCCATCGCGTGGTCGGCGATCATCCGAGCTCCTCCCACGGGGTCTTCTCTCCGACCGCGTCGGGATAGAAGACCGAACAACCGCAGGTCTCGGTCGTGGATTGCCGGACCTGCGCGGGCGCGCCGGCGCGGGTGTATCCGTCCGCCAGCACCTGCGCGGGCACCAGTTCCTCGTTCGCCATCGCATCTTCCATGATGCCGATGACCATTTCGGCCGACGGGCGATTGCCCTGGTCGTTCTCCGGCATGGCGACGACGATGTGCCCGCCGCTCTCGCAATGGGCGAAGTCCACGACCCCGTCCGGGATCCCGTCGATGGCGCCGGGCAGGAATTCCTGCGCAACCATCCCGTCTCCGAGATCGACCGGCGCGAGCGTCAACGCCTGCTCGCCTTCGGTGAGGAGACATTGCTCCCCCTGGGCGAGCGCGAGTCCGGGTGCGAGGATGAGGGCGAGGGCCAGACGCATCAGGAGAGCCCCTGCCCCGACTTGACGTCCTTCAGCTCCATCGACTTCGCCGGATCGCGGTAGATCTGGGCGAGGATGTCCTGCCGCTTGACGTCCTTGCGGTGCCGCAGCGTCAGGACGATCGCCCCGATCATCGCGACCAGCAGGATCAGGCCGGCAAGCTGGAACAGCAGGAAGTAGCGATCGTAGAGCAGCAGGCCGAGGCCGGTGGTGTTCTGGATGCCGCCCTCGACCGGGGCGGCGAGACGGGTCTCGGCACCTTCGCCGAACTCCCAGACGCCGAACGCCATGGCGAGCTGCATCAGGATGACGAGGCCGATCAGCAGCGCGAGCGGCATGTAGCGCGCCATTTCCGCCTTCAGCGCGGCGAAGTCGATGTCGAGCATCATCACCACGAAGAGGAACAGCACCGCGACCGCGCCGACATAGACGATGATGAGCAGCATCGCGACGAATTCCGCACCGAGCAGGACGAACAGCCCCGCCGACGACAGGAACGCCAGGATCAGCCAGAGCACCGAGTGGACCGGGTTGCGGCTCACCACGGTGAAGAGACCGCCGGTGATCGTCGTCACGGCAAAGACGTAGAAGGCGAATGCGGCTGGCGTCATGTCTCGTCGTCCTCTGCTTCCTCCATGACCGACGTGGCGAGTTCCATCGCCCGGGTCATGGCCGGAACGCCGCCGAAGACCGCCGCCGTGGCGATCGTCTCGGCGATTTCCTGTTTCGTGGCCCCCGCTTCCCGCGCGTGGCGGACGGTGAGCCTGATCTGCGAGTCGGCCTGGGCCCCGGTGATGGTCAGGCCGGTCAGCGTGAGGAGCAGCCGCGTCTTCGCGTCCAGCCCCTCGGGGTTGTAGGTCCGCCCCATGAAGGTCTCGAGAAGGTCCTTGGGCATCGTCGGCCACATCTTCTCGAACCCCTGGGGGGTGAAGTTCTCCATCGCCGGGTTGAGCGCCTTCGCCCAGTCCTGCCCGGCTTTCATCATCGCCTCGAACGGGTTGCTGCCCTGCGTCATCGGGCCCCTCCCGCCGAGACTTTCCGAGAAGTCCCGGCAAAAGTCGTGGAAGACCTTTGCACCGTGTCGTTCATCGGTAGGGCGCGTCCATCTCGAGGTTGCGGGCGATCTCGGCTTCCCAGCGGTCGCCGTTCGCCAGCAGTTTTTCCTTGTCGTACATCAGCTCTTCGCGGGACTCGGTCGAGAACTCGAAATTCGGCCCCTCGACGATCGCGTCCACCGGGCAGGCTTCCTGGCAGAAGCCGCAATAGATGCACTTCGTCATGTCGATGTCGTAGCGCGTCGTGCGGCGGCTGCCGTCGTCGCGCGGCTCGGCGTCGATCGTGATGGCCTGCGCCGGGCAGATCGCCTCGCACAGCTTGCAGGCGATGCAGCGTTCCTCGCCCGACGGGTAGCGGCGCAGCGCGTGCTCCCCCCGGAAGCGGGGCGACAGCGGCCCGCGCTCGTGCGGGTAGTTCACGGTCGGCTTGGGCGCGAAGAAGTACTTGAAGCCCAGCTTGAAGCCTTTGAGGAAGTCCGCGAGCAGGAAGTACTTCGCGGCGCGGGTGTAATCGATCTGTGTCATCGGGTGCCTCCGGTGAGGGACATGCAAGGCATTCGGATCACCCTCCCACCGCGTAGCGGGCCCAGAAGCCGCCGAGGATCTCGAACTTGGCGAGGAAGGACACGAGCACGACCCAGGCCAGCGACATCGGCAGGAAGACCTTCCAGCCGAGACGCATGAGCTGGTCGTAGCGGTAGCGGGGCGTGATGGCCTTCACCATGGCGAACATGAAGAAGACCAGCAGCATCTTGATCGCCATCCAGAGGAACCCGTCGGGCAGGCCCGGGATCGGCGACAGCCAGCCGCCGAAGAACAGGACGGAGACGAGGCCGCACATCAGGAAGACGGTCATCAGTTCGCCGATCATGAAGAGCAGGAACGGCGTGGAGCTGTATTCGACCTGGTAGCCGGCGACGAGTTCGGACTCGGCCTCGGGCAGGTCGAAGGGCGGGCGGTTGGTCTCGGCCAGAGCCGAGATGAAGAACAGGAACAGCATCGGCAGGTGCGGTAGCCAGTACCAGTTCAGCAACCCGAAGGAGCCGTCCTGCGCGCGCACGATCTCCGACAGGTTCAGCGACCCGGTCGAAATGATCACGCCGATGATGATGAGGCCGATCGAGACTTCGTAGGAAATCATCTGTGCGGCGGAGCGCAGCGAGCCGAGGAACGGGTATTTCGAGTTTGAGGCCCAGCCCCCCATGATCACGCCGTAGACCTCGAGAGAGGAGATCGCGAAGATATAGAGGATCGCGACGTTCAGGTCGGCGAGGACCCAGCCGTCGGAGAACGGGATCACGGCCCAGGCGATGACCGGCAGTACGAAGGCGATCATCGGGGCAAGGAAGAACACCACCTTGTCGGCCCCGGCGGGAACGACGATCTCCTTCACGACGTACTTCAAAAGGTCGGCGAAGCTCTGCAGCAGGCCCCAGGGACCGACGACGTTCGGCCCGCGGCGGATCTGCACGGCGGCCCAGACCTTTCGGTCGGCATACATCAGGAAGGCCAGCGTCACGAAGACGGGCACGATCACCAGAAGACACTGACCAAGGGTCAGCAGGATGATCCCGAGGTTCGTTTGCGTGAAGAACTCGATCATCTCGTCCCTTTCCTCAGACCGTGGGAACGCCGGTGTTGGCGCAATCGGCCACGGTCACCTCGGCATCAATCGTCCGCAGGCCCTCGGGCAGGGCCGGCGAGATGGTGTAAACAGCATCCGCGCGCCAGATTCCACCCTCTTCGGCGACGTTCGTGCGGACATGTCGCGCGAAGCCGTAACCCCGGATCAGCGTGTATTGCGCAGCGGCGCATTCGGCGTAGCGGGTCACGTCCTCGGCCCCCTCCGCGCGATCCATCCGGACGCGGAAGTTGACGAGGTCGTTGTCGAGCAGCAACGTCTCGACCCCGTCATAGCTCGGCACGAACTCGTCGCGCGCGACGAGCTCGTCCGAAGCGGGAGCGCAGGCGGTCAGGGCTAGCACGGGAAGCGCCGAAAAAGGCCGTCGCAATCGCTCACTCCGCCGCCAGCGGCGCCTCGGTCCGCGCCTTCGCGTTGGCCGAGAGCTCTGCCATCAGCGAGGAGGCACGGGCGATGGGGTTGGACAGGTAGAAGTCGCGCACCGCGATCTCGAAATCGCCGTCCCCGTCGGGGTCGGTCACGTCGAGCGGCGTCCAGCCGTTGTCGGCCACGTCGTCGAGCGCGCCGAGATGCGGCACCTCCTCGATCAGCGCCTGCCGGAGCTGCGCCAGCGAGTCGTAGGGCAGCTGCTGGCCCGCCTCTGCGGAGAGCGCGCGCAGAACGGCCCAGTTCTCTTTCGCCTCGCCCGGTGCAAAGCCGGCGCGCAGCGCGAGCTGCGGACGGCCCTCGGTGTTCACGAACAGGCCCGATTCCTCGGTGTAGGCGGCGGACGGCAGGATGACGTCGGCACGATGCGCGCCCCGGTCGCCGTGGCTGCCCTGGTAGATCACGAAGGGCCCCTCGCCGATCTCGATCTCGTCGGCGCCGAGAGAGTAGACCACGTCGGCCCCGTCGAGCGCGGCGTCGATGCCACCCTCTGTCACGGCACCGATGTCCATCGCACCGACCCGGCTCGCGGCGCTGTGCAGCACGAGGAACTTCGACTCGGCCGCGCCAGCGGCCTTCATCGCCTGGCTCAGCACCGCTTCGCCGTCAGCGCCGATCAGGGCGCCCTGCCCGATCACCATGACACCGGCGGTGCCGTGCTTGTCGGAGTGATCCATACCGGCGAGGTCGACCAGCGCCTTGCGCCCGCCACCGATGCGGCTGACGTCGTAAGTCAGGTCGGCATCGGGGCCGATCGCGGCGACCTTCGCCCCACGCAGCCACGCCTTGCGGATGCGGGCGTTCAGGACAGGCGCCTCGTCACGCGGGTTGGTGCCGATCAGCATGACCATCTCAGCGGTGTCGAGGTCCTCGATCGCCGCGTTGCCGACATAGGCGGAGCGGTTGCCCGCGGGCAGCTTGGAGCCGTCGGTGCGGCATTCGACCGTGCCGCCGAGCGAAGTGACGAGGCCCTTCAGAGCGTAGGCGGATTCCACGGACGCGAGGTCACCGACCAGGCCGGCCACTTTCTTCGCGCCCTTCATGGCGTCCGCGGCCTTGGCCAGCGCCTCGGGCCAGGTGGCCGGGCGTAGCTTGCCGTTCTCGCGGATGTAGGGCTTGTCGAGCCGCTGGCGGCGCAGGCCGTCCCAGACGAAGCGCGTCTTGTCGGAGATCCACTCCTCGTTCACGCCGTCATGGTTGCGCGGCAGGATGCGCATCACTTCGCGGCCCTTGGTGTCGACCCGGATGTTGGAGCCGAGCGCGTCCATGACGTCGATCGTCTCGGTCTTGGTCAGCTCCCAAGGGCGGGCGGTGAAGGCATAGGGCTTGGAGACAAGCGCACCGACCGGGCAGAGGTCGATGATGTTGCCCTGCATGTTCGAATCCAGCGTCTCGTTGAGGTAGCTGGTGATCTCGGCGTCTTCGCCACGACCGGTCTGGCCCATCTTGTGGATGCCGGCGACCTCGGTCGTGAAGCGGACGCAGCGCGTGCAGGAGATGCAGCGCGTCATGTGCGTCTCGACGAGCGGGCCGAGGTTGAGGTCCTCGGTCGCGCGCTTCGGCTCGCGGTAGCGGGAGAAGTCGACGCCGTAGGCCATCGCCTGATCCTGCAGATCGCATTCGCCGCCCTGGTCGCAGATCGGGCAATCGAGCGGGTGGTTGATGAGCAGGAACTCCATCACCCCCTCGCGGGCCTTCTTCACCATCGGGCTGTTGGTCTTCACGACCGGCGGCTCACCGTCCTTGCCGGGGCGGAGGTCCTTGACCTGCATCGCGCAGGAGGCAGCGGGCTTCGGCGGTCCGCCGACGACCTCGACGAGACACATGCGGCAGTTGCCGGCGATGGAGAGGCGTTCGTGATAGCAGAAGCGCGGAACCTCGATACCGGCCTGCTCGCAGGCCTGGATCAGGGTCATGGCTCCCGGGACCTCGATCTCGTTTCCGTCGATGACGACTTTGCGCAGGTCGGACATGGGCTCACCCTTCGGTGCTTGCTGTCGCGGCTCACCGGGACCACCCGGGCAGCCGCTTTTTCCAGCTACCTATCCCGGCTTGCCGAACGATGCCAGACCACAGGACGCCCCGACACGTGGAAAAATCGACGCGGATCCAGAGGTTATGCCCTACTATTTCTGTAAGGTATATCCCTTGCCCGCCCCACATGAAAAGGGCCGGACAAGTGTCCGGCCCCGTTGAACTGTTCCCGTTCCGCTCAGCGCAGAAGCTGGCCGACGGCGCTTCCGCTCTGCATTTCCTGCTGCCCGACGGCGCAGTATGTGTCCGCCTGCCCAGATACGGCCCCCCGGGAGGACAGTCGCTGGCGCGCTTCGGATTCCAGCCGGGCCTTCTCGCCACGGTCGTCGATGAAGGCGTCGATCTCGTCGTTGGAATAGCCGGCCTGGCGTGCGGTGCCGCGCAATTGTTCGAGATAGGCGAGCCCCCGGATCATGCGCGGCGAGAGCGAGTCGCAATTGTCGCTGATCTCGAGCGCCATGCCGGTGGCGATCAGCCCCTCGCGGATCGCGGGGATCTGGCCGATCGGATGGTCGGCGCGACCTTGTCCGGCCAGTGCGCCTGCAAGCACCATGGGGACGGTCAGGATGAAGAGTGCTCGGCGGGTCATTATTGTCACCTCGTTGGGCATTCGTGTTGGCCCACACATCGGACAGACAGGCGCGGCTATTCAATAGCCGGCCCGTGCAGAGCAATGACAATGGCGAGAGGCCGCCACCACGCCGGTAACGCGCACCGCCTTTTTGCCGATGGCATATCCGTGATAAATCAGTGGCTTGGCCCGCCGACCGTTTCAGTCGGTTTCAAACCTGCCCCAAGGTGAGCTTTACCCCGCCCAAAGGCACGGCACGGCGGGAACGGCGCGGATCACTCCGCCGCGCACATCCGTTGCTGGTAGAGCTTCGCCTGCTCCAGCCACGACCAGCCGAACGCCTCGTCGCTGTCGCCGTGACGCCGCCGATGCTCCAGCCGCTCCAGCGCCTCGTCGAGCGTCGGGCGGTGTCCTTCCTCGACCCACCACATCACGAAATGCTGTTCGCCAAGCACTTCGAACCACTCCGTCCGGCGCTCGTAGAAGCGGCGGTGAACCGTGTTCCAGACGAACTCCTCCAGGGTCTCGACCGATTCCCATACGGTGAGGTTGGAGACGTACTGCGGATCGCCGCCGATCTTGGCATCGGTATTGCCGGTGCCGGGCTCGCCCGACCCTTCCATCATCCAGACGAACCCGGGCATCCGCTTGCCGATCGTGTTGACCTTGTCGAGCGCGTTCATGAAATCCGCGACGCGCGGGTCATCGGTCGGAGCGACGAGGCGCCCCACGTTCAGTTCGGCGAGATGCATGGAAAGGTGTCCTTACTATAGTGCAGCGAAGACGGTCAGGATCAGCAGGAGGAAGGTGCAGAGACTGTGACCGACGATGAGGTTGGTGCGCAGGCCCGAATAGCCCTGCCCCATCCCCCGGATGTAGACGAAGACCGCCGCGATCCGCAGGGCGAGGCTGATCCAGACCAGAAGCCCGACCATGACGGGCGACACGCCGGCGAGGATCGCGGCGAAGACGATCGGCGCGAAGTAGGCCAGCATCTCGACCGTGCTGAGGTAGCTCCGGTCGAGCCGGTAGTCCGCACTGGCATAATCGGGATCCGGCGTCGCACCGGGCGCGAGCCCGGCCTTGCCCTTGCGGACGGCCGACATCGGCCCGAGCACCTGACCGATCAGCGCGTAGAGCGCGATGCCGACCAGCGACAGCCCGTAGGCGGCGAAATATTCTTCGACCATGCCGGCCCCTCCGTCGATCCCTCGCGCCGGATGCTGCGCCGGTCGGACGATTTGGGCAAGACCTTACGTCAGCCGGGCGGCAACATGCAGGTGAAGGTCACGACGAGGCGGTCCCCCTCGATGCGCGGCGACTCGCCCTCGACATAGCCCTCATCGCAAGTCGCGACCTGATCGGCGACCGCGTAATACTCGTCGAGCGTCGGGACCGGACCGCCGGGTCGGCGCAACTCGACCGTGACGGGAATCGCCATGCGCTGCGCGGTGATGTGGGTGCCGTCGACGCCGTAGATGCGTTCTTCCATCATCTCGGGCGCCCCGTCGGAACGGTACATGCGCATCGGCAGGCCTTCGGCACCGGCAAGCACGGGAACGATCGCCGCGACAAGGGCGGGCAGAATGATCTTCATGGGAAATTCCTTTCGAGAAACTCCCTAGATGGTGCCCGCCCCCGCCGCGCCGGTCAATCGCGCGACTCCTGCCGGTCCAGCGCCCGGTTCAGCCAGAACGCCGCGGAGATCAGCGACATGTGCGTCAGCGCCTGCGGGAAGTTCCCGAGCTGCTCGCCCGATGGCCCCGTCTCCTCGGCGAACAGGCCGAGAGGGTTGGCGAAGGCCGTCAGCTTGTCGAACAGGAATCGCGCCTGCTCGAGGTCCCCGGACCGGCCCACGGCTTCCACGAACCAGAACGAACACATGTTGAACGTGCCTTCGATCCCGTCGAGCCCGTCCGGCGCGCGGTCGGCGGAGTAGCGATAGACCAGCACGTCGGAAGTCAGCCGCTCCGACAGCTTGGTCAGCGTCGACAGCCAGCGCGGATCGGTCGGCCCGATGAAGCGCACCAGCGGCATCATCAGGCAGGCGGCATCCATCGCGTCTCCGTGGCGGGACTGGGTGAAGGCACCCATCTCCTCGTTCCAGAAGTTCTCGTGGATGTCCTCGTGGATCGCGTCGCGCGCGGCCTGCCAGCGCCCCTCCGGCGCGGGGAGGCTGCGCTTGCGCGCCAGCCGCAGTGCCCGGTCGATCGCGACCCAGCACATCAGCCGCGAATGAAGATGGTGGCGGGGTTCGCCCCGGATCTCCCAGATCCCCTCGTCCGGCTCGTTCCAGTTGTCGGACACCCAGTCCACCGTGCGCCGCACGCCGACCCACGCGTCACGGGACAGCGTGTCGCCATGCTTGTCGGCAAGGTAGATCGCATCCATCAGCCCGCCGTAGACATCGAGCTGCCGCTGCCCCCGCGCGTCGTTGCCGATCCGGACCGGGACCGAGTCGTCGTAGCCCGACAGGTGATCGAGGGTCACTTCCTTCGGCGCGTCCTCACCGCTCAGGCGGAACATGACGTTGAGCCGCCCCTCGTCCGAATCGAGCGCCCGGTCGCCAAGCCACCGCAGGAAGCTGTCCGCCTCCTCCGTGTAGCCAAGCCGCAGAAAGGCATAGCAGGAGAACGCCGCATCCCGGAGCCAGACATAGCGGTAATCCCAGTTCCGCTCGCCCCCCGGCGTCTCGGGAAGGCCAAAGGTCGGCGCGGCGATCATCGCGCCGGTGCGCCGGCAGGTCAGCAGCTTCAGCGTGATCGCGGAGCGTTGCACGAGGTCGCGCCAGCGGCCCCGGTAGGTCGACCGCTTCGTCCAGCCGCGCCAGAAATCCGCCGTTGCCTTGAATTGCTCCGACACCCAGTGGTCGCGATTGTCGACCTCCACGTCCGGCGACTCGAGCGAGAACCAAGCCGTCTGGTCCGGCTCCAGCGTGAACCGCGCCACCACGCGGTCGCCCTCCACCGACAGTGGTACGTTGGAGCGCAGCCGCACCCGCGTGCCATCGGCGCCGTCGGACGACAGGATCACGCCGTCCTCGGTCTCTTCGATGACCGTCCCCGCGCGCCCGTAGTCGAAGCCCGGACGGCAGCTCATCACGAACCGCGTCTCGCCCCGGATCCCCTTGGCCCGGCGGATCAGCCGGGGCGTGTCGTCGTCGCTCATCGGCATGAAGTCGGAGACTTCGGCCACCGCGTGCGGCGACAGGAACCGGGTGAACAGGATCGCCGTTTCGGTAAGGTAGATCTGCCGGCCCGGACCGTCGTGCTCGGGGCGCAGTTCGAACGACCCGCCCGCTTCGCCAAGGACCGATGCGAACAGGCTCGGGCTGTCGAATTTCGGCCAGCACATGAAATCGACGCAGCCGTCCCGCGCGACGAGCGCGGCGGTGCCGCAATCGCCGATCAGGCCGTGGTCTTCGATATCGGGGTTGAAGTGGGCTTTCTCGGTCATCTGTCCTCCGTCGGTGCCCGCACCAGTTAGCGCCGCACCGACGAAGGAAAAGCGTCAGGGTGTCTCGCCGTCCGACGGGGCGGCAAGCGCGGGATCATCCGAGTCGGCGGGCGCGGTCACGAGCGCGGGGGTTGCCGGGTCGGGACGGCTGCATGGTCCCTCGATCACCCACGCGCCGCTCGACTGGCGGTCGAGCTCGCGTCCCGCCCATTCCGATTCGATGTAAGGGCGCTTGTTCTGGCAGTAGTTGAGGTAGGCCTTGATCGCCGTCTCGCGCTCCGCCGCGCCGACGCTGACCGAGTAGGTGTCGCCCGCACCGGGCACCGCGAGCACGCTGTAAGTCACGCCCTCGACGAAGACGAGCAGCGGTTCGGGCGGCGGCGGCGGCGCGGCCGGCTCCACGCCCGGAAGTTCGATCTGGTCACAGGCGGCGAGCGCGAGCGAGAGGCTGGCGAAGATGATGGCGGCTCTGGTCATGTCCCGGTCTCCTTGATGCCGCCCGGTCATAGCCCGAAGTCTGTGTCTTTCCCAAACTTTTCCCGTCACGCGGGAAAAAGTCTTGCGAGCTATCCGATAGTCCTTCGAGAGTCCCGGCGCTCCGGGATATCAGGCGCAGCCCGGCGGCGGCGTGAAGCGCCAGGCGCCCGCCTCGCCCTCGACCGGCATCGCGATGTCGATGAGGATGTCGAGAAGAGTCGTCTCCGGCGTGATGCCGCAATAGCTCATCACCTCGAGCGCCGCGTCGGAGACGCTGTCACCCCGCGCGACGAGCACGCCGTCGACCGTCTGAACGTCGGCGGCCGCAAGCGGCTCCCCCGATGGCATGCTCGTCTCACCCGTGCAGGCAGCGAGCATCACGACCGGGAGAAGCGCCGCGATCCTCATTCGGCGGCGACCGGGATGCGCTTGTGCTTGATGCGGTCCTCGATCTCGTCACGGAAGTTGCGGATCAGGCCCTGGATCGGCCAGGCCGCCGCGTCGCCGAGCGCGCAGATCGTGTGGCCCTCGACCTGCTTGGTCACGTCGAACAGCATGTCGATCTCTTCGACCGACGCCTCGCCCCGGACCAGCCGGTCCATGACCCGCATCATCCAGCCCGTGCCCTCGCGGCACGGCGTACACTGGCCGCAGCTCTCGTGCTTGTAGAACTTCGACAGCCGCCAGATCGCCTTGATGATGTCGACCGACTGATCCATCACGATGACCGCCGCGGTGCCGAGCCCGGACCCGAGCTCACCCCGCAGGTAGTCGAAGTCCATGATGGCGTCCTTCATGTTCTCGCCGCGCACGCACGGAACGGACGAGCCGCCGGGGATCACCGCCTTGAGGTTGTCCCAGCCGCCGCGGATGCCGCCACAATGTTTCTCGATCAGTTCCTCGAAGGAGATCGACATCGCCTCTTCGACGACGCAGGGCCGGTTCACGTGGCCGGAGATCGCGAAGACCTTCGTGCCCGCGTTGTTCTGCCGCCCGAAGGAGGAGAACCACTCGGCGCCGCGACGCAGGATGGTCGGGACAACTGCGATCGATTCCACGTTGTTCACGGTGGTCGGGCACCCGTAAAGGCCCGCGCCGGCCGGGAACGGCGGCTTCATGCGCGGCATGCCCTTCTTGCCCTCGAGGCTCTCGAGCAGCGCGGTCTCCTCGCCGCAGATATAGGCCCCTGCCCCATGGTGCAGGTAGAGGTCGAAGTCCCAGCCGGAGCCGGAGGCGTTCTTGCCGATCAGGCCGGCCTCGTAGGCCTCGTCGATGGCGCGCTGCAGCGCCTCTTTCTCGCGGATGTATTCGCCGCGGATGTAGATGTAACAGGCGTGCGCGTTCATCGCGAAGGAGGCGATCAGGCAGCCCTCGACCAGCGTGTGCGGGTCGTGGCGCATGATCTCGCGGTCCTTGCAGGTACCGGGCTCGGATTCGTCGGCGTTGACGACGAGGTAGGCCGGCCGGCCGTCGCTTTCCTTGGGCATGAAGGACCACTTCAGACCCGTCGGGAAGCCGGCGCCGCCACGGCCGCGCAGGCCGGAGGCCTTCATCTCGTCGATGATCCAGTCCCGGCCCTTCTTGATGATGTCGCCGGTGCCGTCCCAGTGGCCACGATCCTGGGCCCCTTTCAGGGTCCGGTCGTCCATGCCGTAGAGGTTGGTAAAGATACGGTCCTGATCTTTCAGCATCTCTGTCTCCTTGGCGCCGGCCTAGTCGCGCTTGTCGCGGGACTTCTGCCAGATACGGGCCGTGACAACCAGTGCCCAAATGAACGCAGCTATCGCGATCAGATAGAACAGGAATTCGTAGCGAACCGGAAGCCCGAGGCCGCTCACGATCACCGGCGCGAGGATGGCGAGCACCCCGCCCGCCGCGATCGCGATCCCCGCCTGCCGTGCCTGGCGGGCGACCGCCCTGTCCTTGTCGTCAGTCATTCTCTTCCCCGGTGGCGCGTCTTCAGTAGACGTCGCCCTTCTTCACACGTCCGGAGAAGTCGGTCGACCCGCCACTGGCAAGGGTCTTGGCCTGTTCGATCCAGTTGTCGCGGCTGGCGCGGCCCCGGAAGCCGGTGATGTTGTCGTCGATCCAGGCGAGTTCCTTGTCGGTCCAGCCCGCGATCTGGTCGAAGTGATAGATGCCGAGGCCGTTCAGCATGGCCTCCAGCTTGGGCCCGACACCCTTGATCTCTTTCAGATTGTCGGGCGATCCGTCGCGCGCCTCGGTCAGCGCCTCCGGGCGGTCTTCCTCCGCCGGTGCGGTGGGCTCGGACGCAGCAACGGGGGTATCCTCGATCGGAGCACCGCCGCCGTCCGTCGCACCGATCGAGTCGGCGGTCGTCTTGGAGGCAGGTGCCGGCGTCTCCTCCTCGTCCGGGGAGGGTTCGACGTCCCCCGCCTCGCTTCCCGCGCCCGACATGCCGACGGCACTGTCTTCCTCGACCGCAGGCGGCGGCTCCACCGTGTCGGTCCCCGTTGACGGCTCGACGCTGTCCGCAACGGTCGGCGGCTCTTCCTCGATGCCCGTCGCGGTGTCGCCATCGTCCGGCTCGGCCTTGTCGGCCTCGCTCTCCGCGACGGCCACTTTCTCTTCCCCGGCGGGCGCGGCGACCGGCATCGCGGGCGTGCCGGGCACGGCGGACGTATCGTTGGTCGGCGCGCCGGACCCGACCGCGGCGCTGTCGCTCGGCAGGGTCGTCGGCTCAGGACCAGCATCCGTGTCGGTGCTGGACGCGCTCCACGGATAGGAACCGCAAACCAGCGTCATCATCAGGAGCCCGGCCAGCACGCCGACGAAGATCCCGACGATCAGGCCGGGAAAGAACCCGAGCCACCCGGCGATCCAGCAGACCAGCGCGACGACGACACCGGCCACAGCGCCGATCAGCCAGCAGCGCTGCTGGCATTCTCTTTGTTCTGAAGTCAAAGCCATGAGAGTTCCCCCAATTCCTTTTGACAGCAGGCGGAGGCCGGAGGGCCGGCTCCTCCTTTTTCATCGAAAGCCTAGCGTCAAAGCAGCATGGCCCGCCAAAGGAAAACCTCTGCTTGGGGGTATGGTCACGGCAACGTTGTGTTTTTGTATCGTGCAATCGGGGCTTGGACAGGTGGCGTGCTGCATTGTGCGGCAGGGCTCGATCGCCATTTGAGAGAACCGACAATAGCAGAACGCAAGCCTCTGGTATCATGCAACAAAGCAAGATTTCCGGTCGGCAGAACGCGCCAAGCCACGCCAGACGCCCGACCACAAAAAGAGAGGCCGGCCCGAAGGCCGGCACTCGCAATTGCTTACGAATTGATCAAATTGACCCGGTGAACCACAAGACGCCCGAATCGACCGGGCGGCACGGGATCACTTACCGTCGAGCTCTTTCGCCTGGCTCACCCAGTCGTCGCGCTCGATCCGGCCCTTGAACTTCAGCCGGTTGTCGACCCACGCGATCTCCGACGGCCCCCACGAGGCAATCTGCGAGAAGTGGTAGAAGCCCATCTCGTTCAGCAGTCCTTCGAGCTGCGGCCCCACGCCCTTGATCTTCTTCAGGTCATCCGCCCCGCCCTCGCGCGGAGCGCTCAGCAGTTCGGGCTCGGATTCCTCGGCGCTCTCGGAGGGCGTGTCGGAGGAGCCGGTATCGGACCCGGACGCATCCCTGCCCCCGGCATCGCCGGACGGCGCGACCTTGCGGGCCTCTTCCGTGGCTTCCTCGGACGGCTCGTTGCCGCCGACATCCTCGTCCGGACGGCCGGTCGCTTCGGCCTCGGGCGCTTCACCCGGCGCTTCGGAGACCTTGTCGCTCGCCTCGCCCACGTCGCGGGGCGCTTCCTCTTCCGCTGGCGTGCGGCCACCCTGCGCGCCCTGCGGACCGGCAGGCGGCATCAGCTCGTCGCGGACAGCCTCGCTCACGTCGCCGTTCGCCGGACGTCCGCCGGCATCGCCCCACGGCGCGCTGAGCGCGACTTCGGTGCCGTCGATGCGCTTGATCGTGTCGCCGATGTCCGTGGCCAGCGCGACGGAGGCGTTGTAGTCCGGGCGGCCTTCCTCGTGATCCTTCAGCGAGGTCAGCCCATCGAGAGGCTCGGACGCGTAGCGGCCGTTCTGCGGGCCCGGCGTCGGCACACGACCGGCAGCCATCTCGTCGAGGATCTCGCCCAGCTTCTCGACCGTGAGGTCCTCGTAATAATCCTTGCCGATCTGCGCCATCGGCGCGTTCGCGCAGGCGCCGAGGCACTCGACCTCTTCCCACGAGAATTTGCCGTCGGCCGACAGCTCGTGCGGGTTCTTGGAGATCTTCTCCTTGCAGAGGCCCATCAGGTCCTCCGCGCCGCAGATCATGCAGGACAGCGTGCCGCAGACCTGAACATGCGCGACGGAGCCGACCGGCTGCAGCTGGAACATGAAGTAAAACGTCGCGACCTCGAGCGCGCGGATGTAGGCGAGGCCCAGCATCTCCGCGACATGTTCGATTGCCGGGCGGGACAGCCAGCCTTCCTGTTCCTGCGCGCGCCAGAGCAGCGGAATGATCGCCGAAGCCTGCCGTCCTTCCGGGTACTTGGTGATCTGCGCCTCTGCCCAGGCCTTGTTGTCGGGCGTGAAGGCAAAGCTCTCAGGCTGATCGTGGTGGAGGCGGCGGAGCATGGCGGATCCTCGTTCGTCGACATCGTTCACGGGCGCCGTCGCCCGCGAACCTCGCTCACCTCCTATAGCGCCTGCATCACGGGGTGCAACCGAGCGATAGGCCGCAGGTCACGCTGCGGCGCAGGTCCCGACATTCAGGCGGAAGCCGCCCTGCCCGGTATCCGACAGTTCGCCCCGCCGCGCGGTATATTCGGTGATCTGTCGCAACTTGCCCGAGTCGAAGCCCGTACGCTCTTCCACGACGGCGGCCTGCGTGTCGTTGGTGACGTCGCAGCCCGCCTCGACCACCGCCGCGCGGAAGATGCCGACCTCGTCTTCCGTCACGCCCGCAGGCAACGGAACTTCCGTCGCGCAAGCGGCCAGTGTCAGGACAAAGGGGATCGCGGCAAGCGCAGCTCTCATGGTCGGTTCTCCGGTCCAGAGCGTGGATTTCGGATCACCCTACGCGCTCCGCCCCCATCACGAAATACCCCGCCGGGGATTCGGCGGAACTCTTCGCAGACAGGTTCAGGGAACGGAGGTGGCGATTAAGCCCGGGACCGGAACGGTGCCTCGGTCAGCAGCCGCGCCAGTGGCACGAACCGCACGACCAAGGCACGAACTTGTTTACCGGTCGACTTCGCCGAACACGATGTCGAGCGAGCCGAGGATGGCGGACACGTCCGCCAGCTGGTGGCCCTTGCAGATATGATCCATCGACTGCAGGTGCGGGAAGCCCGGCGCCCGCAGCTTGGCGCGGTAGGGTTTGTTGGTCCCGTCGGCGACAAGATAGACCCCGAACTCGCCCTTGGGCGCCTCGACGGCGACGTAGCATTCGCCTTCCGGAACGTGGAAGCCCTCGGTGTAGAGCTTGAAGTGATGGATCAGCGCTTCCATCGAGGTCTTCATGTCGCTCCGGCGCGGCGGGGTCAGCTTGCCGCGGGTCAGGACGTCGCCCTGGTTCTCGGGCATCTTCAGCTTCTCGCAGGCCTGGCGGATGATCTTGGTCGACTCGCGCATCTCGGCCATCCGGACGAGGTAGCGGTCGAAACAGTCGCCGTTCTTGCCCACGGGCACCTGGAAGTCGAACTCGTCGTAGCACTCATACGGCTGCGAGCGCCGCAGGTCCCAGGCGAGGCCGGAGCCGCGCACCATCACGCCGGAATAGCTCCAGTCGAGGATTTCCTGCTCGGACACGATGCCGATGTCGACGTTACGCTGCTTGAAGATCCGGTTCTCGGTCAGCAGCCCGTCGATATCGTCGAGCACTTGCGGAAAGACCTCGGCCCAGGCGTCGATGTCGTCGATCAACTGCGGCGTGAGGTCCTGGTGGACACCGCCGGGGCGGAAGTAAGCGGCGTGAAGCCGCGCGCCACTGGCCCGCTCGTAGAAGATCATCAGCTTCTCGCGTTCCTCGAAGCCCCAGAGCGGCGGCGTCAGCGCGCCAACGTCCATGGCCTGCGTGGTCACGTTCAGCAGGTGGTTCAGGATGCGGCCGATCTCGCAATAGAGGACGCGGATCAGGCTGGCGCGGCGCGGCACCTCGGTGCCGGTCAGCTTCTCGATCGCCAGAACCCAGGCATGTTCCTGGTTCATCGTGCCGACGTAGTCGAGCCGGTCGAAATACGGCAGGTTCTGCAGGTAGGTCCGGCTTTCCATCAGCTTCTCGGTGCCACGGTGAAGCAGCCCGATATGCGGGTCGCAGCGCTCGACGATCTCGCCGTCGAGCTCCAGCACCAGCCGGAGAACCCCGTGCGCCGCAGGGTGCTGCGGGCCGAAGTTGATGTTGAAGTTGCGGATCTTCTGCTCGCCCGTCTGGGCGTCGTCGAAACCTTTGGAGCCGTCCATCATTTCGCCTCCCCCTTCTCGTCACCGGGAAGGATGTAGTTCGCCCCCTCCCACGGGGACATGAAATCGAACTGCCGGTATTCCTGAACGAGGTTCACCGGCTCGTAGACCACGCGCTTCTTCTCTTCGTCGTAGCGGACCTCGACATAGCCGGTCGTCGGGAAGTCCTTGCGCAGCGGGTGGCCCCGGAAGCCGTAGTCGGTCAGCAGCCGCCGCAGGTCCGGGTGACCCGAGAACAGGATGCCGAACATGTCGAAGATCTCGCGCTCGTACCAGTTGGCGCAGGGGTGCGAGGAGACGATGGAGGGGACCATGTCCTCTTCCCGGACGTCGACCTTCAGGCGGATCCGCTGGTTCTGGTACATCGACAGCAGGTGGTAGACGATCTCGAACCGCTTGGCGCGGCCGGGATGGTCGACGGCAGTGATGTCGGTGAGGGTCGAGAAGCGGCAGGTCGGGTCGGTGCGGATGAACTCCACGAAGCCCGGCAGGTTCGGCAGCGCGACCTTCACGGTCAGCTCGCCGAAATCGACGGACCAGCTCGCCACGCAATCGTTGCGCTTGGCGTCGAGGTAGCCGCCGAGCTCCTTCAGCGTGTCGGTCAGCTGTGCGTCATCGAGCATCTGTCTTCCTTTCCCTCAACCCGTCTGTGCCGGACAGGCGTCCGTCAGCGGGCGATCGTCCCGGTGCGCCGGATTTTGCGTTGCAGCTGGAGGATACCGTAGAGCAGCGCCTCGGCCGTCGGCGGACAGCCGGGCACGTAGACGTCCACGGGCACCACGCGGTCGCAGCCCCGCACGACGCTGTAGCTGTAGTGATAGTAACCGCCGCCGTTGGCGCAGGATCCCATCGAGATCACGTAGCGCGGCTCGGGCATCTGGTCGTAGACCTTGCGCAGCGCGGGGGCCATCTTGTTGGTCAGCGTGCCGGCCACGATCATCAGGTCGGACTGGCGCGGGCTGGCGCGCGGCGCGGTGCCGAACCGTTCGAGGTCGTAGCGCGGCATGGAGACGTGCATCATCTCGATCGCGCAGCAGGCGAGGCCGAAGGTCATCCAGTGCAGCGAGCCGGTGCGCGCCCAGTTGATGACATCCTCGGTCGAGGTGAGCAGAAAGCCCTTGTCCTGAAGCTGCCGGTTGAGCGCGAGCGTCGCCGCCTCATTGTCGCCGCCGGCGGTGTTCGCGCCGTAGGGCGTCAGGCTCGAGGGGCCGGTTTTCACCCGGTCATCCTGCATGCCGTCGCCCTGGACCTCGGTGACGAGTTTCTCGTCGGTCGATGCCATTGCCGGCCTCCTTAGTGCCAATGGTCGCGGCAGCACGCCGCAACCTGCCGTGTCGGTTTCGATTTATGCGCCTGCGGCGGGAGGGTCAACAAGGCGCGGCGTCCCTGCGTCCCCGCGACACGGCTTATTTACGTCGCCGACAGCAAAAGGCCCCGCCCGGTGTCCGGTGCGGGGCCGTCAGTCCTTGCGGCGCTGCCGAAGCGGTCACTCCCACTCCAGCGCGCCCTTCTTCCATTCGTAGGCGAAGCCGATCGTGAGGATCCCGAGGAAGACCATCATGGACCAGAAGCCGACCATGCTGACGTGCTGGAACGCGACGGCCCAGGGGAACAGGAAGGCGACCTCGAGGTCGAAGATGATGAACAGGATCGAGACGAGGTAGAATCGCACATCGAACTTCATCCGCGCGTCGTCGAAGGCGTTGAAGCCGCACTCGTAGGCGCTCACCTTCTCCGGGTCGGGATTGCGGACGGCGATCAGCGCCGCGGCGCCAAGGAAGACAAGCCCGAGCGCGATGCCGAGGCCGAGGAAGACCACGATGGCCAGGTATTCCCTGAGAAACTCTTCCATGATGCTCTCCGCAAGAAGTTCTGATCCCGATTACCCCCCTGCCCCGGCATGGTCAACCGGGCGGGGTGTGGTCCAGCGTCACGTCCTTGAGTGTCCGTCGGTCGTTTCCCTCTGACGGGATACCGCCCTTCAGCATCCGCGCGAGATGGACGAGGTTCCAGCTCATGATCGTGGTGTTGCGCGCCGTGAAGGCGTTGTCGAACCCGGCCCGTCCGCCCTCGGTCTCGTCGCCGTAGGAGGGCCCCGGCCCCGCCTCGCCGATCCAGCCGCAGTCGGCCTGCGGCGGAATCGTGTAGCCGAGGTGGTTGAGCGCGAAGGTCAGCGTCATCGCGGCGTGTTTGATGCCATCCTCGTTGCCGGTGACGACGCAGCCTGCCACCTTGCCATAGAAGGACGATTGCCCTTTGTCGTTCAGCTGTCCCGACATGGCGTAGAGCCGTTCGATCAGCACCCGGCAGACCGAGCTTTCCTCCCCGAGCCAGAGCGGCGTGCCGATGACGAGGATGTCCGCCGCCACGACCTTCTCCCAAAGCGTGGGCCAGTCGTCCCGGTCCCAGCCCTTCTCGGTCATGTCGGGATAGACGCCCGGCGGCACCTGGTAGTCGAGCATGTGCACGATCTCTGTCGCGACACCCGCGCGCGCCATGATGTTGGCGGAAGCGTTCAGCAACAGCCTGGTGTGGCTCTCCGACGCTGTCTTCTCGAGGCTGGTGTTGAAGAACAGGGCTTTCAGGGTGCTGTCGGACATTGCTCTACTCCCGGACACGCGTCCGGACGGCACAAGTACACAACCGGACATCTGTCCGAGACCTAGCATACCCCGGTGTCGCGGCCAGCTACTCCGCCGCCGCCTGCCCCTGGTAGACGGCCGAGACCTCCGCCCGGATGATCCGCGCGATCAGCTCGCAATCTTCGACCGAGAAGGTCAGCGGCAACCGCATGTCCAGCAGCCCGGCAAGCACCCGGTCCGTCATCGGCAGGTCCGGCACTGGCGCGTAGCGCCAGCTGTCGTAGCGCGAGGTGAAGGCGACCGGCTCCGCCGCGCCGAACCACTTCAGCTCCACCCCCCGTGCTGCGCAGCGGGCGACCACGTCCCGCACCGACGCCGCATCCCAGCCCGACAGCAGCACCTGAATGGAGGAGCCGACAAACCGCTCCTCCGCGGGCCGGTCGATGACGGTCAGGCCCGGCGTGTTCCGCAGGCCAGCCTCGACGGCGCGGTATCGCTCGTTCCAGCGGTCGACCTGCCGCTCCAGCGCGCGAAGCTGCGGCCGCAGGATCGCCGCCCGCAGATTGTCCATCCGGGAGGAAACGTTGGGCACGTCGTATTTCACCCGCTCGAACACCTCTTCCGGGGGACGCGACCGGTGCCGCCCATAGAGCATGTAGCTCCCCGAGCCGATGATCGCCCGCGCGGCAACCTCGTCGTCGTCGGTGATGAGAAAGCCGCCCTCGCCGGAGTTCATGTGCTTGTAGGTCTGCGTCGAATAGCAGCCGACCAGCCCGAACCGGCCCGAGGGCACGCCGTTCCACGCCGCGCCCATCGTGTGGGCGCAATCCTCGATCACAGTGATACCGGCCTCGCGACAGATATCGGACAGCCGCTCCATGTCGCACAGATGTCCGCGCATGTGCGACAGCAGCAGAACGGACGCCTGTCCGACTTTGGACGCCAGGTCGTCCAGATCGATCACGAGGGCCTCGTTCGTCTCGACATAGACCGGCTCCGCCCCGACAGCCGCGATCGCGCCGGGCACCGGGGCCAGCGTGAAGGCGTTGGTCAGGACCCTGTCACCCGGCACCACCCCGATCGCCCGCAGCGCCGTGGTCATCGCCGCACCGCCCGAAGCCAGCGCCAGCGCGTAGCGCGCGCCGGTGAAGGCGGCGAACTCCTCCTCCAGCAGAGCGACCTCGCCCGCTTCGCCCGGCACCGTGTTGTAGCGGTGGATGCGCCCGTGGCGCAGGACGGAGAGCGCGGCCTCGATCCCCTCGTCCGGGATCGGTTCCTGCTGGGTGAAACTGCCGGTGAAGCGTTCTTTCATGGTCAAAGTGATGCGCCCGCCCCTGCCGCCGGTCAATGGTCAGAGATCGAGGCCGTCGACGACGTCCGGCAGCTCGGCGAAGCTGGCGATCGTCGCGTCGGGGCCGAGGTGGCGCACGTCCTCCCCCGCCGGGCCGAAGGTGACGAGAACGCAGGGCACCTCCGCGGCCTGCGCGGTCAGCCGGTCCGTCTCGGTGTCGCCGATCAGGCAGGTCCGCGCCGGATCGGCACCGAGCCGCGTGACGGCCTCGACCAGCGGCGCCGGATCGGGCTTCCGCACCGGCAGCGTGTCCGCGCCGACGAGCGAGCCGAAGGCGTCGCGGAAATCGAGCTCGCCCATCAGCTTCTCGGCGAGGCCCGAGGGCTTGTTGGTGCAGATGCCGACCTTGTAGCCGCGCGCGGTCAGCTCGGCGACGGCCTCCCGCGCGCCGGGATAGAGCTTCGTCTGGCGGCAGATGTCGGCGTCGTAATGCGCCAGCAACTTCGGATGCTCGGCCTCGACGAGGGCCTTGTCGTGCTCGCCGATCCGGGAAAACCCGAGCGTGAGCATCGCCTTGCCGCCGTGGAACGCGGTTTCCGCGTCCTCTTCCGGGTTCAGAAGGTCGCCGTGCCCGAGGTCCCGGAAACAACGGTTGGCCGCCGCGATCAGATCGGCGGATGTGTCGGCGAGTGTGCCGTCGAGATCGAAGATGACGCTTTTCATGATAAGGGTGTAACCAGTGGTCACCTGTTGTGAAAGCGCGGCGGGTTGAAGCAGGCCGCACACCCGTTAGAAGGTGGCGCACAACAAAGAGCGAGGCAGTCATGGGCACGGCATTGATCCTGTTGGCGGCAGGACTGGGCACACGGATGAACTCCGACATGCCGAAGGTCCTGCATCAGGTCGCCGGCGCGCCGCTGCTGATCCACGCGATGAAGAGCGCCGCCGCCCTGACGCCCGAGCGCACCATCGTCGTCGCCGGTCACGGCGCCGACGCGGTGGAGGCCGCGGCAAAAGATTGGGACGAGGACGTGCGCGTTGCGCTCCAGACCGAACAGCTCGGCACCGGGCACGCGGTGCTGCAGGCGAAAGAGGCGCTGGCAGGCCATACGGGCGATGCGATCGTGCTCTACGGCGACACACCCTTCATCCGGCCCGAGACGCTCGAGGCGATGATCGAGGCTCGCCAGTCCCATGCCGTTGTCGTGCTGGGGTTCGAAGCGGCCGATCCGGGACGTTACGGGCGACTGGTGACCGAGGGGGACGACCTGCTGCGCATCGTCGAGTTCAAGGAAGCGACTGACGAGGAACGCGCCATAACCCTCTGCAATTCCGGCGTGATCTGTGCGGATGCCGAGGTGCTGATGGACCTCGTCGGGGCCGTCGGCAACGACAATGCGGCGGGCGAATATTACCTCACCGACATCGTCGAGATCGCCCGCGACCGGGGGCTGACCGCCACAGTGGTGCGCTGCGATGAGGCCGAGACGCTTGGCGTGAACACCCGCGCCCAGCTTGCCGCCGCCGAGGCCGCCTTCCAGGTCCGCGCCCGGGCCGAACTGATGGAGGACGGCGTGACCATGACGGCGCCGGAAACCGTGTTCCTCGCCCACGACACCGTGATCGGGCGCGAAACGATCGTCGAGCCGAACGTCGTCTTCGGCCCCGGGGTGACGGTGGAATCCGGCGCGCGGATCCGCGCGTTCAGCCACCTCGAGGGCTGCCACGTCAGCCAGGGGGCCGAGGTCGGGCCCTACGCCCGCCTCCGGCCCGGCGCCGAGCTGTCCGAGCGCGCCAAGGTCGGAAACTTCGTCGAAGTGAAGAACGCCACCCTCGCCGAGGGCGCGAAGGTGAATCACCTCACCTACATCGGCGATGCCAATGTCGGCGCGCGCAGCAATATCGGCGCGGGCACCATCACCTGCAATTACGACGGCGTCTTCAAGCACCACACCGAAATCGGCGCCGACGCCTTTATCGGATCCAACACGATGCTGGTCGCCCCGGTCACCGTCGGCGCCGGCGCGATGACGGCGAGCGGGTCGGTCATCACCCGCGACGTGCCGGACGGCGCGATGGGGATCGGGCGGGGACGGCAGGAGAACAAGGCGGGCTTTGCCACCCGCATGTTCGAAAAGTTAAAGTCCATGAAGGCCAGCGGGCCGAAAAGGGGTTAGAAATGTGCGGAATCGTAGGGGTCCTCGGAGACCACGAAGCGGCGCCTCTGATCGTCGACGCCCTCAAGCGGCTCGAATACCGGGGCTATGACAGCGCCGGGATCGCCACGCTCGACGGAGGCCGGCTTGACCGGCGTCGCGCGGTCGGCAAGCTGGTCAACCTCTCCGATCTGCTGGTGCATGAACCGCTGCGCGGCAAGGCCGGGATCGGCCATACCCGCTGGGCCACCCACGGTGCGCCGACGGTAGGCAACGCGCACCCGCACCGCTCTGGCCGGGTCGCAGTCGTACATAACGGCATCATCGAGAACTTCCGCGAGCTGCGCGAGTTTCTCGCCGGCCACGGCATCCACCACGAGACCGAAACGGACACCGAGACGGTCGCCCTCCTCACCGAACATTTCCTCGCGCAGGGCCTGTCGCCGCGCGACGCGGCGGAGCAGACGATCGCGAGGCTCGACGGGGCCTATGCGCTCTGCTTCCTGTTCGAGGGCGAGGAAGACCTGCTGATCGCCGCCCGCAAGGGGCCGCCGCTGGCCATCGGCCACGGCGACGGAGAGATGTACGTCGGCTCCGACGCGATCGCGCTCGCCAACCTGACAGACCGGATCACCTATCTCGACGAGGGGGACCGGGCCGTCATCAGCCGTACCTCGATCGAGATCCGCGACGCGAACGGGCGCATCGCGAACCGCCCCGTGAAGCTGATCCAGCTCGATTCCGCCCAGGTGGACAAGGCCGGCTACAAGCACTTCATGGCCAAGGAAATCGCAGAGCAGCCCGCTGTCATCACCCAGACCCTGCAGGCCTATCTCGACGGTGACCGGATCCGGCTGCCCGAGCCGGGGATCGACTTCGCAAGCCTGGACCGGCTGACGCTGGTGGCCTGCGGAACGGCGCACTACGCCTGCCTGACGGCAAAATACTGGTTCGAACAGCTCGCCGCCCTGCCCGTCGACATCGACGTCGCGTCCGAGTTCCGCTACCGCGAGCCGCCGATCCCGGCACGCACCGCCGCCATCTTCGTCAGCCAGTCGGGCGAGACGGCGGACACGCTGGCCGCTCTGCGCTACGCACAGGGCAAGGCAGAGATGATCGGCGCCGTGGTGAACGTGGCCGAAAGCACGATCGCGCGGGAGAGCGACATCGTCCTGCCGATCCACGCCGGGGCGGAGATCGGGGTCGCCTCGACCAAGGCCTTTACCTGCCAGCTGACCGTGCTGCTGTTGCTGGCGCTCAAGGCGGCGCAGGATCGCGGACATCTGTCCGACAGCGACATGGCCGAGAAGCTCGGCCTGGTGCGCTCGCTCCCCGGCATCCTGAACCAGGCGCTTGCCATCGAGGAGCCGGCCTCCGACATCTCCCGCCGGCTGAGCGAGGCGCGCGACATCCTGTTCCTGGGGCGGGGCATCATGTACCCGCTGGCGCTGGAAGGTGCGCTGAAACTCAAGGAAATCAGCTATATCCACGCCGAAGCTTATGCATCGGGCGAACTGAAGCACGGCCCGATCGCGCTGATCGACGAACATGTGCCGGTGATCGTCATGGCGCCGCGCGACAACCTGTTCGACAAGACGATTTCCAACATGCAGGAGGTCATGGCGCGCGGCGGACGCATCTTGCTGATCTCGGACCAGGCGGGGATCGAGCAGGCGGGATCGGGCGTCTGGAGCGCCTTGCCGATGCCGACGGTGGACCCGCTGCTGACGCCGATCCTCTACGCGCTTCCCGCGCAGCTGCTCGCCTATCATACGGCTGTCCACAAGGGGACGGACGTCGATCAGCCGAGGAACCTCGCCAAGTCGGTGACGGTCGAGTGACACCGGAGGCGGCGCTCGAGGCGCTGAAAGGCGCGGCCGACTGGCACAAGGCGGAGCAGATGGCCGCCTACCACAAGGTCGAGCGCACCTACCTCGGCGTCGCCAACCCCGCGATCGACGCCAGCACGAAGAGCTGGCGGCAGGAGCTGAGCCTCGACGAGCGGCTGGCGCTGGCGGACGGGCTCTGGCGGACGGATGTCCACGAAGCGCGGATCGCCGCGGCGAAGCTGCTGACGCAGGCGCGGATCCGGCCCGACGATTCGGCGGCCTGGGCGCTCGTCTCGGGTTGGCGTCACGAGTTCGACGCCTGGGCGATCGCCGATCACGCCGCCATCGCCGGGCAGAAGCGACTGGTCGCCGATCCCTCCCGGCTCGACGAGGTCGAGGACTGGACCCGGTCGGAAAACATGTGGGTGCGCCGCGCGGCGCTGACCTACACCCTGCCCTGGACCAAGCAGAACAACCCGAAGCCGGAGGAGCTTGTCGCGCGCGACCGGATACTCGGCTGGGCGGCGGGCTATGTCGACGACCGGGATTGGTTCATCCAGAAGGCCATCGCGTGGTGGCTGCGCGACCTGGCACGGCACGATCCGGCGCGGACGCGGGCGTTCCTGGACGCGCATGGCGGGCGGATGAAGCCGTTCGCCCGGAAGGAAGCGGCGCGGCATTTGGCATGAGCGGGGGATGCGCGCCCCTCGGTGCGCATCCTACGCTTGATGAGATCTGTTTCGAGAGTGCAGCAGCCTACCCAGAGAAGACGGTGAGTTCGACGATGTCGGTCAGCGGCGCTTCGAGCAGGCGCATCGCAGGCAGGCTGATCTGGCTGCCAGAGCCCGCCGCGCCGCCGGACGGGCGCAATTCGATGTTGATCGAGCTGCCCTCGTATTCCACGCGGCCCGCCGTCACTTCGCTGACGAACGGTGTCTTGAGCCAGATTCCCGGATCGGCGGGCGAGCCGAGCGTGGCGAGCGTCGTACCCAGCTCGGTACTGGCCGAGGACGGCTCAGCCGTCGCCTCCGCCCGGTCCTCGTCCGTCGTGGTGTCGAACTGGTCGGCGGTGCGCGCCTCCGCCGGCGGTGGCGGCGGTGGCGTCGGGTCGAGCGTCTGGACCGCGCTTATCGGCGCATCGGTGGTGGCCGAGGCAGGCTGCGCGCCTGACGGCGCGAGGGAGCCGAGCGAGCCGGGCATGTCGGCTCCGGTGCAGGCGGCAAGGGCGAGGAACGGGGGAATAAGAAGTCCGGCTTTCATGATCGTGACGCTAGAAGCCCCGTCCGGCCCTGTCCACCGGTTCCTGCCGCCTTGCGCATGGGCCCGCCACTCCATACCTTCCGGTCATGGAAAGCCAACTTGTCGATCCGTTCCAGCGAGCCATCAGATACCTGCGCGTCTCGGTCACCGACCGCTGCGATTTCCGCTGTGTTTACTGCATGTCGGAGAAAATGACCTTCCTTCCGAAGAAGGAACTCCTGACGCTGGAAGAGCTCGACCGGCTTTGCTCCGCCTTCGTGCGGCTCGGCGTCGAGAAGCTTCGGATCACGGGCGGCGAGCCGCTGGTGCGGCGCGATATCATGACTTTCTTCCGGTCGATGTCCCGGCACATCGAAAGCGGCGCCCTGCGGGAAATCACGATCACCACCAACGGCTCGCAGCTGGAGCGGTTCGCCGATGACCTTTATGCCGCGGGCGTGCGGCGGATCAACGTCTCGCTCGACACGCTGGACGGGGAGAAGTTCGCCCGCGTGACCCGGTGGGGCCGCCTGCCGCAGGTGATGCGCGGGCTCGATGCCGCCCAGAAGGCCGGGTTGAAGGTGAAGCTGAACGCCGTCGCGCTGAAGGATTTCAACGACGACGAGCTGCTGACGCTGACGCACTTCTGTGCCGAGCGTGGCATGGACCTGACCTGGATCGAGGTCATGCCGATGGGCGACATCGGCAACGAGGACCGGCTCGGTCAATACTGGTCGCTGAACGATGTTCGTAGCCAGCTGGCCCGGCACTACACGCTGACCGACCTGCCCGACGATACTGGCGGCCCGGCGCGTTATGTCCGACTGGAAGAGACCGGCCAGCGGATCGGCTTCATCACGCCGCTCAGCCACAATTTCTGCGAGAGCTGCAACCGCGTGCGGGTCACCTGCACGGGCGAGATCTACACGTGTCTCGGGCAGGAAGGCCATTCCGACCTGCGCGCACCGCTCCGGTCGTCCGAGGCCGACGCGACGCTCGAGGACGCGATCCGCGCCGCGATCGCGCTGAAGCCCAAGGGCCACGATTTCGACTATTCCCGGCAGACGGTGGATGGTCGCGTGTCGCGCCACATGAGCCATACCGGCGGCTGACCGCCCTCGCCCACCCGTCTGCGTTGACACGACCCACGGTTCCGCACGGAACATGTGTCAGTCACCCAGCCGGAGAGCGATCCATGACCGAAGCGCCATACACCGGAAGCTGCCAGTGCGGCGGTATCCGTTACGAGGTCGATGTCGACATCAACCAGTCCGTGACCTGCAACTGTTCCCGCTGCCAGAGGCTCGGCTCCGTGCTGGCCTTCACGTCGCGGGACAAGTTCACGCTCCTGACGCCCGAGGCGGACACGACGGAATACCTGTTCAATGAGCGGAGGATCTCGCACCGGTTCTGCCCGGTGTGCGGGATTGAGCCTTTCGCCTACGGGGAAATGCCGGACGGCGCGAAGATGGCGGCGGTGAACGTGAATTGCCTCGAGGGGGTCGATCCCCGTGCCCTGACGCCGCACCACGTGGACGGCGCCAGCAGCTGAGTTCAGGCGCCGAGCGCCTTGGCCAGCCAGACGAGGGCCACCCCGACAGCAACAGCGCCGAGCCCGAAGGCCCGGCGCTGGTCTGTCGTCAGATCGCGGAGCATGCGCAGCATCTCCTCGACGGCGGCGGGGGCGAGCGCGTAGATCAGCCCCTCAACGAACAGCACGAGCCCGATGGCGAGCAGTGCGCTCGCCATCAGCCCTCCGACTCGTCCTCGGCGGGCGCCTCGTCGGCGTCGGCCCCGTCAGTCGCGTCGGTGGCAGCGTCGGCGTCGTCCGCAGCGGCGTCGTCTTCGACGGCAGCCGCTGCGTCATCAGTGGCCGCATCGTCGGTGGCCGCATCGTCAGTGGCCGTGTCGGCCTCTTCCGTGGCGGCGTCCTCGGCCGTGGCCTCGTCCCCTTCGGTTTCGCCCAGAAGCTCACCGATCGAGCTGCCTTCCGAAGCGTCGAGCGCGGCCTCGCCGTCATCTTCCGGCGACTCGTCGGATTCACCGGAGACGATGGCCTCGGGTGCTTCCTGACGTAGCGAGGATTCTTCGGGAAGACCTTCGAGAGCCTCCTCGATGTTGACGCCCGGCTCGCCGTCCGGACCGGCGTTGGCCTCGGTGTCCTGCTGGACACGCGTTGCCTCTTCCGGCGACAGCGTCGACCCCTGCACTTCGCCCGGATTGTCCGTGCGCAGGTAGGAGAAGAACTCGCTGTCGGGCGACATGACCATCCGCGTGTTCCCCTGACGGAGCGCGGTCTGGTAGGCCGCCATCGAGCGATAGAACTCGAAGAACTCCGGGTCCGCGCCGAAGGCTTCGGCGTAGATGCGGTTCCGGCGGGCGTCGGCTTCACCACGCGTGATCTCGGCCTGCCGGTTGGCGTCGGAGACGAGCTCCACCACCGTCCGGTCCGCCGTGGCGCGGGTCCGCTGCGCGGCCTCGTTACCACGGGCGACCTCGTCCGCCGCTTCCCGGTCCCGTTCGGCGATCATACGCTCGAACGTGGCGTTGAGGTTCGACGGCGGCAGGTCGGTGCGCTTGAGGCGCACGTCGAGCAGCGTCAGACCCAGCTCCTCCGCATCGGGGCGGGCCCCGTCACGGATGCGGCGCATAAGCTCGGCCCGGTCGACCGACAGGATGTCCTGACTGGACACCTGGCCGAGAACAGCCCGGAGCTCGTCCCGGAGGATACCGTCGAGACGGCCCGCCGCGGCGGCTTCGCCACCGACGCCGACAGCCTGCCGGAAGCGGCGGACGTCGGTGATGCGGTAGCGCGCGAAGGCGTCGACCACGAGGCGACGGTCATCGAGCGGCGTGACCTCGAGCGGGTCGATGTCACGCGACAGGATGCGGTCGTCGTAGCGCACGACTTCCTGGATGATCGGGATCTTGAAGGCGAGGCCGGGGTCCTGCTTGACCGACACGACACGCCCGAATTGCAGCACAAGCGCCCGCTGGCGTTCGTCCACGATGAAGATCGAGGACATGAGCCCGAGGATCACGATCACGAGGATCGGCAGAAGAATGGTCGTCTTGCGCATCAGTTCGACCCTCCTTCGGCCTGTGACTGTGTTGCAGCGGCTCCCGAGGACCGGCGGACCTCATCGAGCGGCAGGTAGGGCACGACGCCCCCGTCACCGGACGCGTTCTCGTCCAGCAGGATGATGTCCGTGCCACCGAGCACCTGTTCCATCGTCTCGAGGTAGATACGCTTGCGCGTCACCTCGGGGGCGTTGGCGTACTCGGTCAGGACGGCGGCGAAGCGGCTCGCCTCACCCTGGGCTTCGTTGACCACGCGGGCGCGGTAACCTTCAGCCTCTTCCAGAACCTGAGCCGCTTCACCGCGGGCCTCGGCGAGGACACGGTTGGCGTAGGCGTCAGCGACGTTCTGCAGGCGCTCACGCTCCTGCTCGGCGTCCTGAACGGCGCGGAAGGAGGCGATGACGTCCGCCGGCGGGTCGGCCTTGTCGAAGTTGACGCGGACGATGTTCACGCCGGAATCGTAGCTGTCGAGCGTACTCTGGACGAGGTCCTGAAGACGTTCGGCGATCGGTGCACGGTCCCGGTTGAGGATCGGCGCCAGGTCCGACTGCGCGATGATCTCACGCATGGCGGATTCGGCCACCGCCTCGATCGTCATCGGCGGGTCGGCGAGGTTGAAGAGGTACTGCGCCGGATCGGTGATGTTCCAGACAATCTGGAAGTCGATGTCGACGATGTTCTCGTCGCCGGTCAGCATCAGGCCGGCATCTTCGCCGGAGCTCGACGTGCCGATGTCGATCGTCTGTTCGCGGGTGACCGGAATGACTTCCGCCGTCACCACTGGCCAGGGCGCGAAGTTCAGGCCGGGATCGCCGACCGAGTAGAAGTCGCCGAGGAACAGCTCGACCGAGCGTTCTTCCGGACGAACCGTGTAGAACGACGCGACAAGCCACAGGCCGACCGCGACGAGCGCCGCGATACCGACCGTGCCACGGGTGAAGGCCGGGCCTGCCCCGCCGCCGCCACCACCGCTGCCGTTGTTGTTGCCGCCGCGACCGCCCATGAGGACACGAAGCTGGTCGCGTCCCTTGTTCATCAGCTGGTCGATGTCGGGCATGTTGTTGCCGCCGTCTCCCGGACGGCGTCCTGGTGCGGGCCGACGGTCGTCTCCACCGTCATTGCCACCCGAACCGCGGTTTCCTCCGCCACCCCCCCAGGGGCCTCCGTTGTTTCCTGCCATATGGCTTACGCTTTCCCTTCTCGTCCCCGTAACGGGCTATGTTTCACATTGTGCCCGTCGGGCGACAATTCAACCAGTCCTTGTCGGCTCGCGCATGGTCACGATTTCTTCGGACATCGTGGGATGGACCGCGACGGTGCGGTCGAAGTCCTCTTTCGTTGCGCCCATCTTTACGGCGATCCCGGCGAGCTGGATCATCTCGCCCGCCTCGGGCGCGACGATATGACAGCCCAGGACCTTGCGCGTGGCCTTCGATACGATGAGCTTCATCAGCACCTTGTCGGTCTTTCCGATGAACTGCGTGCGCATCGGCCGGAAGGAGGTCGCGTAGACCTCGATCGGCTCCTGCGCCCGGGCGTCTTCCTCGCTCAACCCTACGGTGCCCAGCTCGGGCTGCGTGAAGACCGCCGAAGGGATCAGCTCGTGATCCACCGGCGTCGGGTTGTCGCGGAAGACGGTCTGCGCGAAGGCCATGCCCTCGCGGATCGCGACCGGAGTGAGCTGCACCCGGTCCGTCACATCGCCGATCGCGTAGATCGACGGCGCCGAGGTGGCGCTGTATTCGTCGACGATCACCTCGCCCTTGACGCCGGCCTTCACGCCCGCCGCCTCCAGGCCGAGCCCGTCGGTGTTGGGCTTGCGCCCCGTGGCGAAGAGCACCTTGTCGAACGTCCGCTCGCTGCCGGTGGTGGCTGAGACGCGGATGCCCGCACCGTCCTTCTCCATCGCGGCGATGTCGGTGCCGACATGCAGCTCGATCCCGGCCTCGTGCATCGATTCCGCGATGAGGCCGCGGGCCTCTCCGTCGAAGCCGCGCAGGATCTGCTCGCCACGGTAATATTGCGTCACTTCGACGCCCATCCCCTTGAGGATGAAGGCGAATTCGCAGGCGATATAGCCGCCGCCAATAATCAGAATCGACTTCGGCAGCTCCTCCATCAGGAAGATGTCGTCGCTCACCATGCCGAGTTCCGCATTCGGCAGCGGCGGCCGGACGGGATGGCCGCCGGTCGCGATTAGGATGGTTTTCGCCGTCACCGTCTTGCCGGTCGAAAGCTCGACGGTGTTGGCATCCTTCAGCACCGCGCGGGCGTCGTGGATCGTGATGTCGGAGTTCAGCAGCAGCTTGCGGTAGACCGCTTCGAGGCGGTCGAGTTCGGCCCGCATCTTCGGCGCGAAGACCGACCAGTCGAAATCGCCGGCATCGACGCTCCAGCCATATTGCTGCGCTTCGGCGAGGCTTTCGCGATAGGTGCTGGCGAAGACCATGATCTTCTTGGGCACGCAGCCCCGGATCACGCAGGTGCCGCCCATGCGGCTCGATTCGGCGAGGCCCACCCGGGCCCCGGCCGCTGCCGACTGCCGCGCGGCGCGGACGCCCCCGGAGCCGCCGCCGATCACGAAGAGATCGTAGTCGTAGTCGCTCATCGCTGCCTCCGCCTGCGGTTCATCGGCTTTGGGGTATTCCACATGGCACGCGCGAGGACCAGACCCCCGGCGGTGTCGAGCCGCGCGTCGTGGGGCCGCGGTTCGGCGATCCTGACCGGGGAATCCCTTGATTGATCCCGGCAAGCCCGGACGACACTCGAAGCCGTGGACGTCGTCCTGCAATTCGCCGGGCCGTGGGGGCGGCCCGACGATGCGCGGCGGCCTCCGGCCTCGATTCCGCGCAGATACCCAGAGCGAAAGTTCGAGTGGCCCGCCCCCTCTCGTCGTTTGCTTGGCACACGACTGTCGGGCAGCGGATGCGCGGCGGCCCGTGGCCTTGAGTCCGCGCCTAGCCCTTCGTCAAACTCATCCAGAGGAACAGCGGCCGCTTCGACCAGCGCCGCGCCACCTCCGAACTCGGCTCGGGCCGGGGCTCGTCCATGGCCGTCACCACCAGCCCCGCCCCGCACAGCGCAGTGACGTAGTGCGACATCGGCCGCGCCCAGCCGCCGAAGCGCATGGCGAGCCCGCCGCGCTCTTCCGTCTCGTCGAAGCGGCGTGCGGACAGGCAATCCTCGTCCTCGCCCGCGAAGGGCATGTCGGCGAGCGGGTGGACGATGCCGACCACCATCCGGCCGCCCGGCGCCAGCACGCGTGCGGCCTCGGTCGCGGCGGCCTCGAGGTCCTCGACATCCATCAGCACATTGTAGAGCAGAACAAGGCCGAAGGCCCCGTCCTCGAACGGCAAGTCAGCGGCGGGCGCCTCGACATAGGCCGAGGCGGAGCCGGCCTCCCGCGCGGCGTCGAGCAGCGCGCGGACCGGTTCGACCGCGGTCACCTCGTAGCCGAGTTCGGTCAGCAGGCGGGACACCCGCCCCTCGCCGCAGCCGATCTCGACCGCAGGCCCCTGCCCCTCGCCGATAAAGGACGCCAGCGACGGGCGGTAACCCCAGAAGGCATCATGACCGGGCGTGCGGGCCCAGGCGGTCCAGTTCTCCGCTTCGCACGCCCAATGAGAGACATCCACCCCGGTCATCGGTCAGTCAGACAGGTCGGAAAACAGGTTCTCGCCTTCGAGGAAGTCGATCTGGCTTTCCTCGATCGTGCCGTCGTTGATGTTGCGCAACTCGACACGCCCGTCGCCGTAGCCGATCACCACGGCGTCACAGATGTCGATGAAGAGGCCGTTCTCCACCACGCCGGGAATCTGGTTCAGCACGAGACTCAGCTGACGCGGATTACCGATGCGACGCAGGTGCAGGTCGAGGATGTAGTTGCCCTCGTCCGTCACGTAGGGGTGATCGCCGTTCATGCGGATCGAGGCGGTGCGCCCCAGCACGTCGAGCCCGATCAGCGTCTCCTCGACCAGCACCTTGGTGGTCTGCCAGCCGAAGGGGATCACCTCGACCGGCAGTGGGAACGCGCCGAGCGTGTCGACCTGTTTGCCCACGTCGGCGATGACGACCATCTGGTCCGACGCCGTCGCGACGATCTTCTCCTGCAGCAGCGCGCCGCCACCACCCTTGATGAGGTTGAGGTTGCCGTCGTACTCGTCCGCGCCGTCGATGGTCAGGTCGAGCCACTTCGCCTCGTCGAGCGAGATCACCGGGATGCCGACGTCGCGCGCCAGCGCGGCAGTGCGCGACGAGGTCGGAACGCCGGTGATCTTCAGCCCTTCCTCGCGCACCAGCTCGCCCAGGCACTTCACCAGCCACGCGGCGGTCGAGCCCGTGCCGAGCCCGACGCGCATCCCGTCCTCGACGAAATCGGTGGCGCGTTTCGCGGCGGCGAACTTGGCTTTGTCGATCGGCGAGAGGTCGGCGGACATGGGGCAGCTCCGGTCAGATTCCGGCGGCGTTATACGCGCACAAGGCCCCGCAAGCGAGGACAAAACCGGCCCCGGCTTGCCCGGTGGCCCCGCCCCGCCTAAGCTGCCGGTTGCCCCTTGGTCAACCGGAGCCGCCCATGCGCTTCATCGCCGTCCCCGCCCTCTGGGCCGCCGCATCGCTTCTCCCCGGCCCGGCCTCCGCCTGGTCCGAGCGGGACTGGGAGGCAAGTTGCCCGGTGGTCTACACTGCACAGGCACGGGAGGACGGGCACGGCTGGACCGGCGGCACGGACTGCTGGTTCAACTCCGACGCAGAGGACGCGCCGATCCCCGTCGCGATCCGACCCGGCTTCCTCGAGCAGGTCGAACGCGGGCTCAAGGCCTTCTCGGGCTGGTATGATGGCGAAGGCTGGGACGAACCTTCGATCGCGGCGGACGAGGGCCTGCCGTGGCCGGTCTACCTCGACCCCTCCAACGGGGGCGACGCGCTCGCCGATTATGCCGCGGTGCCACGCGAGATCACGGTCTACATGGACCTCGACGCACGCCGCGCGGAGATCGCGGCGGACCGCGAGCGCACCGTCGACATCGGCGACCATGATGGCCTTGGCCCGCGCGAGCTGGTCACGCCGACCCTCAAGCTGCACACCCTCGCGCACGAGATGGTCCATGCCATGGTCCGGGAGCGCCGTGCGTCGAGCGCCTCGCTCTACACCGAGGACCCGCCCCTGCCCGGCTGGATCGACGAGGGTATCCCCGACGCCATCGGCAAGCAGGCGGTGATGGCGGTCGGCGCGTCGCTCGGCGACTATGACCGGGCCGAGATCGCCGGCCAGCTCTGGAAAAGCGACTATGCCGAGGGCCGGTTCTCGCGCCATCCGCTGACGTTCCAGGACTCGACCCTGCCCGCTTACGGGACGGAGGCGTTCTGGACACATGTCTACCTCGACCATTTCGAGGGACATAGCGGCGATCTTGGGCGGTTGTTCGACTACGAAACCCTGCTCGGCACTGACGGTGGCACGCCCGCCGACACGTTCTTCCGGCGCGAGACCGACAAGGGGCTGACCGAGGTCTGGCTCGACTTCCTCGCCCGCGCCAGCGCCGACCCGGCGATTCACGACGCCCTGCCGTCCTTTTTCGACTGCAAGACGCTGACCGCGACGCTCGACGGCGGGGCCGACTGGACCCACGAGGACGCCAAGCCGACCCGCAACCTGCAGGCACGCTGCCTCGACATAACCGTTGCCGCGCAGGACATCAACCGCCGCTTCCACGTCGAATGGGATGAAGCCGACGACCCTCGCCACGTCCACCACATCGTCACCGCCGGCGAAGCGCTGGAGGACGAGCAGGACTGGCTGATCCCGCCCGGCGCGGAGAAGCGGTTCATCGTCCTGCTGTCGGCCGGCGAGCCCGACCGCTACGATGCCGAAACGCAGGCCTCCGTCCCCGTGACCTTCCGGCTCCAGCGCGACGATGCCTGCGATCCGCAGGCCCAGAACGTCCGCATGAACGGCGACCTGCCGTTCGCGCAGCAGGACCCGCTGGTGACCTACGGCGACACCTACTTCTCCGGCGGCCCCTACATGCTGGCCGAGGGGCCGGCCTCGATGCAGATCTCGGGGACGACGACCGATCAGGGCACCGTCTGTTCGGTCCTCGTCGGCGCGACGCGCCAGCCGGTGATCTGGACCGGCACGCCGATGCTGAACGCGATCGAGACCGCCCTCTCGACCGAGTACGGCAGCGCGCGCTGGAACGACATGAGCGAGCCGCAGCGGCAGTCGCTGCGCGACGCCCGCGCCGCCGAGATGATCGCGGCGCACGGTGGCTGGCCCGCGGACCGGGTGACGCTGATCCTCGACGGGATGGGGCATATCTCGAACACCTCTCAAATCCTGAGGCATGGCGGCGTCGGCGGCTGGATGCCAGACAGCGACGCGCTGATGTCCGTGACGATCTTCCTCGACCCGAGCGATCTGAAACCCGGCACCTACCCCGCGCAGTCGGCCACCGGGTCGGACTGGTCGCCCTACCGCCGGATCGTGCGCGGCGAGGATGCCGGCGACGAGCTCGGCTTCCGGGGCACGATCGAGGGGATCGGACTGGAGAGTCAGGCGCTGTCCGGCGAGGTGACGATCGAGGAGGTGGAGGGCGGCTTCGTCACCGGACGGCTGGAGCTGAGCGGCCCCGGCACTTATGGCACATGGACCCGCACCGCCCACTGGAGCAACGATTGCACCGCCGCGCCGCCCTGCGTGAAGTCCGACACCGAAACCGTCGACCAGCCGACCGCCGTGACCGTGACCGCCACCTTCCGGGCGGGTTTCATGCGCCTGTGACCGCCGCTGTCGCAATTGCGCGCGCACAGGTCTTTCGGCAGCGATTTGATCGGGGACGGTGCGGCTAGGCTCCGGCCATGTTCCTTTCGGTCTTCGACATGTTCAAGGTCGGCGTCGGCCCCTCCTCGTCCCACACGATGGGACCGATGGTGGCTGCCGCGCGCTTCCTCGACCACCTGCGCGCCTCGCCCTTCCAGGTTGCGGGGCTGCGGGCTACGCTGCATGGCTCGCTCGCCTTCACCGGGGTCGGCCATGCCACCGACCGCGCCACGATCCTCGGCCTCGCCGGGTTCGTTCCCGAAAGCTACGACGCGGAGAAGGCCGAAGCGGAACTCGCCCGCATCCGGGCCGAGAAGACGGTGACCCCCGAGGGGCTCGGCCCGTTGCGCTTCGACCCCGAGGCGGACCTCCACTTCGACTACGGCCCGGGCCTGCCCGGCCATGCCAACGGGATGATCCTGCGCGCGACGGACGCACAGGGCGACGAGCTGGTGCAGGTCACCTACTATTCCGTCGGCGGCGGCTTCGTCCTGACCGAGGCGGAACTCGCCGCCGGCAAGGACACCGACACCGGCCCGGCGGTCCCCTACCCCTTCTCCACCGCCGCCGAGATGGTGCGGATGGCGCAGGAGAGCGGGCTGAACATCGCCGCGATGAAGCGCAGGAACGAGCTTGCGCGGCGCAGCCACGCCGACCTCGACCGGGGGCTGACGCGCATCTGGGACGTCATGGCGGCCTGCATCGACCGCGGCCTGTCGACCTCCGGCATTCTGCCCGGCGGGCTGAACGTGCGCCGCCGCGCGATGGCGATCCGCGACAGCCTCGTCGCCGAGCGCGGCATGAACCTCGCCCCGCCGCACACGATCAACGACTGGATGTCGGCCTACGCGATGGCCGTGAACGAGGAGAACGCCGCCGGCGGGCAAGTCGTCACCGCACCGACGAACGGCGCGGCGGGCGTTGTGCCCGCAACCATCCGCTACTGGCTCGACCACGTGCCGGGCGCGACCACCTCGCGCGTGCCGGAGTTCCTTCTGACCGCCGCGGCGATCGGCGGGCTCATCAAGTACAACGCCTCGATCTCGGGCGCGGAGTGCGGCTGCCAGGCCGAGGTCGGCTCGGCCTCCGCGATGGCGGCGGCGGGGCTCTGCGCGGTGCTCGGTGGCACGGTCGAGCAGATCGAGAACGCGGCCGAGATCGCGCTCGAGCATCATCTGGGGATGACCTGCGACCCCATCCGCGGCCTCGTTCAGGTGCCCTGTATCGAGCGCAACGGCCTCGGCGCGATCAAGGCGGTCTCCGCCGCGTCGCTGGCGCTGCGCGGCGACGGCGTCCACCTCGTCCCGCTCGACTCGGCGATCGAGACCATGCGCCAGACCGGCGAGGACATGAGCGAGAAGTACAAGGAAACGGCGCTCGGCGGGCTCGCGGTCAACGTGCCGAACTGCTGATCCGGCGGAGCACCTGCGGTGCGCCTTGTGAGCCCTCCCTGCCGGTCGGGCGGATCAGGGGGCTGTCTGCCCCCTCTTGGGCCTGCGGCCCAATTCACCCCCGAGAGGTATTTTCGGCCAGATGAGAGAGCCGGGTGGGACCTAGCCGCGCACCGTCAGCGACCATGAGAACCGTTCGGTCGCCCCCGGGGCGAGCGTGATGGTGCCGGGACGGTCGGTGAGCGCGTCGCTTGCGCCTTCGTCCGGGGCGATGCCGTGCCACGGCTCGATGCAGAGAAAGGGCGCGCCGGGCTTCGTCCAGATGCCGAGATACGGCAGGTTCTCGAAGTGGAAGTCCAGCGTCGGTCCGGTCGCGGCACTGTAGCTGAGCCGGTCGCCGGTGCCCTCGCGGAAGATCAGGGCGCTTTCTTCAAACAATGCGTGGTCGAGCGGCAGCACGCCGTCGGTCATCGGCGACGGGTCGGGTGTCTTGGTGACGCGGTTGTCGTGGAGCCGGTGGACCGGCGGCGTCGCGCCGTTGGCGAGGCGGATCTCGTGCTGGCCGGTTGCGCCGGGCAGTGGCCAGGCGAACGCCGGGTGAAAGCCGAAGCCGAAGGGCATTGGCATCGTATCGCGGTTCGTGACCTCGACCGTCACCGACAGGGTCGCCCCGTCGAGCCGGTGGGTCACGTCGAGCGTGAAGGCGAAGGGATAGGCCGCGCGGGTATCCTCGCTGTCGGCGAGGCGGTGGCGGCACCAGTCGGGGCCGGTGTCCTGCAGGGCGAAGATCGACCGCCGCGCGAAGCCGTGCTGCGCCATCTCGTAGCGGGTGCCCTTGATCGACACGTGGCCGTCGACCGGTGGCCCGACGATCGGAAACAGCAGCGGCGCGCGGCCGGTCCAGAAGGCGGCATCGCCATGCCACAGAAGCTCCGCCCCGTCGGCACGGGTGATCTTCTGCATCTCGGCGCCGAGGTCGGCGACCTCGACCGTCAGCGCATCGCTCGCGATGGTGGTATGCTGTCCCATCGTCCCTCTCACACGCCGAGCGCGGCGACCTGCGCGGCGAAATCGTCGCCGCGTTTCTCGAAACTGTCGTACTGGTCGAAGCTCGCCGCCGCGGGGGCGAGCAGGACGACTTCGCCCTCCTCCGCCTCCTCGGCGGCGCGGGCGACGGCCTGAGCCATGGTCGTGCAGACTTCCGCATCCACGCCTTTCAGCTGCGTGGCGAAGCTCTCGGCCTCGCGGCCGATCACGTAGGCCTTCACGACGGAGCCCGTCGCGGGCAGCAGCGCGGCGAGGCCGCCCGCCTTCTCCAGACCGCCGCAGATCCAGCGCACCCGGTCGAAGGCCATCAGCGCCTTCACCGCGCTGTCGACGTTGGTCGCCTTGCTGTCGTTGACGAAGCGCACGCCGCGCCGTTCGGCGATCAGTTGCGAGCGGTGCGGCAGGCCCGGGTAGCTGGCGAAGGCGCCCTCGATCACCCGCGGGGCGAGGCCGAGGGTCCGGGCGACCGCGTAGGCCGCGCAGGCATTCTGGTGGTTGTGCGCGCCGGGCAGCCCCGGAATGGAGCGCAGGTCGATCGCGCCGACCTGTCGGCCCTTGCGGTTCTCGGCGAGGTAGCCCTTGCGCGCCGTCACGGTCCAGCCCTCGGGCAGCTTACGGGTGACGGACACCCGGATCACCCGGTCATCGGCGCGGCTTTCGGAAAGCTGGTTGGCAAGGTACTGCCCCTCCGCCTCGTCCACGCCGATGATGCAGCGGTCGGGGCCGCCTTCCGCGAACAGCCGGCGCTTGGCCGCGAAATAGCCCCCCATCCCGCCGTGCCGGTCGAGGTGATCGGGGCTGAGGTTTGTGAAGACCGCCACGTCGGGCGTCAGCGACCGCGCGAGGTCGGTCTGGTAGGAGGACAGCTCCAGCACCACGACACCGCCGTCGCCGGGCGGGTCGATGTCGAGCACGCCGCGCCCGATGTTGCCGGCCAGCTGGCTCTCGCGGCCCGCCTCGGTCAGGACATGCTGGATCAGCGCCGCCGTGGTGGACTTGCCGTTCGATCCGGTGACGGCGATCACCTTCGGCGGCTGGTCGAAGCGCATCCACTCCTCCGTGCCGAAGGAGCGGAAGAACAGGCCGATGTCGTTGTCGACGGGGACGCCCGCCTCCCACGCCGCCGCGATGGCGGGGTGCGGCGCGGGGTAGAGGTGCGGAATGCCGGGCGAGACGATCAGCGCGGCGACATCCGACATCGCGCCGTCGCGGGCGAGGTCGCGCAGCTCGATGCCCTCGGCCTCTGCCGCGGCGCGGCCAGCCGGCCCGTCGTCCCATGCGACGACCGTTGCACCGCCGGCGCGCAGGGCGGCGGCTGTCGTCCGACCGGAACGGCCCAATCCGAGCACGGCGATCCGCTCGCCGTCGACTCCGCTGACAGGTATCATGGCACTTCCCCACTGGTCCGGCTTCTTCGCTACCGCCGCGGACGGAGCGGCGCAAGCCGGCCGGTCAGTCGCCCGCGACCAGCCCCCAGACCTCGTTCAGGCAGAGCAGCGTGAAGAGCGCCGCCGCGATGCCGAGCAGACCGTTCGACAGCCAGCCGGACCGCCACTCCGCCGGTACACGGGACGAGTTCAGGAGCCAGATCAGCGTGATCGCGAGGAACGGCATGAAGAACGCCCCGAACGCGCCGTAGATGATGACAAGCAGGAACGGCCGGTCGAAGGCGAACAGGATCATCGGCGGGAACGTCAGCCAGAACAGGTAGGCCCGGAACGGCATCGAGCGGTGCAGGTCGCCCCGGTCCGCCGTGTCCTGCCCGCGCATGTTCTGCACGAAGTCCGCGAACAGCGTGGACACCCCGTGCCACACGCCGAGGAGCGAGGTCAGCGACGTCGCCGCGAAGCCGACCAGGAACAGCACCGCGATGAAATTGCCGAACCGCTCGGCCAGCACGTCCTTCAGCTGGATCAGGCCGTCGTTGCCCTCAGCCAGCGCGATGTCGGCGGCATAGAGCAGCTCCGCCCCGACGATCAGCATGGCGATCACGAAGATGCCGGTGACGATGTAACCGACCCGGTTGTCGAGCCGCATCACGCCCATCTTCTCGGGCCCGTGCCAGCCCTTGGCGTTCACCCAGTAGCCGTAGGCGGCCATGGTGATGGTGCCCCCGACCCCGCCGATCAGTCCGAGCGTGTAGAAGGTCGACCCATCCGGCACGCGCGGCACGAGGCCTGCGATCATGGAGGGCACATCGGGCAGGACCAGAATGGCGATGGAGACGACGATCAGGAACATCAGTCCGATCAGCCACTTCATCACCGTCTCGAACGTGTCGTAGCGGTTCAGCGCGACGAAGGCGGCGCCGAGGATCCCGACGCCCGCGCCCCAGACCCAGTTCGGCAGCAGTCCGGGCATCAGCGCCGACAGCGGCAGGGCCGTCGCGCTCATCGCCGTGGCGCCGTAGACGAAGCCCCAGATCACGATGTAGATGCCGAAGTACCAGCTGGTCCAGCGCCCGAGGCTCTGCCAGCCGTCGAGGATCGTCGAGCCGGTGGAGAGGTGGTAGCGCGCCGTCCCCTCGGCGAGCGCGATCTTCACGATACAACCGATCACTGCCGCCCAGAGCAGGGCGTAGCCGTAGCGCGAGCCGGCGATCAGGGTGGCGACGAGGTCACCCGCGCCGACGCCGGTGGCCGCCGCCACGATGCCCGGGCCGACGATGGACCATGTCCGGAGTTTGCCGGGAGAACCTTGATCGGACATGGCATGACCTCACTGGGACCTGTTAAAAGCTGAACGACGAGTTCACCTTATCGGTTCCAGCGGATGCGGAGGGCCATGCCAGGCCCTCCGGCGACGCTCTTCTCAGCGCACCTTCAGGGTTGCGAGGCCGATCATCGCGAGGATCAGCGAGATGATCCAGAAGCGGATCACGATCTGCGGCTCGGCCCAGCCCTTCTTCTCGTAATGGTGGTGGATCGGGGCCATCAGGAAGACCCGTTTGCCCGTCCGCTTGAAGTAGAGCACCTGGATGATGACCGACAGCGCCTCGACCACGAAGAGGCCGCCGACGATGGCGAGAACGATCTCGTGCTTGGTCGCCACCGCGATCGCGCCGAGCGCCCCGCCGAGCGCGAGGCTCCCCGTATCGCCCATGAAGACGGCGGCGGGCGGTGCGTTGTACCACAGGAAGCCGAGGCCGCCGCCGATCAGGCCCATGCAGAAGATCAGGATCTCACCGGTGTCGGGGACGTAGTGAACGTCGAGATACTCGGTGAAGTCGGTGCGACCGACCGCGTAGGCGATCACCCCGAAGGTCCCGGCGGCGATCATGACCGGCATGATCGCCAGCCCGTCGAGCCCGTCCGTCAGGTTCACCGCGTTCGCCGCGCCGACGATGACGATCATCGAGAAGGGCACGAACAGGATACCGAGGTTCAGCAGCGTGTTCTTGAACACCGGGAAGGCCAGCTGGTTGGTCAGCTCGTCGGGATGGAACTGCGCGAACCAGAAGCCCGCCATCCCCGCGATCACGAAGCCGAGCAGCAGCCGCGCGCGGCTCGACAGGCCGGCGCTCGATTGCTTGGTCACCTTGGCGTAGTCGTCGGCGAAGCCGATGGCCGCGAAGGCCAGTGTGACGAACAGCACCATCAGCACGAACGGGTTGTCGAGCCGCGCCCAGAGCAGGGTCGACGTCGTCAGCGCACCGACGATCAGCAGGCCCCCCATCGTCGGCGTCCCGGCCTTGACGAGGTGCCCCTCCGGTCCGTCGGTGCGGATCGGCTGGCCCCGCCCCTGCCGCTTGCGCAGCACGTTGATCAGCGGGATGCCGAAGATGAACCCGAACAGCAGCGCCGTCAGGAAGGCACCGCCCGCCCGAAAGGTGATGTATCGGAAAAGGTTGAAGAAATCGCCGCCGTCCGAAATGGCGGTCAACCAGTAGAGCATGCTCAGGCCTCTTGTTCGGACATCTCGTTGCGATGTCCCAGTTTTCGGATGGCGTCAACGACAAGCGACACCCGGCTGCCCTTCGACCCCTTGACCAGCACGACGTCGCCACCGTCGACCAGCCGCGCCGCGTGGCGGGCCAGCTCGTCGGCGGAGGCCACCCAGCGACCGCGACGGTCCTCGGGCAGCGCGTCGTAAAGATTGCGCATCAGCTTGCCGACGCAATGGACGACATGGACCGACTGCATGGCGGGCTCTCGGGCGATATCGGCATGCATCGCCGCCTCGTCCGCCCCGAGCTCCAGCATGTCGCCGAGCACCGCGATCCTCCGCCCCCGGCCGATGTGGCCGACGTTGTCGCGCGGTTTGGCGGCGGCGAGCACGTCCAGCGCGGCGATCAGCGAGGTCGGGTTGGCGTTGAAGGCGTCGTCGATCAGATCGATCGTCCCGGACGCGACGCCGTCATCCAGCAACAGCTCCTCCCGCATCCCCCGGCCCGCCGGCGGCGCCCAGAGGCCAAGCCCCATCAGCGCCCGCGTCCGGTCCGCGCCGAGCGCCTTCGCCACCGCCAGGCAGCCAAGCGCGTTGACCGCGAAGTGCCGTCCCTCGGTCGCAACCTTGAGGTCGACATGCGTCCGCCAGAGCCGTGCCGTGCCGACCGTCGCACCCTCGCAGACCTGCGCCGACAGAAGCCGGTGGTGGTTGGTCCGCGCGGTGCCGAAGGTGACCACGCGCGCGCCGGCGGCCTCTGCCGTCTCGATCAGGATCGGCGAGGTCGGCAGGTCCCCGTTCACCACGGCGACGCCGCCCGGCTCCAGCCCCTCGAAGATGGAGGCCTTCTCCCGCGCGATCCCCTCGATCGCGCCGAACGCCTCGAGGTGGGCGGGCGCGATGGTGGTGATCATCGCAACGTGCGGCCGGGCCATCTTCGCCAGCGGCGCGATCTCTCCGGGATGGTTCATCCCGATCTCGATCACGGCATAGTCGGTATCGACCGGCATCCGCGCCAGCGTCAGCGGCACGCCCCAGTGGTTGTTGTAGGAGGCCTCTGCGGCGTGGGTGCGGCCCTGCTTTTCCAGCGCGGCGCGCAGCATCTCCTTGGTCGAGGTCTTGCCGACCGACCCGGTGATCGCCGCCACCCGCGCACCTGTCCGCGCCCGACCCGCCCGGCCGAGCGCTTCGAGCCCCTCCAGAACGTCCGGCACGATCAGCAGCGGCGCATCCTCGGCAACTCCCTCGGGGCGGTGCGTGACCAGCGCCGCGGCGGCACCCTTCTCAAGCGCCTGCGCGACGAACTCGTGCCCGTCCCGCGCCGCCTTCAATGCGACGAACAGGTCCCCCGGCTGCAACGTGCGCGTGTCGATCGACACGCCGTCGGCCTGCCAGTCGGTCGTCGCCTCGCCACCCGTCGCGCGAGCGGCCTCGGCGGCAGTCCAGAGAGCCATCAGATCCGCCCGTCGAGCGCGGCGACCGCAACGCTCGCCTGCTCGACATCGTCGAACGGCAGGATCGCGTCGCCGACGATCTGGCCCGTCTCGTGGCCCTTGCCGCAGATCAGCAGCGCGTCGCCCGGCTCCAGCATGTCGGCACCGCGCAGGATCGCCTCGGCCCGGTCGCCGATCTCGATCGCGCCCGGCGCGCCGTCCAGTACAGCGGCGCGGATGTCGGCAGGATCCTCCGAACGCGGGTTGTCGTCGGTCACGATGACCTTGTCGGCGTTCTCCGCCGCGGCGGCGCCCATCAGCGGCCGCTTGCCCCTGTCCCGGTCGCCGCCGGCACCGACGACAGCGATGATCCGCCCGATGACGTGCGGCCGCAGCGCGCGGATCGCCACCCCGACCGAGTCGGGCGTGTGGCTGTAGTCGACGAACACCGTCGCGCCGTTGTCGCGCGTCGCTGCGAGCTGCATCCGCCCCCGCACTGTCTGCAGATGCCGAAGCACGTCGAACACCTCGTCGGGCGCCGCGCCCGCTCCGATCGTCAACGCGGCGGCCATCAGGACGTTCTCCGCCTGGAAGCCGCCGATCAGGTCGAGCCGGCTCAGCTTGCTGCGCCCCTGCCACTCGAACCGCAGCTCCTGCCCCGTCGCGTCGAACCGCTGCCCGAGGATGCGCAACCGCGCCTCGGGGTGACGGCCTACGCCGATCACTTCCTGCCCGCGTTCCTCCGCGATCTGGGCCACGAGCGGCCCCTTCGGATCGTCGAGGTTGACCACGGCGACCCCGTCGTCGGCCAGCACGCGAGTGAACAGCCCCATCTTCGCATCGAAGTAGGCGTCGAACGTCTTGTGATAGTCGAGGTGGTCCTGCGTGAAGTTGGTGAACCCGGCCGCGGCGAGGATCATCCCGTCGAGCCGCCGCTGGTCGAGCCCGTGGCTCGACGCTTCCATCGCGACATGGGTGATGCCCTGGCGCGCGGCCTCGGCCAGAACGCGGTGCAGCGTGATCGGGTCCGGCGTCGTGTGGCGCAGCCCGTGCGTCCAGGCGCCCTCCACCCCGGTCGTGCCGAGGTTCACGGCCTCCTCGCCCATCTCGATCCAGATCTGGCGGCAGAAGGTCGACACCGAGGTCTTGCCGTTCGTCCCCGTCACCGCGACGACCGTCGAGGGATGACGCCCGAACCAGAGCGCGGCGGTCTGCGCGAGCGTCTGGCGGGGATCCTCGGCAACGATCAGCGCGACGTCCGACTCGGCGATCTCGTCGGCGGCCCGCCGCGCACCCTCGGCATCGGTGAGGATCGCGCCCGCCTGAAGTTCCAGCGCCGTCGCGATGAAATCCGCGCCGTGGACGCTGCCGCCCGGCAGGGCCGCGAACAGGTAGCCCGGCATCACCTCGCGGCTGTCCACCGTGATCCCGGTGATCTCCGCCTCTCGCCCGCCCTGTGCGGTCAGACCAAGGGCCGACAGCGTCTTCGTCTGCTCTTCCGGCCGTGCACTGCTCATGGCGCGCCCCCCGCGTTTATTGCGCGGTGAGTGATACACCCAGCGGGACGGAGGTTTCAACGTCCGGCCGCATGCCAAGCAGCGGCGCGACGCGACGGATCAGTTCCGCCCCAAGCGGTGCGGCGGTGAAGCCCGCCGTGCGGCGTGGCTCGTCGAGAATCGAGATCATCGGCTCGTCGAGCGTCACGACGAGGACGTACTCCGGATCGCTCGCCGGGAAGATCGAGGCGAAGCTCGCGATCACCCGGTCGTCATAGTAGCCGCCGCGCGGGGTCGGCTTGTCGGCGGTGCCGGTCTTGCCGCCCACCTCGTAACCCGGCACGTCGGCCAGCGATGCGGTCCCGCCGGTGACGACACCGCGCAGCATCTCGCGCGCGACGCGCGAGGTCTGCTCGGACACCACCCGCTCACCGACCACCGGCGCGCCCGTCCGGCGCACCAGCGTCGGCGTGACCCGCGTGCCGCCGTTCAGCAGCGACGCGTAGGCCTGCGCGATATGGAGCTGCGACACGGACAGGCCGTGCCCGTAGGAGATCGTGATTGTCGAGAGCTCCGACCAGTTCGGCGGCAGCAGCGGGCGCGCGGTCGGCGCCTCGACCATCTCGACCGTCGTCGGATCAAGCAGGCCGAGCGTGCGCAGGAATTCCTGCTGGCGCGTCACGCCGATCATCTGCGCGATCCGCGCCGTGCCGACGTTCGAGCTTTCCGTCACAACTTCGAACACAGACATCTCGTCGGGCATCCGGTGGCTGTCGCGGATCGGGAAGCGGCCCCAGTAGAACGGCCCCTTCGTGTCGATCATCGTGCTGGGCGAGACGAGCCCGGCCTCGATCGCCTGCGCGGCCGTGAAGATCTTGAAGACCGAACCCAGCTCGTAGACGCCCTGCATCGCGCGGTTGAAGAGCGGGCTGTCGTCGCGGTCGCCGGGCGGCGGCACCGGTCGCTTGTTGGGATCGAAGTCCGGGAGGCTCGCCAGCGCAATGACTTCGCCGGTGTGGACGTTCATCACCGTCGCCGCCGCACCCTTGGCGTTCATAAGCGTCATGCCGCCCTGAAGCACCCGTTCGACCGCCGCCTGCACCGTGAGGTCAACCGACAATTCCAGCGGCGCACCCTCGTTCGCCGGGTCGCGCAGGTAGTTGTCGAAGTACTTCTCGACACCCGCGACGCCGATCACCTCGGCGGAGCTCACGCCCTCGGTGCCGTAGGAGGCGCCGCCGAGGATATGCGCGGCCACCGACCCGTTCGGGTAGAGCCGCATCTCGCGCGGGCCGAACAGCAGGCCGGGATCGCCGATCTCGTGCACCGCCTGCATCTGCTCGGGGCTGATCTCGCGACGAATCCAGTCGAAGCGGCGGTCGCCGGTGAACAGCTCGTAGAGGTCCTCGTACTTCAGCTCCGGGAAGATCTCGACAAGGCCGCGCGCCGCGGCCTCGGCGTTCTGGATGTCCTGCGGGTGGGCATAGAGCGAATGGGTCTCGAGGTTGGTGGCGAGTATCCGGCCGTTGCGGTCGACGATGTCGGCGCGCGTGCCGATGATCGGGTTGCCGCCCGCGCTCACCTGCGGTTCGGAGCTTTCGGACGCGGCGAGCACGCCCATCCGGCCGCCGACCGTCGCGAAGGCGAGGAAGAACATCGCGCCGAGCACGACGAGCCGCCCCTCGGCCCGCGCGCGGGCCTTGTCGCGCATCTCCTCGTGGCGCAGGCGCAGGTTCTCGGCCTCGATCGCGTCCGGGTTGCCGCCCTCGGCACGGGCCTTGAGGATCCGGGCGAGCGGGCGAAGCGGTCTGCGGGTCATGGGAATTCCTCCCCGTCTGCGTTCTGCGAGGCGATCTCGACCGGGTCGAGGATCGGGCTCAGCGGCGGAATCGGGAAGTTGACCTCGTCGATGCGGCCGAACCCGTCGGGCATCAGCGGCAGCAACTCCAGTCGGGAGTAGTTCAGCTCGGTCAGGTCGCGCAGCCGGTCGGGGCGGTTGAGATAGGCCCACTCCGCCTTCAGCACGTTCAGCCGTTCATGCGCGGTGCCGATCTCGCGGTGCAGCTCGCGCACGTCGCGGATCGCCGCCTGCGTGCGGTAGTTCTGGTCGTAGGCCCAGAAGGCCAGCGCGATCACGCCAAGCGCGGTGACGAGGTAAAGCATCATCCTCATTGAACGAATCCCTTCACGACGGGCATCCCGAGAAGCTTTCTGTCGATCTCTTCGGCGGGCGCGTCGGTGCGACGCCCGACCCGCAGCTTCGCCGACCGCGACCGCGGGTTCTCCGCCAGTTCGCGGTCGTCCGGTCCGACGGCCTTGCGCGTCACCAGCTCGAACGCGGGCGTGATCTCCTGCACGGCGGGCGCGTGACGGCTGCCGCCGCCCGTCCGACCCGACCGAAGCTGGAAGAATCGCTTCACCATGCGGTCCTCGATGGAATGGAACGTCACGACGGCCAGCATGCCCCCCGGCTTCAGCGCACGTTCCGCCGCCATCAGACCCTCGGCGAGCTCTCCGTATTCATTGTTCACCGCGATCCGCAGCGCCTGGAACGTCCGCGTCGCGGGGTGGCTTTGCCCCGGCTTCGGGCGCGGCAGGCATTTCTCGACGATGGCGGTCAGCTGTCCGGTTGTGGATAGCGGGCGCTCCCGCACGATGGCCTTGGCGATCCGACGCGAGGCGCGCTCTTCCCCGTAGTGAAAAAGGATGTCCGCAATCGGACCCTCGTCCAGATCATTGACCAGATCGGCGGCAGAGGGCCCGTCCTGGCTCATCCGCATGTCGAGCGGCCCGTCCGTATTGAAGGAGAATCCACGCTCCGCCTGGTCGAGTTGCATCGAGCTGACACCGAGGTCGAGAACGATTCCGTCGAGCTCGGACGCATGATCGTCAAGGTTGGAAAAAGTGTCTTGAATCAGGGCGATACGCGGATCATCCGCGACCCAGCCGGCCATCTCGGCGGCCAGCGGATCGCGGTCGATCCCGATAACGTTTTCAGCACCCGCGTCCAGTAGCGCACGCGTGTAGCCCCCTGCCCCGAACGTCCCGTCAAGCCAGGTCCCGGAGACAGGCGCGACCGCTTCGATGAGCGGCCGGATCAGGACGGGAACGTGGGGGGCTGCGGCCGTACTCATGGCCTACCCGCCGACAAGCTGCATGATGTCGAAATCGTCGCCGAGCTCGGCCGCCATCTGCGCGACCTTCGCGCCGCGCGTGGCCTCGTAGGTGTCCTTGGCCCAGACGACGATGTGGTCGCCCATCCCCTTGAACAGCAGCTCACCGCTGTCGAGGCCCAGCTTCTCGCGGTGGGCCTTGGGAAGAATCGTGCGGCCGTCCTTGTCGACTTCCATCTCGTCGCTGGAAGAGAGCAGGACTTCCTGCATGAATGTCTTGTTCCTGCCAGCCGCCATGCCGTTGATCTGCTCGATCCGGCGGGCGAATTCCTCGACAGTATAGATCTCGAGCCGGTCCTTAAGGTGTGCACCATAGGCCAGGAAGAACTTGGCAGAGCCGCCGTCGGTGTAGGTGGAGTCAGCTTCAGCAAGGATGCGACGGAAGGCGGCAGGGACAGAAACCCGTCCCTTCGTATCCACCTTTAGGGTGTGAGTGCCTGTGAAGCCTTTGACTTGAGTCACAGTGCCGCTGACCCGTCCCGCATCCCCCGGAGTTATCGTTGCCGCTGAAAACACGAACGGCGGATCGAACTGCTGCCTACTGCTCGATCCGCCGCCGGTCCCTCGCGGGAAAGTCCGATCACGCTGCGCACACCTGGGGGGATGCTGCTCTGCGCTCCGCGTCGGATTCTGTTTTTAAGAAAGCGGGGTTGCCTGTATGAAACCTGCGTTGGTTCGTTTTTTTGTAGTCCCTCTTTCTGGAAACAGGTTTGCCATGACCAACCGGCCCGGGCAATCGGAATCTGGGAATTCATGGATCGAGACGGGAATTAACTGAATCTCATGGTCCGACACAGAAAAGTCGGATCAGCTCGGGAAGGGTGTATTTATCACCCTGACGGCCGCACGATACTAAATCTGGTATTCACAGCCCCGATTCTACCAGCTGTGGAGTAACGCGGCTGTGTCTTCAGGATCACGATCAAGGCAACAGATGCGCGCGAACACCATTATCCACAACTTTTTGGGCTCGTCCGGGCGGTTCCATGAAATCCCGCAGGTTCCCCACTGATCCCCTCTCGGGACCATCAAACCCCCGAAACGGCCCTCTCACGGGGCTGCCGGACTGCCCCGACCCAACGCGGACCATGAAGTTCCATGGACCTCCCCAAGTGATGATTTCAGGCCGTGATCGCGCGATGTGACCGGCCAGCGACCGCCGATTTGCTCGGTTCGGGAAGGTAGAGACAAAAAATGCCGGCCCCGCAGAGGGACCGGCATCCGGATGTCCGACTGTCGGGGCGCCCTACCCCATGCCGCCGTCGATGAAACGCCGCGCCAGCCGCCGGTAGTTCTCCGCCATCGGGCCGTCGCCCGCCGCGACCGGCACGCCGCCGTCACCGCCGAGTCGCGTGTCGAGGTCGATCGGCAGCGACGCCAGGAACGGCAGCGACAGCTTCTCCGCCTCCGTCGCAACGCCGCCATGACCGAAGAGGTGCGCCTCGTGCCCGCAGTTGGGACATATATATGTGCTCATGTTCTCGATCAGGCCGAGGACCGGCGTCTTGAGCGTTTCGAACATCGCCAGCGCCTTGCGCGCATCCAACAGTGCGACGTCCTGCGGCGTCGAGACGACCACCGCGCCCGAGATGGTGAACTTCTGGCAGAGCGACAGCTGCACGTCCCCCGTCCCCGGAGGCAGGTCGACGATCAGCGTGTCGAGCTCGCCCCAGTTCGTCTGGCCGAGCAGCTGTTGCAGCGCGCCCATCAGCATCGGACCGCGCCAGATCACCGGTTTGCCCTCCTCGAGCATCAGCCCGATGGACATGAACGTGACACCGTGCGCCCGCAAAGGCTCGATATGTTCGCCGTCCGGAGAGGCCGGCCGGGTCTCGAGCCCCATCATCCGGGGAACGGAGGGTCCGTATATATCTGCGTCGAGCAGCCCGACCCGCCGCCCTTCCCGCGCCATCGCGACCGCGAGGTTCGTCGCCACGGTCGACTTGCCCACGCCGCCCTTGCCGGAGCCGACCGCGATGATGCGATCGACCCCCGCGACCTTCGCCGGCCCGTCGGACTTCGTCGGGTGCCGGCCGACCTTCAGTGACGGCGCCGGCTCCGGCGGCGCTTCCTTCGGCCCGTGCGCCGTCAGCACGACGGAGACCGACGTTACCCAGTCGAGCTCCTTCACCACACGTTCCGCCGCCGCGCGGACCGGCTCCATCGCGCGGGCCATGTCCGGCGTCGGGGCTTCGATGACGAATCTGACCGCGCCACCCTCGACCGCGAGCGCGCGAACCATGTCCCGGCTGACCAGCGTGCCCCCGTCCGGCAGTCCGATTCTTTCCAGTGCCTCGAGCACAGCTTCTTTTGCCATCGTGCCGTTACCTTTTAGTTACACCCGCAGTCGTCGATATTTGGTCCAAATCGGGCATTCAATTCCGAGATATGGGTTCCAGGGTGAGAATCCATTCACACTCCGCTAAAATTTTCACCATTGGCCTTTCGCGAGCGATTATTCGTATCCCTTGCACTTTCTGCATGGCAGCGTTGAGCACGTGACGGATTGTGCGGCTGCAGCATTTCCCTATCTATCGTCTCGAGAGCGCCAAACGGCGCAGCGAATTTGAACTGAGCAGCAGGAGCCTAACATGGCCACCTATACCGACACCCGCGGCCTCGCCGGCAACAACCTTTTCGCCCGTTTCAACGGCTTCGTTTCCGAATTCCGGGAACACCAGGCCCGTCATCAGGTTTATCGTCAAACGCTGGTCGAACTCGGCCAGCTGACCGACCGCGATCTCGCCGACCTCGGCGTTCACCGGTCGCAAATCCGTGGCATCGCCCGTGAGGCCGCCTACGGCAAGTAATTCAAGGTTCGGAGCTCTCTCTCCTCCTCCCTGAGAGCTCTGAGCGCGGTTCGCTCTCTCCTCCTCCCTGAGCGGATCGCACCTAGAAGAAGCGGCGGCACCCTCTCCTCCTCCCTGGGTGTCGCCGCCTTCCAGGACCAACAGTTTCGGCGGTTCCCTCTCCTCCTCCCTGGGGATCGCCGATCCGAAGACCGAAGGGCTCTCTCCTCCTCCCTGAGCCCGACGCCTCTTCGGACCCTATTCGCAGGCTCCTCTCCTCCTCCCTGGGGTCTGCGATGCAAAGACGCGGTGGCATCCTCTCCTCCTCCCTGGATGCCACCGCGAGCTTCGCAAGACTTCGTCGGTGCCCCTCCTCCTCCCTGGGATATCGATGACCCGGACCGAACGCCGCTCTCCTCCTCCCTGCGGCTCAGGACCGGGACCATATCGGAAGGCGCTCTCTCCTCCTCCCTGAGCGTCTGACGATTTAAACGGCGGCGCCTCTCCTCCTCCCTGGCGTCGCCGTTTTTCATTTTCAGGACATGGAAACGATTTCGATGCCGTCCGTTAGCGGACGTTTGTCCGTCAGCTTCGGCGAACGGGGTAGAGCGTCACACCGCTGACGACCCGGGACAGCGTGCCTTTGCCGGCGAACGGATCATCCACATCAAGGCCGAGTCGATCGGACCAGGTCACGCCAAGCACCTGTGCGAGAGCGACAGCGATCGGTGTCAGCCACGCGTCGGGGAGATCGACGTTCGGGTCGAAATCCGCATTCGCCCCCACGGTCGTCAGGCCCTGCCCGGGGAATTGCCGCGACAGCTCGTCCAGCAAGTCGGCCTCATAGCGCGCAGCCTGCGGCTCGCGACTGGTGAAGAGCACAATCCGTGTCTCGTCGTCGACGAAACTCATTGGCCCGTGGCGAAACCCGAGCGGGCTGTCCCAGATCGCCGCCGTGCGCCCTGCCGTCAGCTCCAGGACCTTCAGCGCCGATTCCCGCGCCGCGTGGGACATCGCGCCCGTGCCGAGAAAGACGATACGCGATGGCCGATCGGTATCGGACGCGAGTGCGGTAAACTCCGGCAGCAGGATATCGAGCGCATCGGCGAGCTGCGTGAACGGCCGCTGGCGCGACTCGGCATCGAACAGGGCAAGCGCAGTCAGCAGCATCGTCGTGAAGCTGGAGGTCATGGCAAAGCCTTGGTCCAGCGCCTGCGGCGGCAGCACCACCACCCCGCATTCCCCCGTCGCCTTTCGCTTGGCGAGCGCCCCGTCGGGATTGCAGGTCACGTTCAGTCGCGGCGCGTCAGGCGTGAGCACGTCGAGCGCGTCGAACGACCCCAGCGTCTCCGGGCTCCCTCCCGACCGCCCGAAACTGACCACTAACGGACGCCTGTCCGACAGATAGAAATCCGGCCGACTGATCAGGTCCGTCGTGGGAACAGAACGGAAAGGCCGCTCGCCTTTTATCCCGCTCGCGACGATATCCCCGATAAAAGCAGAGCTGCCAGCACCGCAGAACCAGACTTCATCGACATCCAGTCCCGCAATCCACGCCCGCACGTCCTGCAACGCAAAGTCCTGCTCCCACCTCCGCCAGATGTCAGGCTGGGCCCCGATCTCTCGCCAGGTCGTCCACTGGGTCAGCGCGTCACTCATCACGTCCGATTCACTTTCCTTCTGGTTGCATGGCCGAAGCCGTCAACCACCGCAAGGCTGCAACGCTCCCCTGCGACACTTGCAAAGCTTTGGCGGCACGCGCATTCCTCGACCGCGATGCTCAAGATCGGAGGCCACCATGAACCTGTCCGCCAGACTCGATGACCTCTCGATAATCGTAGAGGTCACCAGCGACCGGCCCCTCTCCGCTCCGGTCTTCTGTTTCTCTCTGATGGCCCCGGCCAAAGTCGTAAGGGGCGGCACGCTCGTCCAGGCCGTTGCCAGCTATCATGAAGTCGAACTTCCCGATCTCGTGCCCGGTACAGGACATGAAATCGTCCTGCAGCACCTCGGCGGGTTTCGCCCCGCGAACCGCGCCTGGCTCCCGCTTGGCGCCTATCTCCGCGCGGAAGGTGAAATCATCGAGCTGCCCGCGCTGCCCGCCGGTGTGACTCAAGGCGACTTGCCGCCCGGCGAGATGCCCGACCTCCGTATCGTCCCGCCCGTGACCCGGTGGAGCCCTGTTGGCGGACAGGTGTCCGTTACCGGATTCGTGTCCGACAGCGACGATTTCGAGCCTGTCGTCCAGCTGGCCGAGCGCACGGGGCTCGGCCCTTTCCTAATTCCCGACGGCCTGCCCCTGATTCAGGAGGTCGACGGCCAGCTCGCAACCGAGGCGTACCGGCTCAACATCACCGAGTCCGGCGTGTCGCTCGCCGCATCCTCAGAGAGCGGCCGATTCTACGGCGCGATCACCCTTCTGACGCTGCTGCACACTCACGAAGGTCAGCTCCCCTTGGGTGAGATCGAGGACGCGCCCCGCTTCGAATGGCGCGGTCAGCACCTCGATTGCGCCCGCCACTTCTTCGAACCCTCGACGATCAAGCGCCTGATGGACCTCATGGCGCTTCTCAAGATGAACCGCTTCCATTGGCACTTCGCCGACGACGAGGCCTTTCGGGTCGAAGTGGAGAGCGTCCCGGAGCTCTGGCAGAAGACCGCGTTCCGGGGAGAAGGCGAGTTGCTGCCTGGCCTCTTCGGCGGCGGCCCCCGTGCAGGTGGGACGTATAGCCTTGATGACGTTGCCGAAATCATCGCTCACGGACAGGCGCTCAATATCGGAACGCTGCCCGAGATCGAGGTTCCCGCTCACTCCTACGGCATGGCGAAGGTTCTTCCCGGCCTGCGTGACGACGCCGACACCGGGGCCGAAACGAGCGTTCAAGGCTATCCCGAAAACGTTCTCAGCCCCGCGTCAGACCAGACTTGGGAGGTTCTCGGACAATTGTCCGCCGAGGTCGCCGGCCTTTTCCCGCTCGGCCTCATTCACCTTGGCTGTGATGAGCTTCCCGACGGCGCGTGGGACGGATCGCCCGCGATCGACGCGCTGAAGAAGCGTGAAGGCCTCTCATCCCGCGACGATGTTCAGGGCTGGACCATGGCACGCCTCGCCGGACAGCTGGCCGAAAACGGACACAGCCCTGTAGCTTGGGAAGAAGCCGCACGCGGAAGCAATGGCGGCATCGGCCACGGTGCGATCCTTCAGAGCTGGAGCGGCCAGGGTCCCGGCATCGACGCCGCCC